>NZ_JBFUHA010000003.1:0-495507 GCF_056402635.1 Sphingomonas sp. P3_C5
GATATGATCACGTCATTGCCGCCGTCGCCGAGCAGGATATTCGCACCCTCATTGCCCTGGATCTTCTGGCCGAACTCATTGCCGGTAAGGTTGATCGGATCGGTGCCCGGGCCTGCGCGCAAGCGCTCGACTTCCTGTCCTGCGCCCAGCACCCAGCTGACCGTGGCCACCACGGTGTCGTAATCGACGCCGCCGGTATTCGCTTCGAACACCGTGTCGGCGGCATCGTCCACGAAATAGCTGTCGCTGCCGGTGCCGCCCTGCATCTGATCCGCACCGGTACCGCCGTCGAGAACGTCGTTGCCCGACCCTCCGGTCAGCACATTGACGCCGGCATTGCCCTGAATATCATGGCTATAGGCGTTGCCGGTGAGGTTGATCGCGGTGGTCGCGGTCGCGTCCACCGTCATCAGATGCTCGACCTGTACGGCTGCACCCAGGGTGAAGCTGAGCGCCGCCCTCACGGTGTCGTCGCCTTCGCCCGCGACTTCGACGATATGGTCGCCAGCGCTGCGAACGATGTAGGTGTCGTTGCCGGCTCCGCCTTTCATATTGTCGCCGCCACCGCCGCCGTCGAGCACGTTATTGCCGCTGTTGCCGCCCAGGCTCTGGGAACCGGCATTGCCGGTCAGATCGAGGTTGGCCGTACCCATCAGCCGCACCGTCTCGACCTCAACCCCGGCACCCAGCACATAGCTGACCGAAGACTTGATCGTGTCGCTGCCCTCGCCGGCATTCTCGACGATCACGGTCGAGGCGTCACTGATCACATAAAGGTCATCACCAAGCCCGCCGATCAGCGTATCCGCGCCGCCATTGCCGTTCAGTATATCCGCGCCATCGTTGCCGGTCAGCGTGTTGGCTGCGGCATTACCGATCAGCACATTCGCCAGGGCGTTGCCCGTGCCGTTCACCGCAGCGGTTCCCGTCAGCGTCAGATTCTCGACATCGGTCAGCCCGGCAAGAGAATAGGTTAGCGCCGTCTCGATCGTGTCGGTGCCCTCATTGGCATTCTCGACGATAATGTCGTCCAGCCTGTTGACCACGTAGGTGTCATTGCCAGTGCCGCCGATCAGCGTGTCACTACCCGCGCCGCTGATGAGCCGGTCGTTCCCGCCACGTCCATAGACAGTCGCCTCCAGCGCGAAAAAGGAATCGATCGGAGCCAGGACGTCGTCGTACTGGCTGCCCTCGAGATAGCCGACACTCTGGATATTGGTGATAATGCCGCCACCGATGGTGATCGCAGACTGGGTCTGGAGCAGCCGGAAGTCGGCATTGACGCCGCTGGTCGCTCCCTGGAAGGAGATATACAGCCGATTGCCGAAGGCCCCCTGCGCACCGCCATCGACATTGTCGCCATATCCGGCGTAGATATAATCGTCGCCGTTGCCGCCGATCAGCGTATCGGCCTCTGTCCCGAGATCGGTGGAAATGCCGGCGTAGCTGAAAAACGCATAGGCATACGGGTCCCGATCTTGCGAGAACAGGACATCGTTGCCGTCGCCACCGTCGACCGTGTCGGCGCCTGCGCCACCCGCCATCCAGTCGTCGCCGGCTTTGCCGTACAAAATGTTGCCGAGCGCATTACCCGTTATGATGTTGCTTAAGCTATTGCCGGAGCCAGTGATCGCGCTGCCGAGCAGCGTCAGTTGGTCGACATTGCCGGTTTCGCTGAGCACATAATTATCGAGCGAGGTTACGATGTTGTCGAAGCCCTCATCGGCATTCTCGACGACGATGTCGGCCATATTGTCGACGATATAGACATCGCTTCCGAGGCCGCCGATCATAAGGTCGTGGCCGGCCCCGCCGTCCAACACGTCGTTACCGTCGCCGCCGGTTAAAGTGTCGTTGCCGATATCGCCCAGCAGCACATCGTCCGTGCTGCCGCCGACGAGATGCAGGTCGGCGCTGATCGCGACGCCGTCCGCGCCGAAGGTCTGCACATACACGCCTTCGGGCTGATGGATCGGATCGTGTACGCTCACCGTGCCGCTGAAGGTCGAGCCGATCTGCAGGCCGAACACGGTCAGATAGATGCCGGCATCATGCACACCGAGCTGGTCTAGGATCGCTTGCGGCACTGCGATATTGCCATTGGCATCGGGGGTGACGGTGATTTGAATCTGGCCGTTCGAGGTGAGCGTCGCCCCCGCGATGCCGTTGATGTTAATTAAGTGGCCATCCTGAATCGGATTGATTGTCAGCCTGTAGCTGGGGGTCGCCCCGGCCGCGAAGGTTGCGGAATCGATATGGAAGGCCTCGCCGCGCCCGGTCGAGGCGCGAAGGACGGCACCGACCGAGGCCGCGCCCTGGGGTCCCGTGAGGGTAAAGCTGCTGCTTATGTCATGGAGCGCGGCGGTCGGGTCATAGGTGATGTCTTCCACCGTCACCACGTTCACAGCGACCGACTCGCCCGCGTTCAGCCCGGTCACCATCAGCGTCATGCGATCATCGACGCCGAACTGATCAAGGATCGCCTGGGTGATCGTGATGGCGCCGTTCTGCACCGTCACAGGAACGCTCACCTGGCCGCCGCCATTGCCCACTCCGGTCAGCGTAAAGGCGGCGTTCGGTGGCGCATCGACTATGTAGAGGCTGGCCGGGCGTCCGACGATCGGAATCGAAAGCGCTTGATTCGCCGCCCCCGCCGAAACAGTTGCGAAATGCGCGAAACGTTCGAGCTCGATCGCGTAGCTGAGCGCATAGCCGCCATTGGCGAGCGCGGCGAAATCCACCGACCCGATATGGTCGCCATGCGTTATGAGGTCGCTCGATATGCCCTGGAGCAGCGTTACGCCGCCCTGTTTGGCCCCGTCGGCGCCATAGCGCTGCACCGCGAAGCCGTCCGCGCTGCCGTTGCCGTCATTGTCCACCGCCCAGTGTACAACGAACCCGCCGCCGTCGAGCGGTGTCACGCCAATCTCGGTGTCCGCATCATAGGCCGGAGGGGAGGCGGCGCCGCTGATTGCTACATTGCCGTTGTTGAGCGCGGCGCCGTCCGCCCCGAAGGTCTGCACGAATACACCAGAAGGGGCGGGAATCGCATCATGCACCGCCACGGTGCCGCTCAGCGTTGAGCCGATCTGCAGGCCACCCACGACCAGATAGATCTGGGCGTCGCCGTTCCCGATCGCGCCGAGGAGCTCCGGCGGCACCGTGATGTCGCCGTTGAAATCAGGCGTCACGCTGATCTGGACCTGGCCGTTCGGCAACAATGTGGCACCGGGGACGAAGTTGACGAATAAGTTGTGGGCGTCCTCGATCGGGTTGACGACCAGCAAATAGGTATGATTGGCGCCCGCCGCGAAAGTTGCCGAATCGATGTGGAAGTGCTCGGCGCGCGCGTTCGGCACATTCAGCACGGCGCTGCCCGACGCGCCGCCCTGGGGGCCGACAACGACAGAGCTGCGGCTGACGTCGCGTAGCGCGCTGTTCGAATCGTAGCTGACATCTTCCTGTACGTTGATGGTCACCTGGATGTTGGCGCTTTGCGGCGCGGTCACTGCCAACGTCATGCGATTGTCGATGCTCAACTGATCGAGAATCGCGTTGGTGACGGTGATCACGCCGTTCTGCACCGTCAGCGGAATGGTCACAGTGGTTCCGGCATTGCCCGTGCCGACAAGGGCGAAACTTGCTCCCGGCGGCGCGGCATTGATGGTGAAGCTGGTGGGATGGCCGACGACGGGGATGGGGAGTGTCTGGTTGGCGGCGCCCGTTGTCAGATTCACCGAATGGCTGAAGCTCGTCAGCGTTATCGCATAGCTCAACGCAAAGCCGCCATTATCGAGGGCGGCGAGATTAAACGACGCCAGATTGGCACCAAATGAGTTAATGTCATGCAACAGGGTTTCCGACAGGCCCTGCAGCACGGTCACATTGCCCTGCTTCGTGCCATCGGCGCCATAACGCTGCACGGCGATCCCGTCGGCATAGCCATCGCCGCTGCTGTCCGTCAGCCAGCGCACCGCATAACCGCCGCCAGCGAGCGGCGTTACGCCGATTGCCGTGTCGGCAAGCACCCCGTACGTATCGAACCCTGCGGCTGTGCCGCCAGTATCGATTCTCGCACCGGGATCCCCAAGCGACACGCCGTCAGCGCCAAAATGCTGGACGAACACGCCTTCCGGCAGGCTGATGGCGTCGCGCACTCCGACCGAGCCGGTCACGGTCGTGCCAGGCTGAAGACCGATCACCGCGAGGTAGATGGAGGCGTCGTGAATCCCGATCTGGTCGAGAATCGATTGCGGCACCGCGACATTGCCATTGGCATCAGGCGTGACCGAAATCTGGATCTGGCCGTTGGGCGCAACGATCGCGCCCGCAACGCCGCCGAGGTTGATCGCATGGCCGTCCCACGGCGTATTGATCAGCAGCAAATAGGTATGGTTGGCGCCCTCCGCGAAGGTGGCGGTGTCGATATGGAAGGATTCGACCCGGCCGGTGGCCGGGAGGCCGAGCGTTGCGCTGCCTGAGGTGGCGTTCGGCGCTGCGCTGACATTGACCGAACGGGCCACGCTGTGCAGCGCGCTGGCCGGATCATAGATGGCGTCTTCCGCCGCCTCGATGAGCAGGCTCACGCTTTGCCCCGCGGGCAGCCCGCCTATCAGCAATGTCGTGCGATCCTGTACGCCGATCTGATCGAGAATCGCCTGGGTGATTACGATCTCGCTGTTCTGCAGCGTAAGCGGGATCGTTACCGGCGAGCCGTTGGGGCCGATCGCGCTGAGCGAGTAAGTCGCGCCAGCCGGGGGGGTGTTGAAGACGACGATAACGGTCGGCCGCCCGACGATCGGGACGCTCACGGGGATGGCCGCGTTGAAGCTCGTCAGCGTCGGCTGATGGAAGTTGCGCGTTTGCGCCATCGAGTAGCTCAGCGCATAGCCGCCGCCATCGAGCGCCGCGAGATCGAATGCGTTGACATGGTCGCCATGCATCAGCAACTCGCTCGACAGGCCCTGCAGCATGGTCGGGCTGCCCTGCTTCGCGCCGTCGGCCGCGTACCGCTGCACCGCCATCCCGTCGGGATTGCCGTCGCCATTGGCGTCGACCACCCAGCGCACGGCGAATCCGCCACCCGCGAGCGCCGTCACGCCGATCGAGGACTCAGCACTAAGCGCCGCCAGTGATCCGCCGCTATCCAGCCGCGTGAGCGCATCGACGATCGGCTGGTGCGTGAAGAAGAACTGGCTGGTCGGGGAGGGGGCGCTATCGATGCCGCCCGTCGAGGCGACCGCGGAATATTTTACATAACCTTCGCCGAGCATCTCGATCTCAGCCGCGGTGAGCGAAACCGTAAAGTCGGTGCCGATCACGCTCGCCTGCTTGACCAGCTGGATTGCGCCATTGACGAAAGTGACGGCGACGGTGCTGCCGGCGTCGGTCTTGCCGGTGATCTGCGTCCCGTCCGCCGCTTCGAGAAGCGTCAGGATCGGCCCTTCGGCCGCGGCGAGCTTCGAGGGCGCCGTCACGAATGTGCCAGACGGGCATGAGCGTGATTGGCCGAATCCGCACCGCTGATCGAGCTCACGCCCGGAACGATCTGACCGCCGCTAGAATCGCGCAGCGCGAACCGCTCGTCCACACACCAAATACCAGCCATGTCTTACTTCCCCCGGGTTCCGCGCCGCTGAAAGCAAAACGGGCGGTGGCGCCGCATGAAAATGCTCTTTCAGCCCGCGCCGAACTCAAGCTAACATCTGGGGGAGAAAGCGCAATATGTCATGACCGCAGTTACGGCGCCAGTTTACCAAATACACTCATCGCGTGGTTTCGGGCCGCATCTCCAGCCCAGGACATCGCGCGCGTCAGCCCCCATCCTCCTCCCCAACATCCCGGATCACCACTGATCCCGATCGCTGGTCGACGATGATATCCTCCGCATAGGGATCATACTTGTCCTCAGTCCCGAGCCGCTCCCGCCGCTTCGCAGCCCGTTCCTTCTCCTCGCGCTCGATCACATTGAAGATCGCCAGTTGCGCCCGCTTCTGCTCATATTCCGCCGCCTGCACCATCGCCGCCCAGCGCTCCTGTGCACGCTGGTTGCCGTCCAATGCCGCCTTGCCGATGGCGCGGAACACTGCCTGGTTCATCGACAGAGTAAGGACGGAATCGCCCTCGCGCACCTCGACCGTCCGGTAAGCTTCATCGAGAATCGTCTGCCGGGTCGGCTCGTCTGCGCCGCGCAACCGGTCGCCCGGCGCGCCGGACCGGCGCGGCCTGCCTGCCGGGTTGCCCGATCGTCCTTTTGGGAACTGGCACTCAACGGGCGGCTTGCCTTTCCCGATCCTCCAGTCGCGGAGCGCGACCGGATCCGCTTCGGCAGCCGCGTCCTCATTTGATTCAATTCTATGCTCGGTCATGTCAGCGTCCTCCTCATGAAGAATCGCATCATAAAAGCCGATCTCGCGTTGCCGTTGAATCAAGCTTCCCTGTTATTCGCCGATCTTTCGCTGTTATCGCCAAAACGTTTCCCTGTTCCGCATTTCGCTTTCCCTGTTATCGAATAACAGCGAAAACATGGTTTAAATACATGATAATAAAAGATAATATTTCCAACAAATCGGCCGAAAACGGGCAAGAAAAATTTTCTTTCCCTGTTCTTTCCCTGTTACGGGCGATTAACAGGGAAAACGGCGCCCTGTCCGCAGCGTGGGCTGATCATTCGACAAATGCGGGGAGGCGGCGCTCGTCGCTCGAACCGAACTGCGTCCTTTTGGTACGAGATGCTGACCAAAGACGTGCTTCCATTCGCATGCCTCCCATTTTACCCGTCGCCCCCAATCGGCCAGACCGCGGAAACCCGCGCCATGCCCGGTTGACAGCCCCCGGCACCTCGCCTAGTTGCGCCGCCTCACGCTTTCCAAGCGGGTGTAGCTCAGTTGGTTAGAGCGCCGGCCTGTCACGCCGGAGGTCGCGGGTTCGAGCCCCGTCACTCGCGCCATTCCCCGATATCCCATCGCCGAATCAGCGCCAGCGGCCGGTCTCCATCCAGGCCAGCATGCGGCGCATCGGGAATAGCCATAGCGGCGCGATTCCCGCCACCACATAGAAGATCAGCTGGAGCAGCCAGTGCCACTGGCCGATCCAGGGCGACAGGCTCGCGACCAATATGACCCAGACGACGAACAGGGCGAGGATGGCGAGCGCGCCGACGGGTTTGCGCCAGCTTGGGGTGGTGTTCATGCTCGGCTCTTTCTGGTCGGGGCTCATCAGGGGATGATCCATCCCCGCTCCGTGACCACCGCGTGGAGCGGCACGTCCCACGGCTCGGCGGGCAGGCTTTCGACCTGTTGCATGCTCCACGCAACCCCGACCCGCCATGCATCGGGAAAGCGAATAAAGGCGCGGTCGTAATAGCCGGCGCCCTGGCCGAGGCGGTTGAGATGCGAATCGAACGCGACAAGCGGCGTGAGGATGATGTCGGGCGCCAGCGCCGGCGCCTCGTGATGCGGCTGCTGGAGCCCATAGGGGCCAGAGATCAGATCCTCTTCGCTGTCCCAGGCGAGGAAGCGCATCGGCTCGGTGCTGCGGGTCACATGGGGAAGGGCGATCATGCAGCCATGCTCGACCGCGGCGCGGGCGAGGGGAGAGGGGTCGGCCTCGCTGCCCAGCGGGACATAGGAGGCGATGGTCAGGCCATGTTCTAGGCGGGCGAGGAATTGCGGCAGCGGCTCGATCGCGGGCGGGTGCCCGGCGACGAGCAGGTCGCGCTCGGCGCGGATGCGGGCGCGCAGGGCTGGTTTGTCGAGGAGGCTAGTCACCTAGTTCTTCCCCTGCGAAGGCAGGGGCCCAGTTGGGAAGGCCCCCGTGATGAAGGACCGTGCTCAGCCTCGGATGTCCCCACCTGGGCCCCTGCCTTCGCAGGGTAAGCGGAAGGATGGAAGATTGGCGCACCGCCGGAAAAGCGGTGGCGGGACCGCCATGGCCGTTTGCCTGAATATCCTCTGACGCCGTTAGCATCAGGTGGGGATCATGTACGACAGGCCAGGGCCTGCGCAGGGACAACCCCCTAGGAAGAATAATCGCCTCAGGGATAATCGGTAAGGCTCGTACCGGGCAGTGCCCGCCACTGACGGATATAAGCCCTGAAAGGTTAATTCTCAAGGGTCGCCGCAAGGCGTTCCAGCCGCTCGGCGACCTTTTCTAGCAGGGCCGCACCCACGCCTTCGGGTGGGCGGCGTTCGACCTCTTCGAGCTGGTCGGCGAGCATCAGCGCGACGAACAACATGGTCCGCTCGCCATTCAGCCCGCCCGAGGCGCGGGCGGCGGTCGACCAGTGCTTGTCGAGCATCTCGCCCAGCTTGCGGAGCTGCGGCTCCTCGCCGTCGCGGCAGGCGACTGTGTGGCGGCGATCGCCGATGGTGAGCGTGACATCGGCCATCAGGCGCCGCGCGCCCTGGCGATGAGATCGTCGAGCGCGGCGACGGCTTCCTCCATGCGAGCGCGGAGCGCGGCATGGCGGCGGATCATGTCTTCGCTTGCACGCGCGCGCGCGCCGAGCGCGGCATCGATCCTGGCGAGGGCGCGGTCGATACGATCGAGCGGGGGCGGTGGCGTCTCTTCTGCCATCGCATCCGGATAGCATGGCTTCACCGGGGGGCAAGTTTGATTTGAGCTGCAACGGTTGACGGCTGCGCCCGCCGACCGCAAAGACCGCGCGCACTTGAAAGACTCGCCGGTTCGCTTTTCGCGCGTTTCGCGCGGCGCCGGCACTCGCGATGGGAGATTCCTACGATGACGGTGAAGGTAGCGATCAACGGATTTGGGCGGATCGGTCGGCTTGTCGCACGCGCGATTCTCGAGCGCAGCGATACCGGCATGGAGCTCGTCGCGATCAACGATCTCGCCGACGCCAAGTCCAACGCATGGTTGTTCAGCCGCGATTCGGTGCACGGCAAATATCCAGGCTCGGTCTCGGCCGAAGGCAATGACCTGGTCGTTGACGGCAAGCGCATCCGCGTCACCGCCGAGCGCGATCCCGCCAAGCTGCCGCATGCCGAACTCGGCGTCGACATCGTCCTCGAATGCACCGGCTTCTTCACCGATCGCGAGAGCGCGCAGAAGCATATCGATGCCGGCGCGAAGAAGGTGCTGATCTCGGCCCCGGCCAAGGGCGTCGACCTGACGGTGGTGTTCGGCGTCAACAACGACAAGCTCGAGGCTGGCCACAATATCGTCTCGAACGCCTCGTGCACGACCAACTGCCTGGCGCCGGTCGCCAAGGTGCTGAACGACAGCGTCGGCATCGAGCGCGGCCTGATGACGACGGTCCATGCCTATACCAACGATCAGAAGATCCTCGACCAGATCCATCCCGATCTGCGCCGCGCCCGCGCTGCCGCCATGTCGATGATCCCGACCACGACCGGCGCTGCCCGCGCGGTGGGCGAGGTGCTCCCTGAGCTGAAGGGCAAGCTCGACGGCTCGGCGATCCGCGTACCGGTGCCTGACGTGTCCCTGATCGACCTGACCTTCACGCCGAAGCGCGACACCACGAAGGACGAGATCAACGCGATCCTGAAGGCGGCGTCGGAGAGCGGCCCCTTGAAGGGCATCCTCGACTATACCGACGAGCCGCTGGTCTCGATCGACCTGATGCACACATCGGCGAGCTCGACCGTGGACAGCCTGGAGACCGCGGTGCTCGACGGCAAGCTCGTCCGCGTCGTCAGCTGGTACGATAACGAATGGGGCTTTTCGAGCCGCATGGTCGATACCGCCGGCGCGATGGCGGCGTTCATCTGATGACGGCGATCGGCGCGACGGGGAGGTTGGGCGGTATCGCTCGCCATGCCTTTCCCCGCGCCCCGATGGAGGTGCTCGATCACGCCCATCTCTCGGTCGAGAGCGGCCTGGCCGGCGATTTTCGCGGGGCGGTGAAGCCGGGTCGGGAGCCGAAGCGGCAGGTGTCGCTGATCGAGCGTGCCGACTGGGATGCGGCGATGGCCGAACTCGGGGTTGATCATCACTGGTCGGTACGGCGCGCGAACCTGCTGGTCGAGGGGCTCGACCTGCCGCAGGACGCCGGCGCGATTGTGCGGATCGGCGACGAGGTCGTGCTCGAGATCATGATCGAATGCGATCCGTGCAGCCGCATGGAAGAGATCGAGCCGGGGCTGAAAGCGGCGCTGACGCCGGACTGGCGCGGCGGTGCACTGGCGCGGGTGATCAGCGGCGGCGATATTCGAATCGGCGATTCAATCAGGGTGGAAGAATGACCAAGGCTTTCAAGACGCTCGACGATATCGGCAATGTCTCCGGCAAGCGCGTGCTGGTCCGCGAGGACCTCAACGTCCCGATGGCCGACGGCGCGGTAACTGACGACACACGCTTCCGCGCAACGCTGCCGACCATTACCGAGCTCGCCGACAAGGGCGCAATCGTGCTGATCCTCGCTCATTTCGGCCGCCCCAAGGGCAAGCGCGATCCCGAGATGTCGCTGGCGCTCGTGACGAAGCCCTATGAGGGTGTGCTTGGTCGGCCGGTGCGTTTCATCGGAGATTGCGTCGGCGACGAGGCGGCCGAGGCGATCGCGACACTGAAGGCCGGCGATGTCGCGATCCTCGAGAACACCCGCTTCCATGCCGGCGAAGAGAAGAATGATCCCGATCTCGCCGCCGCAATGGCGAAGCTCGCTGATCTCTACGTCAACGATGCCTTCTCGGCCGCGCACCGTGCGCATGCCTCGACCGAAGGACTGGCTCACCTGCTCCCGGCCTATGCCGGCCGGGCGATGGAAGCTGAGCTGACCGCGCTCGACAAGGCGCTTGGGAACCCTGAGCACCCGGTCGCGGCGGTGGTCGGTGGAGCGAAGGTCTCGACCAAGCTCGATGTGCTGAAGCATCTCGTCGCGAAGGTCGATCACCTGATCATCGGCGGCGGCATGGCCAATACCTTCCTTGCCGCGCGCGGCGTCGATGTCGGCAAGTCGCTGTGTGAGCATGAGCTGACCGGGACTGCCGACGAAATCTTCGAGGCGGCGGAGCGCGCGAACTGCACGATCCATCTGCCTTATGACGTGGTGGTCGCGAAGGAATTCCGCGCCAATCCGCCGGTGCGCACCGTCAATGTCCATGAGGTCGCGGCCGACGAGATGATCCTCGATGTCGGCCCCGCCGCGGTCGAGGCGCTGGCCGATGTGCTCAAGAACTGCCGCACCCTGGTGTGGAACKGCCCGCTCGGCGCGTTCGAGACGCCGCCTTTCGACACCGCGACGGTAGCGCTCTCGCGCACTGCGGCGGCGCTGACGCGCGACGGCTCGCTCGTGTCGGTCGCTGGCGGTGGTGACACGGTGGCCGCGCTCAACCAGGCCGGAGTCGGCGAGGATTTCACCTTCGTCTCGACAGCGGGCGGCGCGTTCCTCGAATGGATGGAGGGCAAGGAATTGCCCGGGGTCGCCGCGCTGACCCGCTAGATCAGGTCGCCGGCGTCGCGGGGATTTCCGGCGGTGCCGGCTCGTTCAGGAGCGGGATCAGCGTTTCGTTGAGTGCGTCGAGATCGAAAGCGCCCGCCTTGGCGTAGCGGATATGGCCGGACCGATCGATGATGTAGTTGGTCGGCACGCCGGTCAGGATGTCATAGGGTCCTTTGATCCTGCGGACTGCCGGGATGTGCATGACCGCGAACAATTTCTTCAGCTCGTAGAGCGGCACCGAATCCTCGGTGGTGACTGCGAACACGCGCAAGCCCGCCTTTTCCCGCGCCCTATAATAGGTGTCGAGCGTCGGCAGCTCCTGGCGGCACGGTACGCACCAGGTCGCCCAGAAGTTCAGCACCACGACCTTGCCGCGCAGATCCGCCATGGAAACCTTGGTGCCGTCGACCAGAGTCATCTGGAAATCGGGAGCGAGCTCGCCGACTTTCGGGGCCTTCGCACCGATCAGCATCAGCGCGGCAGCGCCCACGCCCAATGCCTTGAACAATAGCGAGAATCCGTGCGCCATCCTGTGCCCCCTTTGACCAGGCGAAACTGGAACGGGGGCAGGTTGCGGTCAAGGGGCGAAGAGCCGTCGCCTTCTGCGTCCTTGTCATTCGATCAGGACTTGGCTGTGTAAACCGGCCTGGCGTGAGCGCTTAAAGTCGATGCTATTGTTGGCGCATTCTCCCCTTTCCGAGTGCGGTAACTGCCGGCGAACAGTTTTTCACACACAGGATTCTCTGCCCCTTTTGTGATTGAATGACAGCGCTAATTCTCTCCAATACATCGTACAGATCGCTCGCTGTCTCGCGCGGTCACGATCGGCCCGGTGTCCCAGCTGAAGATCGGCCGGCTTTCCGCCTCCAGCCGGCGCGCCGCGATGTTGCGCAGATGGGAGATCAGGTCTGCCAGCCATCCGGCATCGTCACCGGCGCGGTGCCGTCGGCGCGATGTTCGATCCGTCATTGCGAGTGCGGCGCTGATTTCCTCGGCAGTCGCGTCGAGTTCATCGAACAGCGTCGTCACATGCTCGATCCGCCAGGGCACCGGTCGCCCGGCGGCGCATGCGAGTGTCTCGAGCCAGCCCGTGTCGAGCTCACTGTCCGAAACGATGCGATAGCCGCGCGCGGCGGCGGCCAGATCAGCCATGACAAAATCGATGTCGTGGCCGTGGAGGCGCACATGTTCGAGCGTGAGCCCGTGCAGCGCTTCCGCTTCGGCCGTCCAGGTCCAGCTCTCCCACGAAACGTGCGGATGGATGAGCCATGATCGCGCATTCCCCCGCAGGTCGGCGACGCCGATCTCGATCGGGAACGATTGGCCGTGCCGCGGCAGGCAGGAGGCTTCGAAGTCGATCGTCATGATGGGCTTCATGGTCGATTGGCCGCCCCGGGGATGGGTGGAGAGGCGCGCCCGGCCGCGCCGCTCCAAGTTCGTATCGGCCGCCGGGAGCCCTTCACGGCACGGCTCAGGAATAGGCAACGCCGTAATAGCTATGGAGCTGTTCGCCGTAAGCGCGGTCGAAGCTCGGCTCTTCACCAGCACCGTAGTGCGGCGCGTTTTCGATCATTTCCTTGTCGATATCGACGACATAGCCGTCCTGATCGGTGTCGTAGGTCAGCGAATCCCAGGGCAGCGGATAATAATCTGCGCCAACGCCGAATAGCCCGCCAAAGGTCAGCACGGCATATTCCACCTGGCCGGAAAGTTTGTCGACCATGAAATTGTGGATCGTGCCGAGCTTTTCGCCGTCCTCATTATAGACGGCCGTGCCCTCAACCTTGTTGGAGGCGATGAGCCAATCCGACTCGTCGATTTCGATTTCGTTCTCGATATCCCCGGCGATTTCGGGCTCATTGTCTGTCGTTGCATCGGTCATGTCGGAGTCTCCCATGCGATTCCCCCGCCGCAATCATCTTGGACCCGGCACGCGACAATCATGTGACGATCGGATCGTTTGAAGGCGATGCCGGTCGGGTGAGACCATGGCTCGACATTTGAGCGCGCCGGGTGCAGCTTTAGCAGTCCGGGCGGGCAGCACTCTCCCGGACGACGGATAAGGAATTGAAGACCATGGCCAAATCGCCAAGCAAAGCGGCCGCAAAGCTGGCCGTCGAAGCCGAAGCGCCGGCAAAACCGAAGCCAGCCAAGCCGACGAAATCCGCGAGCAAGCCTCGGGCGGCCAAGCCCGTCGCTGAACCGGCCGCGGTCAGCACCCCAAGCAAGCCGCAAAAAACCGAGACACCCAAGGTAAAGGCCGCAGGTAAAGGGTCATCCAAGTCGGTTTTCCAGGAAAGCTCCGAGAAGATCTCGCAGCTCGCCTCGGATATTCTTGCCGACCGCATCATTCCCACCATCGAGCAGATCAAGGCGCTTGCCGCCTCGGCACTCGGTCAGGGCGAGACCAGGAAAAAGAAGCCGAAAGGGAAGAAGAAATAAGGGCGCCAACAGCCCTGTGAGCGCCGAGAGGAGCGCACGCCGGCGGCAGGCGCTCTGCTCCCGGGCGTGGTATGCGCGCTGATCGAAGTGGTCGAGGCGTCGAAGCACCGGCTCGACATTCCGGATTTCGCCGCCTATAGGCCCGCCCGGTTTTGTCATTTCGTTGGGGCTCGTGAGACCCCGCGGGCGCGGTCGGCTTTGCCGGTGCCGTGTTCCATGACAGAGCCGCGCCCATGGTGGGCACTTGCCTACACGCAAGCAATGACGGTTCGATTCCGTCACCTTTGGATAGCTCATCGGTAGAGCAGCAGACCGCAATCTGTGTGTAGCGGGTTCGAGCCCCGCTCCAAAACATGCCCCTGAACAAGGCATTCCATATGGGAAGGCCGGCGGGGTGTTCAGGTTGAAGGAAGACGCGCGAAGGCCCCAACCGACGCGCTGATCCGGAAAACCACCCGGTGTCCGGCTCTGTGCCGGCGAGGATACCGGCAGGCCGCGCGGTGAAGCGGCATTTCTTCCAGGTTCGGGCCATGGCCCGGATGCTGCGGGAATGCTCAATCGCCAACCGCCTGCCTTAATCGCTGGACCGCTGTGACATTGGGGAGCATCCCCCGGCCGACCTTTCTCCCGCCTCTTCTCCGGGTTGGCCTAATCCCTTCAAGATATGCACGTTTCCTTATATGTTGCAGTGCAGCATTTAGAGCTTGCGCCCGTAACGATCGGCCCCTAGAGGCCCCCTCCCGCTCCGGCAATCGAGCCGGCGGAAGAAGAGGAGGACGGCGATGATCCGCAAGGAAGTCATTGTTGCCGAGAACCAGCGCGGCCTCCTCGTAAAGGATGGCCGCCTGCTACGCATGCTTGATCCGGGGCGTCATATGCTCTGGGATTGGGACCACCGGTTGCGCACCGAGATCGTGTCAGCGCAGGGCAATTTCGCCTCGCCCTGGGCCGCGATCATCGAGAAGCTGCATCCCGAGATGGCGGCCGAATATTTCGAGATCGTCCGCCCGGCCGAAGGCCAGGTGGCGGTCGTCTGGCTTGATGGGCGCGCGTCGCTCATCGTCCGGCCGGGGCAGGTCGTGCATATCTGGAAGGCGCTCAATGACGTTCGCGTCGAGACCTTCGATGTGCTCGAGCGGCCGCGGCTCGACAAGGCGCAGCTCGTTGCGTTCGAAAAGGCCGATATCTCGGCGGGATCGGGTGCCGCGATCGCGGTGGTTGCCGTGGCTGAGGCTGAGGCCGGGCTCGTCTTCTTCGACGGCGAGCTGGTCGAGACGCTGAAGCCGGGCCGCTATGGCTATTGGCAGATTGGCCGCAAGGTCTCCGCCAAGACGCTCGATACGCGGCCGCTGCCGGTCGAGGTGACGGCGCAGGAGATCCTGACGCGTGACCGTATCTCGATCCGCGTGACGCTCACCAGCTTCGTGCAGGTGACGGACGTGGAGAAGGCTGCGCTCGCGACGCCGGATTACCAGGCGCATGTCTACAAGCTCGTTCAGTTCGCTGTCCGCGAGGCCGTGGGCGGGCGGACGCTCGACGAGCTGCTCAACGACCGCGAGACGGTCGATGATCAGATCGTCGCGCATGTCCGGCGCGAGCTCGGCGATATCGGCGTGCGCGTAACCGAGCTCGGCATCAAGGATGTGATCCTGCCGGGCGAGATGCGCGAGCTGATCAACAAGGTGGTCGAGGCGGAGAAGCTCGCGCAAGCGAACTTGATCCGCCGGCGCGAGGAGACTGCGGCGACGCGGTCGCTGCTCAACACGGCGAAGCTGATGGAGGACAACCCCATCCTGATCCGCCTGAAGGAGCTCGAGACCCTCGAGCGCGTCACCGAGAAGATCGGCCGGATCGATGTGCATGCGAGTTCGGGCGAGGGGCTCAACGCCGTTCTCGACCGGCTCGTTCATTTGAAGCCGAACGACTGACGGGAAGGGCTGGCGTGAAAGCGCCGGCCCTTTTTGTGTCGGGTCGTTCACCGCGAGAAACCGTCCCCTGCAATCTGGACAGGCTCGGTTCGTCCAGTAAAATCCAGCGCGATCAAGCGGAAGGAGCGAGGAATATGGCTCTCACGTTGCAGGAGGTCACCGGAACCGAGGCGCACGCCGGCGAAGGTGCGCTGGATGCCCTGATCGGCTTCTATCGCGCTTTCAACGGCCGTGATCTCGCCGGTCTCGCCGCCAATTGGGCTGAAGGCGATCTGCCAAGCATGGACAATCCCATTGGAGGGATCCGGCGCGGTTGGCAGGCGATCAGCGAAGGCTATTCGAAACTGTTCGACGGCCCCGCCAGGGTTCAGGTCGCCTTTCACGATTTCACGAGCCAGGGCGGGGATGATTGGCGTCTCTTCGTGGGGCGCGAGAAAGGGACCTGCGAAACGGGCGGCATCACACTCGATCTCCGCATCCGCACCACGCGCTGGTTCACCAGGATCGATGGCGTATGGCGACAACTGCACCATCACGGCTCGATCGACGAACCCGCGCTCCTCGCCGACTATCAGCGCGCCATCTTCGGATCCCCGCTGATCTAGGGATCAAGCCGCGGCGCACGCAGCTGCTCCGCCCCGATGCGCGCATTGGCGGCAACCACCTTGCCGCCGGCATCGCGTTCGAAATCGAGATCGACATCGAGCAAATCGAACTCGAAATGATCCGGCCGCTCCGAAAATAGAGGCGCGGGCGTTTGCTGGGTGCTGGTGTGCGCCATCAGCCGGTCACCATCGCGCGCGATTGTCAGAACAGCCTCTGGAGTCAGCTGATAGCGGCCGACATAGCCGTCGAGTTGCGTGGCATTCAGCGCGATCCGCGCCGGCTGCGTAACCGGCTTGCCGTCACTGCCAAGCCGCGGCGCGCGATAGCGCTGGCCGCTCTGGTGCGATACCAGTCGCACGACCTTGCCGCCCTGATCGCGTTCGAAGTCGATCCGGATCGGTGTCACCTTCATGTAGAAATGGTCCGGCGCGCTCGCGAACAGCGGGGTGGCCGGCTGGCCGGCCAGGGCGATCGTGATGCGGCCATCGCTCTGCGTCACGTCCATCTGCAGCTCGGGGCTGAAGCTGTAGCGCCCCGCGTACTGTGCGAGGATCTCGGGTGAGATCTTTATTTCGGTCAGCAACGGCGGCAGCGGCTGCGTGGGATCGACCAGGTGGGCTCCGATCGCGCTCGTCGTCTCCAGCGCAAGCGTGTTCGCGAACACGACTGCGCCGCGCCTGCCGTCGGCGGTAAAGCCGATATAGCTGCTGAAGCCATATGTGCCGCCGTCGTGCCCGAAACTCTTGTTGTCGGGCGAGGAGATCCAGGCGAGCCCGATCCTGCCCTTGCCCATCGCCGCACGCGGCTTGAGCGCAAGCGCCATTGCCCTCTGCAACGGCGTCGCGGGCCCGGTTCCAGCCGCCGCGGCCATGTTGGCGCGTAGATAGGCAAGCATGTCGTTCGCGCTGCTGTAG
This sequence comes from Sphingomonas sp. P3_C5, assembly GCF_056402635.1. NCBI lineage: Bacteria > Pseudomonadati > Pseudomonadota > Alphaproteobacteria > Sphingomonadales > Sphingomonadaceae > Sphingomonas > Sphingomonas sp. P3_C5. Next base: position 17,313 of record NZ_JBFUHA010000003.1, read on the forward strand.
ATGCCGCCAAGGCCGGGCACTGCCTGGAACGTCCAGTGCGATACCGGCATGCCGCCGGCGTCATAGCCCTGCGCCAGATGGGTGCGGATCGCGTCGTTCGACCCGACGTCCGAAAGGCGCATGTGGAGCGGTTTGAACACTCGCTCGGCCACGAGCTTGCGATAGGGCTGGCCGGCCTCGCGTGCGACGATCGCGCCGAGCAGGCCGAAGCCGAAGTTCGAATATTCTGAAGTCTCACCGGCCGCACGCGTCAGCTTCAGCGTGCCTACCGTGTCCCACAGCTTCGCCTCGTCGATATCGGCATAAGGGTCGGCCGGGTTCTTCGGCGCGAAGCCGGCCGGCAGGCGCGGCAGGCCCGAGAGATGCGTTGCGAGGTCGCCCAGTGTCATCGGCCGCGCGCCGACCTGCGGCATGGTGACTCCTGCCGGCAGATAGGTCTGCACCGGATCATCGAGCCTCATCTTCCCGCCCAGCACTTCGCTTGCGAGCAACGTGCCTGTGAAGGTCTTGGTGATCGATCCGATCTCCCACACCGTGTCGGCATCGGGCGCCTTGCCGCTCGCCTTGTCGGCGACGCCGAAGCTCTGGATCGTCACCTTGCCGTCCTCGACCAGCCCGATGATCACACCGACATAAGTGCCGCCCGCGACTGCCTGGCGGAGATAGGTGACGGTGTCGGCCGGCAGATCAGCCGCCGCCGCGGGTGATGCGCCCGCGATCATCGCCCCGGCCGCTGCGACCGCGCAAAGAATCTTGTTCATCGTCACGCTCCCAGATCAGGCGAGATTGGTGGTGGGCGAAGGGTGCCCGGCCGCGGCGTCGCCAGGGTCGATCGGCAGCATCGACACGCGGATCACCCAATAGGCGATGAACGCGGCCAGCAGGAGCTGAATCGCGCGGCTCATGTCGAACAGCTGGGTCCCGGTCACTTCTTCATAGAGCCGCATCGCACCGACGATCGGCGGCAGGACCTGCGTCGAGAAGCTCATGCGCACTTCCCATGGGCGATAGCCCGACCCGAAGATGCGATCCATCGCATTGGACCGCCGTGCGACCATCGCCCGTGTCACGATGAAGAAGAAGCCCGAAAGGCCGAACATGATCGCCAGGCGCACCCAGAAGATCCGGGAGGTGTGCGTGCCCAGCACGCCCGCCATGACCCATGCGGCAAGACTGATCAGCACCAGCGCATAAGTGGCGAGCTGCACCCAACGCGGCACCCATGTATCGAGCGAGCGGGGTTCGAGCGACGCCTGTCGCCGCGCCGCGACCGGGACCAGCCGCTTGAGCTGGAAGTGGCTGGCGATGCCGATCGGAGCACCCGCGAGGATCGCGACGAACATCGCGCCCATCGCCAGATTCCACAACCACATCCACTTGGGCAACGCGGTGCCGTTGGCCATCATTGGTGGCTGCCACAGGCCGAGCTGGGCGGCGGCAAGCACCGCAAGGCTTGCCGTGCCGAGCGCATAGCTGAGCCAGAACGGCCAGCGTCGCCCCGCCATCCTGCGCACGATGTCGGGATGGGCTGCGACCCATTCGGCGTTGCGGTCAATGAGCATCGGCTCGAACATCCGGCGCTGCATGCCCGGCTGCACGAAATACAATGCGATCAGGAAAACGGCATAGACTGCGAAGTCGACCCAGTCGGTCATGATGCTCATCCTTTGGCGGCAACCGCCAGCGCGGATTGGAAGATGGCGGAAATCTGCTCGGTGCTGAGCCCGTCCGAGACGAGCCCCTCGATCACGCGCCGAACGCTGCGCTCGGCCTGGCCGGTCTTGACGCGCGTGACTTCGTCCGCCGCGCCCGATCGCACGAACGTGCCTTTCCGCCCGGCGGTCTGGATCACGCCCTGGTCCTCGAGCATCTTGTAAGCGCGCGCGACCGTATTGCGGTTAAGAACCAGGTCGTTGGCGAGCTGGCGCACCGGCGGCAATGGCGTGCCCGGCGCAAGCGCGCCTGTGGTCACGCCTTCCTGGATCTGGCGCACGATCTGCTCATAGACAGGCTCCGGCGCTCCGGCATTGATCTCAATATCCATGGGGTCGTCCTATTTGTCCTAGTATATGATAGGACAAAGAGACGAGTCAAGCTTGTGTGGTCACACCTCCCGCCCATCGAACTGGCTACGCGCCTCCTCGACCCGTGTGAGATTCTCTTCCGCCCAAAGCCAGACGCCGCAAAAGGCAGCGCCGAGGCTCGCGCCCAGATCGGTCAGCCGGTAATCGACGCGCGGCGGCACCACTGCGTGAACGGTGCGCGTCACCATGCCGTCGCGCTCCATCTGCCGCAGCGTCTGGGTCAGCATCTTCTGGCTGATGCCACTGACCTGGCGGAACAGCTGGGTGAAGCGCAGCTCTCCATGCTCGGTCAGCACCTCGAGGATGATCATCGTCCACTTGTCCGCGACGCGACCGATCAGCTCGTTGACCAGCGCCTCCACCCTCGGATCGCAGTCGGCGGGCGGTGGCGTCTCGGCAATACGGCGCGCCTTGCGAAGCGTGGCGTCGCTGAACGGCAGCTTTGGCACGAGATCACTCTCCTTTTGGTAAGTATAGATATTTTGGGTGCCTTCTTTCCCCTTGAACGTAGCGTCTTAAATGCACGGCTCCAAGCTGGAGGAGCAGATTTCATGAAGACGAATGGCAACACCATCCTCATCACCGGCGGCGGCTCGGGCATCGGCGAAGCGCTGGCGCACCGGTTCCACGATGCGGGCAACACGGTGATCGTTGCGGGGCGCCGGCGGGAGGCGCTCGAGCGCGCGATCGCTGGGCGCGAGAATATGCACGCGATCGAACTCGACGTGGAGAGTGCCGGCGGCATCGCCGACTTCGCCCATCGCCTGCTGGCCGAACATCCGGCGGTCAATGTTCTGATCAACAACGCCGGCATCATGCGCTTCGAGGTGCTTGATCGCGCGCGGGATCTCGCTGACGCCGAAGCGACCATCACGACGAACCTGCTCGGCCCGATCCAGCTGATCGACGCTCTGATCGATCATCTGGTGAAGCAGCCTGACGCAGCGATCGTGAACGTGACGTCCGGCCTGGCCTTCGTGCCGCTCGTGACGACGCCGACCTACAACGCCACAAAGGCGGCGATCCACTCCTACACCATTGCCATGCGTGAGGCGCTGAAGGGGCAGGTGGAGGTGATCGAACTCGCGCCGCCCGCAGTGCAGACCGGGCTCACGCCAGGCCAGGAGAGCCGCCAGGGCTATCAGCCGTTAGACGAGTTCGCGGACGAGGTGATCCAGCTCTTCTCGCAGGTCCCGACCCCAGCCGAGATCCTGGTCGAGCGGGTAGGTTTCCTCCGCCGCGCCGAAGCCGACGGCCGGTTCGACGAGACGCTGGCGCAGCTGAACGCGTTCGTCGCCAACGCGCAGGCCGAGTGAATCACCGCCCTTTCATTCCAAGGAGCAGCCATGCCTTTCGCCAACATCAAGGTCCCGCAGGCAGCGCTGTCCACCGCGCAAAAAGCGGAGATCATCCACCGCGTCACTGACCTGTTCGTCGAATATATGAGCGAAGCTGCGCGTCCTCACACCATGGTGCTGATCGAGGAGGTGCCGGACGGCGGATACGGCCGCGCCGACGAGGTGTTCACGATCCCTGAGGCGTTCCGGGCAACCGGTTGAGTCGGAACGCCTGAGGCGAAAGCAGCAGAAAAGGGGTCAGAGTCATTTACGGTTTGCGCACCTCATGGCGCACCGGCGTGCAATGGGATTCGGCCCACAATCGCCTCTGACCCCCTTTTTTTCCTGACCCCTTCCCMGGCACCCCAGTCAGCTCTCCATATTGCGCGCCGCCAACAGATCGCCGACGAGCCACAAGGCCGCTGCCATGCAAAGGCTGATGCCGCAGCCCGCCCAGCGCAGCCACTCGGTTGGATGCGTGACCGCTCCCGGCAGCCACACGAACAGCGCGAAGCAGACATACATCAGCGCTCCGAGCCGCGTTGCCGGCACCGCAAGCCGGTTCGCGATCAGGCTCAGGCCGACGGCGAGATGCGCCGCGCCCGTCGCGAGTGCCCAGAAAACGCCGCCGCCGGGCATCCACGCCGGCACCATCGCGGCGGTGGGTTTGACTCCGAGGACATGGGCGAGCGCGAAAAGGATCGAGCAGATGCCGAAAGCGACACGCGCCCCCGTCGCTCCCGCCGTCGCTCCCGCCGATCCGCTACCGCGCATCCGGAGCAGGATCGCCCAACATCCGACCACCACGGATGATTGCTCGGCCAGGCCAAGCAAAGCTGCCGGGTTGGCGGGTGGGCCGATCAATTGCAGCAGATAACAGGCATCATAGAGCGCGAAGAGGATCAGCAGAATCATCGTCGCCGGCCGAATGATGCGCGCGCTCAGCAAGCCAGCACCGCCTGCAACCAGCAGCCCTGCGGACAGATAGGCGAGCGGTTGCCGGAAGGGCAGGCTCTTCGGCACCGGTTGCCAGTAGATTGCGAAGTCACCCTGAAGGAAGCAGGCAATTCCGTACAGGACCGCGGCAACGCCCAGGAACGTCACCCCACCACCCGGCTGGCCCAGCCGCCGCAACATCTCTCTGGTCTGCATCGAACATCCTCTTTCCCGCCGGTGCCCGGGCGCGGTCCGGCCTCGTCGAGCAGATGTGGAGGAAGGTTCGCGGCGAAGGCGAATAAGGAAAGAATCAAGTTCTTCTAACCCCGGCCGCGCCCACCCTGGAATGCTTTTCATTGGACCATGGACGTGCAAAAACCGGGCAGGGCGAGGGCCGTTGTGAGTTTCAAATGACGACGCACATGATCGGCGCCTGGACGTTCGAGCCCGGCGCCAACGAATTGCGCCGCGATGGCGAACGCCGCCGTCTGGAGCACCGCGCTGCGGTCACGCTCGAGCTCCTCTGCCATCACCCGGGTGAGATCGTAACGACCGAGGACATAGTGGCTGAGGTGTGGAACGGCCGTGCGATCAGCCCCAACAGTGTTCCGGTCGTCATCAGCGACTTGCGTCAGGCGCTCGAAGACGATGCCCGCAGCCCCCGCTATATCGAGACGGTGGCAAAGCGCGGCTATCGGCTGATGATCGAGCGACCGGCCGAGATACCCACGGAGACACCGGTCATGGCTCCAAAAAACCGTATTCGTCCGGCGATCCTTGTGCTGGTCGCGCTGGCGCTTGCGTTGGGCGGCGGCCTCGCCTTTGCCATGATCGGGCGGACGGCAGCACCGGTGCTGGTGGTCAGGCCGGTGCACAACGTCACCGGCAATCCGGCCTATGGCCCGCTCGCCAGTGCCACCAGCGCGGTGATGGTGTCCGAGGCCGAGCAACTGAGCGACGTCGAGGTCTTTCGGGGCACCAGCCCACGCCCGGACGCGGTCGGGCTCGATTCAATGCTCATCATATGGAACGGCCGCCCGGCGATCATGATGTGGGCCCACCGTGCAGACGGCCCTGTCTTGTGGTCCGGGATGACGGGCGGCGGCGAACAGCGCATCCCCTATGATATAGCCCATGAAATGCACCGCCTTGGCGAGCGGCTCCGGCACTGACGCCGGCGTAAATTCCACCGAAATCTTCGGCGACCCGGCCTCAGCCACCCCTTGAGGCCGCCCAGGCTTTCGTCGCCTGACAGACGTCCATCGCCTTTCTATATCCCTCACGGGCGATGACGCGTTCGATATAGGCATCCTCGAGCGTGCCATAGGTGATGCCGCAATTTCTCCTGGCCATCAGCAGGGCATAGGCCACCGAGATGTCGGCAGCGGTAAACGCGGCGCCGGCAAGATAGGGCGTTCGCGCCAGTTGCCGCGTCACAAGCCCCAGTCTCGATTCGAACACCCGCATCGCCTGGCGAGCGCTCCAGTTTTCCCGTTCGCTCTCGGGCGCGATATTGCGCGCGCCGTTGACGAAATAGGCTGATGCCGCAAGGCCGGCCTCGCCCAGGTGCAGGAACTGCTGATACAGGGGAAAGGCGGCGTCCTGTGGGGCCGGCGAAAACGGCGTTGGGCCGTAACGGGCCATCAGATATTCCATGATGGCGATCGACTCGACCATGGTGACATCGGCGTCCCGGATCGCCGGGATGAAGCCGGCCGGATTGATCTCCAGAAACTCCGGGTCGTTCTCGACACCCGCCAGCAGATCGACGGGGCGGAGCCGATACGGAAGCCCCATTTCCTCCAGCAGCCAGACGACCCGGAAACCCCTGCCTTCGCCAAACACGGTGATCATTGCATATCTCCACTGCTTGCAGTTTGCAATCAGTTGAGAATTAGCCCGACTGAGTCCTGTTTTGCAAGCGGCGGATGATCGAAGTGTGAGACATGCGGAGCAGCCAGCGCAATGCTGCCCCGAACGCCCGCCCAAGCCGGACCATATCTTCGCTCAGACGGTGACGAGAATCCGCCCACACAGGATCGCTGAAGGGTTCGTTCATCCCGCTCACCGCGCCACGCGCCGCCAGACGGAATAGGCGGTCGTGCCGCTGCCGGACGCGCTCGCGGGTACGGCGTAGCGCAGCAGGCCATGCTTATAGGTGTAGTCGCGCACCTGGCGCTTGCCTTCCCAGTTGGGGAAGGACGCTGCCTCGACATCGAAGATCAGCTGGTGCTTCGCGCGGTCGATCGTCACCGTGCCGATATGGGTGCTGATACCGACCAGCGCCGCCCGATATTCGTCGGGCGTGCCGCGAGCTTTGTCCCCGCTGGCGAAGGCGGGGCGGTCGGGGCGGAATATCTGCATATTGTACCGGGCGCGGCTATCTACATCGAAGCGCCCCTTGGGATGTTCCCCATAGTTGGTCGTGCGGCTGCCATCGGCATGGATCTCGTAAGCCGCCTTCATCACCCACACGCCCTTCAGCGACTTCAGGTCTTCTGCTCCGGCCTGACTGGAAAGGCCCAAAGCTGCGCCCATGGCACAGAGCGACGTGATGATCTCGCGATTAGACATGAAGTACCTCCTTTAGTAACCCGTTAAATAGGTTACATCCTTCTTGCTGGTATCGATGAAACCTGTCAATAGGGTTACATGTCAGGCGCCACAGCCCCAATCCATGCCCCCGAAGAGCGAGACGGCTTCCGTTTCCGTGGCGGACACCGGGCAATCGACCTCACAGCCACGCTTCAGGGGCGCCTGAGGGACACGCCTCGTGAATTGCTGAACACCCCCAATGATCTGGTGCGATGGCTCGCGGCTGCCGGGCTCGGGTGCGCGCCGGATGCAACGGGGAAGGATGTCGAGACTGCCAGGGCATTGCGCGAAGCGATCTTTACTCTCGCCGGCCATGACGACGGAGATGCGAGCGCCGCAAGAGCCACGCTGAACCGGATAGCCGCAGGCGTGCCAGCCGTGCCGGTGCTGCAGGCCCATGCGCACTTCAGCCTCGCAGGCGACGCGGAAGCGTTGCTCGTCACGCTTGCGCGAGAGGCGGTGCAGCTATTGGGCGGCCGGGAGGCTTCGCGCATTCGCCAATGCCAGTCGCCGACGTGCACGATCTTCTTCGTGGATAGTTCGCGAAAGGGAGATCGTCGCTGGTGCTCGATGTCGGCCTGCGGAAACAAGGCGAAGGTTGCCGAATTCAGGCAGCGGCGTAATCCGGGTGCCGAATCTTAAGCATATTCTATTGTAAAATAACAATAAAATGAGAATCCAGCGGGATGAAAAATGTCAGCGCCCCGCATGACATTTCCAACGCGGCCGCTCGATTCAACTGCTGGCGATCAGCCTGTAATCAGGCGGGCATGACTGCCTGTACGCTCGCTCTCTTGTGCCCGAATCCATTTCGCCGCCGCGGCCTCGCGGCGCCAAAGCTTTGCCGGAACGCACGCCAGCAGGGCTCGAGCGTCCCTTCCCTGTTCCGAGCCATCGTTTCCCTGTTCCTGCCGATGCGTTTCCCTGTTCCGCGCCAGCCTTTCCCTGTTATTCCGGAACAGGGAAAACCTTACCTATCCATTTGCTTCAGAACGGAAAAATCTCCAACAAAACACCCAAAAACGGCCCAAAAAATAATTTTTCCCTGTTATTTTCCCTGTTATCGCCAATTAACAGGGAAAATCCCCTCTCAGAACCGCCCGTTGCCCCTCACGTTTTCCCTCGTTAACAGCCCGGCATCACGTCAACTCAGCGCCGAGGGAATCACGATGACGCCACAGGTGAAAGCCATTCTCGCCAACTATGAATCCGACAATCCCGGCGTGAAGGCGAACCTCGCCCGCATCCTGATGCAGGGTCAGCTTGGCGGCACCGGAAAGCTCATCATCCTCCCGGTCGATCAGGGTTTCGAGCATGGCCCGGCGCGCAGCTTCGCGGTCAATCCGCCGGCCTATGATCCGCACTATCACTACCAGCTCGCGATCGATGCCGGGCTTTCCGCCTATGCCGCACCGCTCGGCATGATCGAAGCGGGCGCCGACAGCTTCGCTGGCCAGATCCCGACGATCCTGAAGGTCAACAGCTCGAACAGCTGGGCGCAAGGCGCCAACCAGGCAGTCACCGGCGGAGTCGAGGATGCGCTTCGGCTTGGCTGCTCGGCGATCGGCTTCACCATCTATCCCGGTTCGGACGACCTGTTCGACATGATCGGCCAGATCCGCGAGATGGCCGCCGAGGCGAAGTCGGTCGGCATCGCGACCGTCATCTGGTCCTATCCGCGCGGCGGCGCGCTGCCCAAGTCTGGCGAGCTCGCGCTCGATGTCGGCGCCTATGCCGCGCACATGGCCGCTCTGCTTGGCGCGCACATCATCAAGGTGAAGCTGCCAAGCGACCATATCGAGCAGAAGGAAGCCAAGCCCATGTACGAGGGCACCGACTGGTCGAAACAGTCGGACCGGGTGCGCCATGTGGTGCAGTCGAGCTTTGCCGGCCGGCGGATCGTGGTCTTCTCGGGCGGCGCGGCCAAGGGCGAGGACGCGGTCTATCAGGATGCGCGCGACATTCGCGACGGCGGCGGCAACGGCTCGATCATCGGCCGCAACACCTTCCAGCGCCCGCGCGCCGAAGCGCTGGCGATGCTCGCCAAGCTCGTGCGGATCTACAAGGGCGAGGAATGAGGGGCGAGGAATGAGCGACGCGCCGCCCTTCCTTGCATCGGCTATTGGCCGCCGCGGTTTCGTCGCCGGCGCTGTGGCGATCGCGGTGGTGGGCAAGGCGGGTGCGATGACTCCGGGAGGTGGCGCGGTGGAAGATGACTTGATCTACGGCATGATCGGGCGGCTCAAGGCGAAACCCGGGCAGCGCGACGCGCTGGCTGCTCTGCTGACGTCGGGTTCGGACGCCATGCCCGGTTGCCTCAGCTATGTGGTCGCCGAGGATCTCGCCGATGCCGATGCGCTGTGGGTCACCGAGGTCTGGGAGAGCAAGGAGGCGCACCAGGCATCGCTGTCGCTTCCATCGGTGCGGGAAGCCATCGGCAAGGGCCGAGCCTTGATCGCCTCGTTCGACAACACCGCGCAGACCCGGCCGATCAGCGGCGTGCGCCGATGAGCGAAGCCGGCTGGGGCGCTGTCGACGACTATATCGGCGCGCACCTGCTCGGGCAGGACCAGGCGCTCGACGCAGTGCTCGCCGCCAATGCGGCGGGCGGTCTGGCGGCGATCGACGTATCGGCGGCGCAGGGGAAGATGCTCCATCTTCTCGCCCGGATGGCTGGCGCGGCGGATCCTCGAAGTCGGCACACTTGGCGGCTACTCGACGATCTGGCTGGCGCGGGCGCTGCCCGAGGAGGGGCAACTGGTGACGCTCGAGCTTGAACCGCACCATGCCGAGGTCGCGCGGAGCAATATCGCCGCGGCGGGATTTGCCGATCGGGTCGATGTCCGGGTCGGCCCGGCGATCGAGACGCTCGACGCCATGATCGCGGCGGGCGAGGCACCGTTCGACTTCATCTTCATCGACGCCGACAAGCCGAGCAATGTCGCCTATCTGAACGCAGCGCTGGCGCTTTCGCGGCGGGGCACGACGATCGTCGTCGACAATGTCGTGCGGGGCGGCGCGGTCGTCGATTCGGCGAGCGGCGACCCGAGCGTGCAGGGCACCCGCGCGCTGTTCGAGGCAATCGCCGCCGAGCCGAGGCTCTCCGCGACCGCTGTGCAGACCGTCGGCGACAAGGGCTGGGACGGCTTCCTGCTCGCTCTCGTCGATTAACGCACCGCCTGCGCCACCATGGCCTTCAGCGTCAGCGCGTCATGGATCGCGGCTGCCTCGGTATCATTGTTGAAATAGGCCCAGACCGCGCGCCCGCCGCGCGCCTGCGCCACCATCCAGTCGGCCCAGCTGAGCAGGGCTTCATCGCTATAGCGCCCCCAATATTTGCCGCTGCCGCCATGGAAGCGGACATAGGCGATCGGCCCGACCGCCCAGCGCTCCGTCGCCAGGCCGGGCATGTCGTGCGCGCAGAAGGAGGCGCCATACCGCTCGAGCAGGGCGAGCATATCGCGCGTCAGCCAGCTGCGCTCCCGGAACTCGAAGACATGGGTGATGTCGCGGGGCAGCAGCTCGAGAAAGCTCTCGAGGCGCTCGAGGTTGATCCGGAAGCGCGGCGGCAGCTGGTACAGGATCGGGCCCAGCGTATCGCCGAGGTGGCGCACGGGCTCCATCATCCGCGCCACCGGCTCCTCACAATCCTTCAGCTTCTTGGCCTGGGTCAGGAAGCGATTGGCCTTCACTGCATAGCGAAAGCCCGCCGGCGCCTGATCACGCCAGACATCGAAGGTCTCGGCCTTCGGCAGGCGGTAAAAGCTGTTGTTGATCTCGACCGTGTCGAAATGCTCAGCGTAAAAGGCGAACCAGCGCTTGACCGCCAGCCCTTGCGGATAGAAGGCGCTGCGCCAGTGCCGGTAGTTCCAGCCGGAGCAGCCAATGCGGATTTCCGCCGGCGCGCGAGATGGTTGATCGGAGTGAGGCATGGAGCAGACCGTTCCCGAGGATGAAGACGAGAACGCGCTGGAGGGCTTCGCGGATCAATTCACCCGCGACATTCGTCGGCCGCCCTGCCAACTCTATCTGGTCTCCCCGCTGGATGTGACCGGCGCCTTCCCGGATCGGCTGGCGCGTGCCCTCGACGCCGGGCCGGTGGCTGCGTTCCAGTTCCGCGTGAAGGACATCGACCAGCACGAGGCGGCACGTCTCGGCGAACCGCTCCGCGCGATCTGCGCCGAGCGCGACGTCGCCTTCATCGTCAACGACAGCGTCTCGCTCGCCAAAAGGCTCGGCGCGGACGGTGTGCATCTCGGCCAGGATGATGGCGATCCCAGGGAAGCGCGCGCGCTGCTAGGACCCTCGACGCAGATCGGTGTGACCTGCCACGACAGCCGCCATCTTGCGATGGAAGCGGGCGAAGCCGGCGCCGATTATGTCGCGTTCGGCAGCTTCTACCCGACCACGACCAAGCAGGTCAGCCACCATCCGGATCCCTCGATCCTGAGCTGGTGGGCAACAGTCTTCGAAATCCCATGCGTGGCGATCGGCGGCATCACGCCGGCCAATGCAGCGCCTTTGGTCAAGGCCGGCGCTGACTTCATCGCCGTGTCCAACGCGGTCTGGGGCGGGGACGAGGACGCGGCGATCAAGGCATTCGCGGCAGTGCTCGCCGCACGCTAATATCGGGCGCGGCCGACCCGGTTATCGGCTTTGGTCGTGAACAGCTTGCGCGCCGTCGCGCCGGAATCGCGGACCAGCACCATGACTTCGTCGCCAACCTGGATGCGCTCGTCGCGCGCGGGCCGGGCGATCGCCTCCTCGCCACGCCTGATCTGGACGATGAAGAAGGCGCCGCCACCGTGGCGCTCAGCCTCGCCGACGGTCAGGCTCGACATCGCGGCCCCTTCGCCCGCTATCACCAGTTCGAGATCAAGCCCGAGCTCGCCGAGATCACGCCGCGCCTGGTCGAGGCGGCCATTGGCAGCAAGATCGGTGCTGGCCGGGAAGAGGATCATCCGCGCGATCCGCTCGGCGCCGATATGCGTCGGCATCACCACCTGATGCGCCCCGGCACGCAGCAGTTTGCGCTCAGTGGTGGGTGCTTCGCCCCGCGCGATGATCTCGACCTCAGGGCTTAGATTACGCGCGCTGAGCGTGATGAAGACATTGGCTGCGTCGTTGGGCAGCACGGTTGCCAGTACCCGCGCCCGGCTGATCCCGGCGGTCACCAGCACATCCTCCTCGGTCGCGTCACCGGCGATGCACAGATGCCCCGCCGTTTCGATCTCGGCGAGCCGGCCGGCCTCGCGCTCGATGACGACGAGCTGCATGCCGGCCTTGGCGAGGTCATGCGCCAGCATCACGCCGATCCGGCCATAGCCGCAGATGATGGCGTGGCCCGACAGCTTGTCGATGCGGCTCTGCATGCGGTTTGCTCCAAAAATCTGCCTGAGTTGCAGGACGGTGAGGAACTGGACCAGCGCGCTGGTCAACAGGATCATGCCGGTGCAGCCAAGCACCATGGTCGCCACGGTGACGGCGTGGAGATACGAGGTGTCGATCGGCTGCACCTCGCGGTAGCCGACGGTATAGACGGTCAGCAGCACCATGTAGGAGGCGTCGCTGAAGCTCCAGCCCGCCGCCATATAGGCGAGCGTCGCGAACACCATCACCGTCCCGACAAAGAGCAGGATCGTGATGAGGTTCCGGACTGGGGAGCCCAGGACGCTTTCGGCGTCGGCAAAGAGTCTGCGCACGGGCCGGGAGTGTGACGGAGCCGTTACGACCTGTCCAGCGCCCCCTTAACCTCGCCGACAAAAGAAAACCGGGCGCCGCCTGGAGCGGACACCCGGTCACCTGGTCTTTTGAGATATCGGTGCGCGATCAGCGATAGCGCCAGCCGCGATGCCACCGCTCACGATGGTGCCAGTAGCGACGGCCATCCCAATAGCCGCGGCCATCATAATAATTGCCGATGATGAGGCCAGGAGCCACTACAACCGGGCGCACATTGGGTCGGCAGCCGCCATGCGGCCCGCGATGATAGCCTCGGCCGCAGCCGCCGCTCGCGTCAGCAGGCGCTGCCGCCATAATCGCCGCGCCCGCGGCGACCGCAATCGCAAGAAATGTCTTCATGACCTCTCTCCAAAACTGTTTACTCGAACTGGGCCCGTTCAGGCCGAGCGGGAAAACGCCTCGCAAGCCCGGGCTGTTCCGATTCAAGATTTGGAGAGAGCGGTGCAGTCGTCTGTGGATACTACCAGCGGCGGACGGGTCCGGAATCGACATGAACGAAGCCATCGCGCGGATAATAGCCGACGCCGCCGCCGCCCAGCGCGAGCGCGGCGCCGTGGAGGCGGTCGAGCGAAACGCCCGGGATCATGATGTCGGTCGCCTTGCCGAGCATATGCTGGCTCTGGCTGGCGACGCCGGTGTGGTCGCCACCGGCGGCACGGAGCATGGCGTTGGTGCGCGGCGAGCGATAGCCCGAGATCAGGCCGATCGGGTGCTTGCTGCCGAGCTCGAGCTTTTCGCGCAGCGATACGAGGAGCCCGAGCAGGCGGCGGTCCATCGCCTTGGCCTCGCCGGTACGCCAGTCGCGCAGGCCGTGATTCAGCTCGGCAAGGCCCTCGGGAAGGAACCGCCCGTTGCGCGCGAACAGCGCATCGACGCTCTCGTTATTATGAACGTTGCGGATCGCCAGGCGCCATTCACCGCCCGCCGCCATGGCCGGTATTGGCAGAGCGAGTGCCGCTCCGCCTGCCACCATGCCGCCGATCAGCGCACGGCGCGAAAACATAGCGCCATCCCGCTCATGCCCAGTGGACACAAGCCGCTCCTCCATCGTTGTCTGCATGACACTTAGGTAGGAAATTGAATTGACGATGAAAATAGCGATTGGCGCAGCCTGTCTGGCACTTTGCACAATTGGTCCCGTTAGTGCCGGCGCACAGGGAACAAAGGCTCCAGCAGCCCAGGCGATCGATCGCGATATCCTGCATGCACAGGTAATTCTCGACCATCTCGGCTTCTCGCCCGGGGTGCTTGACGGGCGGCCGGGCAAGTCGCTGGTGGCAGCGCTCAAGGGATTCCAGGAGTCGCGCGGCCTTGAGGAAACCGGCAAGCTGGACCGGGCGACCCTATGGGCGCTGCACGATTATCGCGAACTGCGTCCCACACGGACGCTGGCGCTCACCGCCGATGCGCTGGCCGGCCCCTACGTGAATCCGTTTCCCAAGGATCCGCAGGACCAGGCCAGGCTGCCTTCGCTCAGCTATCGCTCGCCGATGGAGAAGCTGGCGGAGATGTTCCACACCACACCCCAGGTGCTGCTGGCGCTCAACAGTCCGCAGACGCGGCTTGCGCCTGGCTCGCTGGTCGTGTTCCCCAATGCTCTGCCCACATCGCGCGATTATGATCCGAAACTGCCGGCGGCCTGGCGCAAGACCCTTTCGGAGCTCAATGTCGATGCGGTGCAGCCACAGGGGGTGAAGATCGTGGTCGACAAGTCCGATCAGGTGTTGCGCGTGCTCGATGCGGATGACCGGCTGGTCGCGCAATTCCAGGCTACCATGGGCAGCGAGCATGATCCGTTGCCGATCGGCACCTGGAAAATCCAGGGCGCCACCTACAACCCGACGTTCAATTATAATCCCGACCTGTTCTGGGATGCGAAGAGCAGCGCGAAAGCCGCGAAACTGCCGGCTGGGCCCAATGGCCCGGTCGGCGTGGTCTGGCTCGATCTGAACATCCCGCATTACGGCATCCACGGCACGCCAGAACCGAGCACGATCGGCCGCGCTGAAAGCCATGGCTGTATCCGGCTCACCAACTGGGATGCGGCCCGGCTGTCGCTGATGGTGAAGCCAGGCACGCCCGCGATCTTCCAGGAATGATCCGGTGAGGCGGCTCGGCTGCGCCTTGCTCATGCTGGTCTGCGCGGTCGTCGGCGCCTGGGTTGCGTTGGTGTTGTTCGGGCGGACTCTGCCCGACGCCAAGCMGCAGGCGGCGGCAAATCGGCAGGCTACGACGACAACCTCCACCACGGGCACCAGTCACGTCGTCGTGGTCCCCGATGGCGCCTTGCTCGCGGTCCCTGTTGCCGGCGTCGCGCGGTCAGCGATCAGCGACAATTGGGGCGATCCGCGCCAGAACGGCCTGCGCCTGCATCACGGGACCGACATCATGGCGCCCTCAGGTACCCTGGTGACGGCGGCGGCGCCGGGCACGGTCGAGAAATTGTGGAACAGCGTCGCTGGCGGCACGACGGTCTATGTCCGCTCGCCACAGCGCAACTGGACCTATTATTATGCCCATCTCTCCGGCTATGCGCCCGGCCTGCACGAGGGGCAGGTGGTCAAGACCGGCGATCCGCTCGGCTATGTCGGCGACACCGGCAATGCGGGGGCGGGCAATTTCCACCTCCATTTCGGGCTGTCCCGAACCACGCCCGATCAGCATTGGTATCAGGGCGAGGACGTCAATCCATACCCCTACCTTGCCGGAAAGCCCTCCTCCCGCTAAAGGCCGCGCCTTCGCTCTTTCCACATGCAGGCATCCCCATGAAGATCAACGCGGTCGAGATTCGTCCCGGCAACATCCTCGAATATGAAGGCGGCATCTGGCGCGCGGTGAAAATCCAGCACACCCAGCCGGGCAAGGGCGGCGCCTATATGCAGGTCGAGATGAAGAACCTGATCGACGGCCGCAAGAACAATGTCCGCTTCCGTTCCGCCGAGTCGCTCGAAAAGGTCCGGCTCGAGACGACCGATTTCCAGTTCCTGTTCCGCGAGGGCGACCAGCTGACCTTCATGGACAAGGTCAATTACGAGCAGATCACGCTGCCGGCCGATCTCCTCGGGGACGCCGCCGCGTTCCTGCAGGACGGCATGGACGTAGTGATGGAGCTCTGGGAGGAGCGCCCGATCTCCGTGCAGCTCCCTGACACGATCGAGGCGCTGATCGTCGAGGCCGATGCCGTGGTGAAGGGCCAGACCGCCTCGTCGAGCTACAAGCCCGCGATCCTCGAGAACGGCGTACGCGTGATGGTGCCGCCGCATATCGGCGCCGGCACCCGGATCGTGGTCGATGTCTATGAGCAGACCTATGTAAGGCGCGCGGACTGACCTTCTTCCTCCCCTCCCGCCTGCGGGAGGGGACCGAGGGGTGGGCACCCGCGCCCCTCGAACGAACCGCTCGCGGATAGCGCGAGCCCACCCCCAGCCCCTCCCGCAAGCGGGAGGGGGGAGAATTACATTGGTTTCGCATTCAGGCCTCATCACCGTCATGGACCGCGCCGCGCGCAAGGCGGCGCCGCGGCTGCGGCGTGACTTCAACGAAGTCCAGCACCTCCAGGTCAGCCGCAAGGGCCCGGCCGACTTCGTCACCATGGCCGATCAGCGCGCCGAGCAGACGATCTTCGAGGAGCTCTCGCGCGCCCGCCCCGACTGGGGTTTCCTGATGGAGGAGCGCGGCGAGATCGCCGGCGACCCCAACAAGCCGCGCTGGATCGTCGATCCACTCGACGGCACCACCAACTTCCTCCACGGCATCCCGCATTTCGCGATCTCGATCGCGGTCGAGGAGCCACTGGCGAACGGCAAGCGCGAGATCACCACTGGCCTCGTCTATCAGCCGATCACTGACGACAGTTTCTGGGCCGAAAAGGGCCGCGGCGCCTGGATGCAGGAACAGCGCCTGCGCGTCTCGGCACGGCGCGACCTCGCCGATTCGCTGATCGCGACTGGCATTCCCTTCCTTGGCCACGGCAATTTCGCCGAGTGGAGCCGCATCTTCGGCGCGATCGCGCCGGAAGTCGCCGGTATCCGCCGCCTCGGCTCGGCGGCGCTCGATCTCGCCTGGGTTGCAGCCGGCCGTTTCGACGGTTTCTGGGAATCGAGCCTTCAGCCCTGGGATGTTGCCGCGGGTATGCTGCTCGTGCGCGAGGCAGGCGGCTTCGTCACCGATTTCCGCGGTGGCGACAAGATGATCGAGCGCAGCGAATTCCTGGCCGCGAACGATGTGCTCCAATCGAAGCTCCACAAGCTGCTGGCGGGGGCTTTGCGCAACGCGTGACGATGCCGCCGGCGCGGAGTTCAGCCGCCGTTGACATAGTTTTTGTATGAACCGACGAGCGCGCTCCATACTGCGAGATTGTCCTCGAACAGCTTGCGCGACATGCCGCCCTCGTCGAGGTCAACGTCCATTTCGATAACGGGGTCGCCGTCTTTGTCGATATAGGCTCGTCCGAATCGCTTGGTCGTATTCCACTGGTTGACCTTTTTCAGGTCAGCGGAGGTGCCGGTATAGCCGGTGTAGAACTGGATCGAGGTGCAGTCCTGGCCTTTGGTGCAGCCGAAGAACAGCAGGGTGAACTTCGAGCCGCCCGCGCCGCTACGGATCATTGGATCGCCGTCGCTGCCCTTGCCCACCTCCGCCTGATAGCCGTTGTCGCGCAGGACAGACGCGATGCTTTCCGCCGAGGCGGTCACGGTTTGCGCCTGTGCCTGACCGGCGACAGAAACTGAAAGGCAGCAAAAAGCTGCCGTGGAAATCAAATGAATCAACTTCATCGCTATGCCCTCCGTCGTTGCTTACACACCCGGTTTAGCGTTGACCGACAATTCTACTATCATGAAGAAAACTGACTAGTTGCGAGCGATTCTCACGGCTGACGGCCTTGCCCCTCGACAACCATCGTCCTAAAGCCGCCGCATCCGTTCGCACCTGCGAGAACCCCCTTGTTCGACCTGTCGCAATATCTGCCGATTCTGCTTTTCCTGGGCGTCGCGCTCGTGCTGTCGAGCGCGTTCGTGTTCCTGCCCATGATCGCCGCGCGTTTCACCGGTTCGCACAAGCCGACAGCCGAGAAGCTCACTGAGTATGAGTGCGGCTTCCCAGCCTTCGAAGATTCGCGCAGCCAGTTCGATGTGCGCTTCTATCTCGTGGCGATCCTGTTCATCATCTTCGATCTCGAAGCGGCGTTCATCTACCCCTGGGCGGTAAGCGTCTTCTCGCTCGGCTGGGTTGCCTGGATCGCGATGATGGGGTTCATCGCCGAACTGGCGCTCGGCCTTGTCTATGCGTGGAAGAAGGGAGCGCTGGAATGGGAGTAACAGGCCATTCCGGTCCGGTCGAGTTCCGGCCGCAGTCGTTGGAGGTGCGGGATGAGATCCTGCCGCCCGACCAGTCGTTCTTCAATGATCTCAACGGTGAGCTGAGCGACAAGGGCTTCCTCGTCACCTCGACCGAAGATCTGTTTCAATGGGCGCGTACGGGCAGCCTGTGGTGGATGACCTTCGGCCTCGCCTGCTGCGCGGTCGAGATGATCCATGTGAACATGCCGCGCTATGATCTCGAGCGCTTCGGCGCCGCGCCGCGCGCTTCACCGCGCCAGTCGGACGTGATGATCGTGGCGGGCACGCTCTGCAACAAGATGGCCCCGGCGCTGCGCCGCGTTTACGACCAGATGTCCGAGCCGAAATACGTCATTTCGATGGGCAGCTGCGCCAATGGCGGCGGCTATTATCATTACAGCTATAGCGTCGTGCGCGGATGCGACCGGATCGTGCCAGTCGACATCTATGTACCGGGCTGCCCGCCGACCGCCGAGGCTTTGCTCTACGGCATCATGCAGCTCCAGCGGAAGATCCGCCGCATCGGAACGATTGAACGGTGAGGGCGCCGGCGCCGGCCTATACGGCCAATGACGGTGTGATCGATCGCGCTGCCGGGGTCCTCGGTGGTGCGCTGCTGTCGTCGCTCGACGCGGTTGGTGAGGTTGCGCTGACGGTCGACCGGATGTCGCTGGTCGAGACGATGACGGCGCTGCGCGATACGCCCGGCCTCGAATATCAGCAGCTGATGGAGATTGCCGGGGTCGATTATCCCGAGCGGCCGGATCGGTTCGAAGTGGTCTATTGCCTGCTCTCGCTGACCCGCAACCACCGTATCCGCGTCCATGTACAGACCGATGAGGAAAAGCCGGTGCCGTCGGTGACGAGCATCTGGCCGGTCGCCGGCTGGCTCGAGCGCGAAGTGTACGACATGTACGGCGTGCTGTTCGAAGGCAATGCGGATCTCCGCCGCATCCTGACCGATTACGGTTTTCGCGGCCATCCGCAGCGCAAGGATTTCCCGCTGACCGGCTATGTCGAGCTGCGCTATTCCGAGGAAGCGAAGCGGGTGGTCTATGAGCCAGTCCAGCTCGCTCAAGATTTCCGCACCTTCGATTTCATGAGCCCGTGGGAGGGCGCTGAATATATCCTGCCCGGCGACGAGAAGGCGAAGCTGCCCGAAGCCAAGGGTGCGCCGACCCCGCTGAAGGCTGATGAGATTGTCAAGGCGGACGCGGCGCAGGCCGCGGCCAAGGCGCCGCCGGCCACGCCGAAGACGACCGAGAGCCCGGCCCAGACCGGTGCTGGCAGGGCCTCGCCTGATGCGAAGCCCAAGCCCGCCAATTCCGATGTGGTGAAGAAGCCGCGAGCACCGCGCGCCGCCAAGCCCGCCGCGACTGACGCAGCGCCGTCGAAGCCGCGTACGCGCAAGAAGCCGGACACGAATAATGGCTGATCATCTCGACGCAATCGAAGGCCATCTGGATGCCGCCGATCCCGCTGCCGGGGACGTGACGATCCAGAATTACACGATCAATTTCGGCCCGCAGCACCCCGCCGCGCACGGTGTGTTGCGGCTCGTGATGGAGCTCGACGGCGAGATCGTCGAGCGGGTCGATCCGCATATCGGCCTGCTCCACCGCGGCACCGAGAAGCTGATCGAATACAAGACGTACATGCAGGCGCTGCCCTATTTCGATCGCCTCGATTATTGCTCGCCGCTCTGCATGGAGCACAGCTTCGTGCTCGCGATCGAGAAGCTGCTCGATCTCGAAGTGCCGATCCGCGCGCAATATCTCCGCGTGTTCTTCGCCGAGCTGACGCGCATCTCGAACCACATGCTCAACCTCGGCAGCCATGTGATGGATGTCGGCGCGATGACTCCGAACCTGTGGTTGTTCGAGATCCGCGAGGACTGCCTCAATTTCTTCGAGCGCGTCTCCGGCGCGCGCATGCACTCGGCCTATTTCCGGCCGGGCGGCGTCCACCAGGATACCCCGCTCAAGCTGCTGACCGATATCGCCGACTGGCTCGACAAGCGCATGCCGCGCCTGTTCGAGGATGCGATCAGCCTGGTTGCCGACAACCGCATCTTCAAGCAGCGCAACGTCGATATCGCCACCGTCAGCCGCGACGACGCTATCAAATGGGGCTTTTCCGGCCCGATGATCCGCGGCTCGGGCATCCCCTGGGATCTGCGCAAGTCGCAGCCTTATGATGTCTATGCGAAGATGGACTTCGACGTGCCGGTCGGCACTCGCGGCGATTGCTATGACCGGTTCATGGTGCGCGTCGAGGAAGTCCGCCAGTCGATGCGTATCATGAAGCAGTGCCTGAACGAGATGCCCGAAGGGCCGATCGCCAGCCTCGATCGCAAGGTCGTGCCGCCCAAGCGCGCCGAGATGAAGCGCTCGATGGAAGCGCTCATCCATCACTTCAAGCTCTACACCGAAGGCTTTCACGTCCCCGCCGGCGACGTCTATGTCGCGACCGAAAGCCCCAAGGGCGAGTTCGGCGTCTATCTGGTCGCTGATGGCAGCAACAAGCCGTACCGCTGCAAGATCCGCCCGACGGCATTCTCGCATCTCCAGGCGATGGACTTCATGGCGAAGGGCCACATGCTCGCCGATACGACCGCAATTCTCGGCGCGATGGATATCGTGTTCGGGGAGTGCGACCGGTGAGGCATCAATTCTTACTTCTCTCCGTCGTTTTAATTGCCGGTGCGGCTACCGCGCAATCCAAGACGCCCAAAACGGTGCTCCCGCAAATTAGTGAACAAGTCGGTGATCATCGTATTGCACTGATCAACGAGCTCTTGATGGCTGGCGGCAAAGGTGACGTGCGCGCCATCAATCAGGTCGCAGCGAGCGATGCGGTTATTTCCCGTCCGGATATCAAGACAGGATACGGCAATGCCGCGCTACAAAAACTTGATGAGAAGTCTCTGGCTTACTTTGTAGCTAACTGCGCCATGGCCGACAGTCAGCTCAATCTCAAGATTCAGGATCATCTGGTCTCGGTCTGGATGCTGTGCCCGACCTTTGGAACGAATGTGTCCTGCTTGGCTAGGTTCTACTTTTCGCCGCTCGACAAAATAAAAGAGATCTCCATTTACCCGATCGTATTTACGATGCCGAATCCTGCGCCCAATTCTGGCGACGGAAAGACCAATGGCTGAAACACCGAACCCCCGCCTCGACACCGCGCATCGCATGATCGCGCTCTACAACGAGCAGGATGCCGACGGCTATGTCGCGCTGATGACCGATGATGCGTGCGAGGCCATCTATCGCGGTGCCGTGCTGCGCAAGGGGCGGGAGGGCGTACGCTCCGGCCTCAAGGCGATGTTCGCGCAATTCCCGCAGAACCGGGCTGATATCCTCTCGTCCTATGTGCTCGGCGAAACCGTCGTCCTGCACGAGACAGTGGCGCGCGCGCCCGACGGCGAGCAGTTCGAGGTCATGTCCATCTATTCCTTCAGCGGCGACAAGGTCGAGCGCGTGGAGTTCATCCGCTAATGGCCGAAGCACCCAAAATCCCCGACGAAGCCGAAACCCGCGCGCGCTGGGGCGCGTTCGCGTGGACGGCCGAGAACCAGAAGAAGGCGAACGAGATCCTTGGTCGCTATCCCAAGGGCCGCGAGCAATCGGCGTCGCTGCCGCTGCTCGATCTCGCCCAGCGCCAGGTTGGGGCGGAAACCAACACGCAGGGCTGGCTCCCCGTGCCGGTGATCGAGTACGTCGCGAGGGCGATCTCGGTGCCCTATATGCGCGTCTATGAGGTCGCGACCTTCTACACCATGTTCAACATGGCGCCGGTCGGCCGCTTCCATGTCCAGGTCTGCGGCACGACGCCGTGCATGCTGGCCGGCTCCGACGACGTGCTCGCGGCTTGCAAGAATCGCGGCCTGAGCAAGGGCCACACCACGCCTGACGGGCTGTTCACCCTCACCGAAGTCGAGTGCCTCGGCGCCTGCGCCAACGCGCCGATGGTCCAGATCAACGACGACAATTATGAGGACCTCGATTACGATCGCACGACCGCGATCCTCGAGGCGCTCGCAACCGGCAAGACGCTGCCGCCTGGCTCGCAGACCGGGCGCCGCGACAGCTGCCCCGC
This sequence comes from Sphingomonas sp. P3_C5, assembly GCF_056402635.1. NCBI lineage: Bacteria > Pseudomonadati > Pseudomonadota > Alphaproteobacteria > Sphingomonadales > Sphingomonadaceae > Sphingomonas > Sphingomonas sp. P3_C5. Next base: position 39,447 of record NZ_JBFUHA010000003.1, read on the forward strand.
AGGCGGGCCGACGACGCTCAAGGAAATGGTCGACGGGAATCACGATTACCGGGGAGAATGGGCATGAAGGGCGTAAATCCGATCGTTGCCGTGCTGGCTGTCATCGGCGGGCTGGTGGTGCTGGGCTTGATCCTGCGGATCACCTTCAGCCTGTTGCCGATACTGGTCCTGATCGGCCTTGGCGTGTTCGTCTATGTCCTGGTCCAGAATGCGACGGCTAAAAGGTAGATAGATGCTCGCCGACAAGGATCGTATCTTCACCAATGTCTACGGGTTCCAATCCTGGGACCTGGCGGCGTCGCGTGCGCGTGGCGATTGGGATAATACCAAGGACCTGATGGCCAAGGGCCAGGACGCGATCATCGATCTGATCAAGGCGTCGGGCCTGCGCGGGCGCGGCGGCGCGGGTTTCCCGACCGGCATGAAGTGGAGCTTCATGCCCAAGGAGCCCAAGCCGGATCGTCCCAGCTTCCTCGTCATCAACGCCGATGAATCCGAGCCGGGCAGCTGCAAGGATCGCGAGATCATGCGGCACGATCCGCACAAGCTGATCGAGGGTGCGCTTATCGCGGGCTATGCGATGCGCGCGCGCGCCGCGTACATCTATATCCGCGGCGAATATATCCGCGAGGCGGAGGTTCTCTCCGCGGCGGTTGCCGAAGCGTATGGCGCCGGCCTGATCGGCAAGAACGCCAGCGGATCGGGCTATGATTTCGACGTCTTCGTCCACCGTGGCGCGGGCGCCTATATCTGCGGCGAAGAGACCGCGATGCTTGAGAGCCTCGAAGGCAAGAAGGGCCAGCCGCGGCTGAAGCCGCCGTTCCCGGCGGGCGCGGGCCTTTACGGCATGCCGACCACGGTCAACAACGTCGAGTCGATCGCAGTCGCGCCGACCATCCTGCGGCGCGGCGCCGAATGGTTCGCCTCGTTCGGGGCCGAGGGCAATCGCGGCACCAAGCTGTTCCAGATCAGCGGCCATGTGAACAAGCCCTGCGTGGTCGAGGAAGCGATGAGCATCCCGTTCCGCGAGCTGATCGACAAACATTGCGGCGGCATCCGCGGCGGCTGGGACAATCTGCTCGCGGTGATCCCGGGCGGCTCCTCGGTGCCGCTGGTCCCGGCGGCGCAGATCATGGACTGCGCGATGGATTTCGACGGCCTGAAGGCGGTCGGCTCGGGCCTCGGCACCGCTGCGGTGATCGTCATGGATAAGTCGACGGACATCGTTCGCGCGATCAGCCGCATCTCCTATTTCTACAAGCATGAGAGCTGCGGCCAGTGCACGCCGTGTCGCGAGGGCACCGGCTGGATGTGGCGGGTCATGGAGCGGCTGCGCACCGGCGATGCCGATGTCTCCGAGATCGACACCCTGCAGCAGGTGACCAAGCAAATCGAAGGCCACACCATCTGCGCGCTCGGCGACGCGGCGGCATGGCCGATCCAGGGCCTGATCCGCCATTTTCGGCCCGAGCTGGAGCGGCGGATCAAGGAGCGCGGGGGCGACCTCGCCCCGATGATGGAAGCGGCGGAATAATGCGCCGGTTTTTGCCTCGTCATGCCGCGATGCTCGGTTTCGCTTCGCTCTCGTTCTCGATGGCGGTTGGAAGTGCCGCGAACGCGCAAATCGATGGGCCACCCGAAATGATTAAAGGGGCAAGGACCGAGCGTTTGCTTGCTGACGCCGCCAGGTGCCTCGTCCGCGGCGAACACGCCCGCGCGATCACTGTAGTATCAGCCGAGCCCGGGACGTCCGCTGCAGATCAGGCGGTTGTTTCTTTGCTGGACCATGGTGTCCTTTGCTTCGGAGCACAAAGGGTAACAAAGGCTCCCACCGTCACTTGGCGTGGCGCGATCGCAGAAGCTTTATACCTGCGGTCGTTCCGCAGTGACGTGCCTGTTGGGGCGGCGATCCCCTCGAACAATCCGCAATGGCTGCTTTCACCCGGGTCGGCCGGATATGCCGTCGCGCAGTGCGCCGCCGCCCGGGATACCGCAGCGGCCGATCGCCTCGTGCGCTCGGGATGGCGTTCCGAGGGCGAAACCCGCGCCATCAATGCTTTTCTTCCAATCCTCAACGCGTGCAGCAACGGACGGAAGGTCAGGTTTGATCGCGTGACGATCCACGGCATGGTCGCCGAGGGTCTTTTCAGGGTGCGGGGCGGTGATATCGCCGGAGGTAAGCGATAAATGCCCAAGCTTAAAGTCGATGGTGTCGAGATCGAGGTGCCGCAGGGCGCCACTGTGCTGCAGGCGTGCGAGCTTGCCGGCAAGGAGATCCCGCGCTTCTGCTATCATGAGCGGCTGTCGATCGCCGGCAATTGCCGGATGTGCCTTGTCGAGGTGAAGCCGGGGCCGCCCAAGCCCCAGGCGAGCTGCGCGCTGCCGGCTGCTGACAATCAGGAGGTCTTCACCAACAGCCCCATGGTGAAGAATGCGCGCGAAGGCGTGATGGAATTCCTGCTGATCAACCATCCGCTCGATTGCCCGATCTGCGATCAGGGCGGCGAGTGCGACCTTCAGGACCAGAGCCTGGCTTATGGCCGCGGCCATTCGCGCTATGACGAGAATAAGCGCGCGGTCACCGAGAAATATATGGGGCCGATCGTCAAGACGGTGATGACGCGGTGCATCCAGTGCACGCGCTGCATCCGCTTTGCCGAGGAAGTCGCCGGGGTCGAAGAGATCGGCGCGGTCGGGCGTGGCGAGGACATGCAGATCACCTCCTATCTCGAAAGCGCGGTGACGAGCGAGCTTTCGGGCAATGTCGTCGATCTCTGCCCGGTCGGTGCGCTGACTTCAAAGCCCTATGCCTTCGAAGCGCGTCCCTGGGAGCTGAAGAAGACGCTGACCATCGACGTGATGGACGCGGTCGGCACCAATATCCGGCTCGACAGCCGTGGCCGCCAAGTGCTGCGCTGCCTGCCCGTGATCAACGAGGATGTGAACGAGGAGTGGGCGACCGACAAGACGCGCCACGCTGTCGACGGCCTAGTGCGGCGCCGGCTCGACCGCCCGTTCGTGCGCAGGGATGGCCGTCTAGTCGAGGCGAGCTGGGATGAGGCGTTCGCGGCGATTGCCGCGGTAAAGGCGGGCTCGAGCATCGCTGCGGTCCACGGCGACCTGGTCGAATGCGAGACGCTCTATGCAGCCAAGGCGCTGCTCGCGTCGATGGGCTCGACCCTGATTGAGGGCCGCCAGACCGGCATGGACTACGACACCTCCAGCCTTGCCGCGGTCAATTTCAACACCACGATCGCGGGCGCCGAAAAGGCTGACGCGATCCTGCTGGTTGGCACCAATCTGCGCTGGGAAGCGCCGCTGGTGAACACGCGGATCCGCAAGGCGATCAAGAAGGGCGCCAAGGTCTTCGCGATCGGCCCCGAGGTCGATCTGACCTACAAGGTCGAGTGGCTCGGCAATGATCTGGGCCTGCTCGGCAAGCTGCCAAAGGGCGCGGCGGACGCCTTCAAGAATGCCGAGCGGCCGATGGTGATCGTCGGCGGCGGGGCATTGAAGGGCGGGCACGGCGCCGCGCTGAAGCTCGCCAAGTCGCTCAAGCTGGTCCGTGATGGCTGGAACGGCTTCAACGTCGTGCATATGGCTGCATCCCGGGTGGGCGGGCTGATGCTCGGCCTCGCGCAGAAGGGCGGCATTGCCGATATCGTCGCCGCCAAGCCGAAGCTGACCTTCTTCCTCGGCGCTGACGAGGTGGATTTCTCGAAGTTCGCAAAGAGCTTCAAGGTCTATATCGGCCATCACGGCGACAAGGGTGCGGCGGCCGCCGACGTTGTGCTGCCGGGCGCGAGCTATGCGGAGAAGTCGGGCACCTGGGTCAATCTCGAGGGTCGCGTTCAGCGCGGCGAGCGTGCGGTGTTCCCGCCTGGCGATGCGCGCGAGGACTGGACGATCCTGCGAGCGCTTTCCGCGGTGCTGGGCAAGACCCTGCCCTTCGACACGATCGAAGAGCTGCGTGCGGCGATGGGTGTCGATACGCCCGACCTCGCAACGCTTGGGCTGAAGAGCTTTGCCTGGAACGCCCCGTCGCTCGATGCGAAGGGTGAGGGCGAGGTCGTCTATCCGATCAAGGATTTCTACCTGACCAACGCCATCTGTCGGGCAAGCCCGACGATGCAGCGCTGCTCGGCTGAAATCCTCCACGGCGAAGAATTCGCAGAGGCAGCGGAGTGATGGCGTTATGTTATCGTTCTTGTCGGACTGGGTGTTCGACTTTCTTCCCTGGCGTGTCCAGCTCGCCTGCCTGCTCGTTGTGCTGGTCGGCATCGGCATTGCCGTCGCCTATGTTGTCCTCAGCTGAGGCAGCACTGAAATGACCGCCTTCTTCACCTCTCACGGCATGGAATATGGCTGGGCATGGTTCCTCGCCACCATCATCGGCATCCTCGTCATCGCGCTGCCGCTGATGCTCGCGGTCGCCATGATCATCTATGTCGATCGCAAGATCTGGGCGGCGATGGCGCTGCGGCGCGGACCCAACGTGGTCGGTCCGTTCGGCCTGTTGCAGAGCTTCGCGGATGGCCTGAAGGTGTTTCTGCAGGAAACCATAATCCCGTCGAGTGCGAACAAGGGCCTGTTCCTGCTCGCGCCGATCATCACCTTCACGGTTGCGCTGATCGTCTGGGCGGTGGTGCCGTTCCAGGCGGGCGTGGTGCTGGCGGACATCAATGTCGGCCTGCTCTACGTCCTCGCTGCCTCGTCGCTCGGCGTTTACGGCATCATCCTGGCGGGCTGGTCGTCCAACTCGAAATACCCCTTCTTCTCCGCGATCCGCGCCGCAGCGCAAATGGTGAGCTATGAAGTCGCGATCGGCTTCGTGCTGATCTCGGTCGTGCTCTGGTCGGGCAGCTTCAACCTCTCGACGATCGTGCTCGCGCAGAAGGGGCTCTACGGTTTCGCCAACGGCTTCATCTTCAATCCGCTGCTGTTCCCGATGGCAATCGTGTTCTTCATCTCCTCGCTCGCCGAGACGCAGCGCGCGCCGTTCGATCTGACCGAGGCGGAGAGCGAGCTCGTCGCCGGCTACCAGACCGAATATTCCTCGATGAGCTTCGCGCTCTTCTGGCTCGGCGAATATGCCAACGTCATCCTGATGTGTGCGCTCAACGCGACGCTCTTCTGGGGCGGCTGGCTCCCGCCGCTCGATATCCCGATCCTGTACTGGGTCCCGGGCATCCTCTGGCTGTTCCTGAAGATGGGCTTCTTCTTCTTCCTGTTCAGCTGGGTGAAGGCGACCGTCCCGCGCTACCGCTACGACCAGCTGATGCGCCTCGGCTGGAAGATCTTCCTGCCGCTGTCGCTGTTCTGGGTGTTCCTGGTGTCCGGTTTCCTGATGCTGACCCGCGTTGGAGTTCCATCATGAGCCTCGCTCAGATCATCAAATCCTACACCCTGTGGGAATTCATCAAGGCCCACGCGCTGACCTTGAAGTATTTCTTCAAGGCGAAGGCGACGATCAACTATCCGTACGAGAAGAACCCGATCTCCCCCCGCTTCCGCGGCGAGCACGCGCTGCGCCGTTATCCGAACGGCGAAGAGCGCTGCATCGCGTGCAAGCTCTGCGAGGCGGTGTGTCCGGCCCAGGCGATCACCATTGAGGCCGAACCGCGCGATGACGGCAGCCGTCGCACCACGCGCTACGATATCGACATGACCAAGTGCATCTATTGCGGCCTGTGCCAGGAAGCCTGCCCGGTCGATGCGGTGGTCGAGGGGCCGAATTTCGAATTCTCGACCGAAACGCGCGAGGAGCTGATCTACGACAAGGCGAAATTGCTCGATAACGGCGATCGCTGGGAGCGCGCGATCGCCGCGAACCTTGCCGCCGATGCACCGTACCGTTAAGCGCCAGCCGAATCCGAGGGGCACCCAGATTTCGTGATCCAAGCTATCGCCTTTTACCTCTTCGCCGCCATGGTGATCATCAGCGGCGCGCTGACGATCACCGCGCGCAACCCCGTGCATGCGGTGCTGTGGCTGATCCTCGCCTTTTTCAACGCGGCGGGGCTGATGGTGCTGCTCGGCGCCGAGTTCATCGCGATGCTGCTGATCATCGTTTATGTCGGCGCGGTCGCAGTGCTGTTCCTGTTCGTGGTGATGATGCTCAACATCGATTTCGCCGAACTGCGCAGCGGCTTCGCCAAATATCTGCCGATCGGCATGGCGCTGGCGGTGGGGCTCGCGGCCGAGATCATTATCGGCATCGGTGCCTATAGTGCGGGCGCGATCGAACTGAGCCGCCGAATCGCGCCGACCGATGCTGCCAAGGCGATCCCGAACATCCAGGCGATCGGCAATCTGCTCTACACCCGCTATCTCTTCATCTTCGAAGGCGCCGGTCTCGTGCTGCTCGTCGCGATGATCGGAGCGATCGTGCTGACTCACCGCGAGCGTGGCGGCACCCGGCCGCAGAACATCAACCGTCAGGTGTCGCGCCGGCCGCAGGATGCGACCCGCAACACCCAGCCCGGCGTCGGACAGGGGATCGAGCTGTGATCGGCCTGACGCATTATCTGGTCGTCGCTGCGATTCTGTTTGCGCTTGGCGTGCTCGGCGTCGTCGCCAACCGCAAGAACCTCATCGTCATGCTGATGGCGATCGAGCTGATCCTGCTCAGCGTCAATCTCAACCTGGTCGCCTTCTCGGCCTATCTCCACGATCTGGTCGGGCAGGTGTTCGCGATGTTCGTATTGACCGTCGCTGCGGGCGAGGCGGCGATTGGGCTTGCCATATTGGTCATCTATTTCCGCGGACGCGGCACGATTTCGGTCGACGACGTCAACCGGATGAAGGGGTAATTTCTTGATCCTCCTCATCGTCTTCCTGCCGCTGCTCGCGGCCATCATCGCAGGGCTCGGCAATCGCCTGCTCGGCAACACCGTCGCCAAGGTGCTGACCACCGGCGCGCTGTTCGCGTCGTGCGCGCTCAGCTGGCCGATCTTCATCCACTATCTCGGCGGCGGCGAACCGACGATTGCACCGGTGCTCGACTGGATCCATTCAGGCGATCTCCAGGTCGCATGGGCGCTCCGCGTCGATGCGCTGACGGCGGTGATGCTTGTCGTCATCACCTCGGTCTCGGCGCTCGTCCATCTCTATAGCTGGGGCTATATGGAGGAGGATCCGGATCAGCCGCGTTTCTTCGCCTATCTCTCGCTCTTCACCTTCGCGATGCTGATGCTGGTGACGGCGAACAACCTCGTCCAGATGTTCTTCGGCTGGGAAGGCGTGGGTCTCGCTTCCTATCTGCTGATCGGCTTCTGGTTCAAGAAGCCGAGCGCCAATGCCGCCGCGATCAAGGCCTTCGTCGTCAACCGCGTCGGCGATCTCGGCTTCATGCTCGGCATCTTCGGCACCTATCTTGTGTTCGGCACCGTCTCGATCCCCGACATCCTTCATGCCGCGCCCGGCATGGCCGGCTCGACCATCGGCTTTCTCGGCCACCGCTTCGACACGATGACGATCCTCTGCCTGCTCCTGTTCGTCGGCGCGATGGGCAAATCGGCCCAGCTCGGCCTCCACACCTGGCTCCCCGACGCGATGGAAGGCCCGACCCCGGTCTCAGCGCTGATCCATGCCGCGACGATGGTGACGGCTGGCGTGTTCATGGTCTGCCGCCTCTCGCCGATGTTCGAGACCAGCCCGTTCGCGCTCAGCGTGGTGATGACGGTCGGCGCAGCGACCTGCTTCTTCGCCGCGACCGTCGGTCTGGTGCAGACCGACATCAAGCGTGTCATCGCTTATTCGACCTGCTCACAGCTCGGCTACATGTTCTTCGCGGCTGGCTGCGGTGCCTATGGCGCTGCGATGTTCCACCTCTTCACGCACGCCTTTTTCAAGGCGCTGTTGTTCCTCGGCGCCGGCTCGGTGATCCACGCGATGCACCATGAGCAGGACATGCGCTATTATGGCGGCCTTCGGAAACGCATTCCGGTCACCTTCTGGGGCATGATGGCGGGCACGCTGGCGATTACCGGCGTCGGCGTTCCCGCCGTGTTCGGCAACACCATGGCGATCGGTTTCGCGGGCTTCCACTCGAAGGACGCGATCATCGAGGCTGCCTGGGCTTCGGGCCAATCGGGCGCATCGATCGTCGGCATGATCGTTGCGCTGCTGACCAGCTTCTATTCCTGGCGGCTGATGTTCCTGACCTTCTGGGGCAAGCCGCGCTGGACGCAGTCCGAGCATATCCAGCACGCTCTGCACGATGCGCACGGGCATGATGATCATCATGACGACCATGCAGCCCATGGCCATGACGACCATCCGCACGCTCATGGTGACGGCACCGGCGGCTACCACCCGCATGAGAGCCCGCTGACGATCCTTGTGCCGCTGATCCTGCTGTCGATCGGTGCGGTCGCAGCCGGTTTCGCCTTCCACGGCTATTTCATCGATCCGACCGCGGGCGAGGCTTATTGGAAGGGCAGCATCGCCTTCCGCGAGCACTTGATGCACGCTGTGCACGAGGTGCCGCTCGGAGTGAAGCTTTCCGCCACGATCGCCATGCTCGTCGGGCTGTGGACCGCCTGGGTGATGTATATCCGTTCGCCCGGCTTGCCCGCTGCCGTCGTCGAGCAGTTCCGCGTCGTCTATGATTTCCTGCTCAACAAATGGTATTTCGACGAGCTGTACGACCTGCTCTTCGTCCGCCCCGCCTTTGCGATCGGCCGCCTGTTCTGGCACCGCGGCGACGAGAAGACGATCGACCGCTTCGGGCCCAACGGCTCGGCCTGGGTGGTCGCGCTCGGCTCGCGCGTCGCTGGCCGGGTCCAGACCGGCTATGTCTATACCTATGCCTTTGTGATGCTGCTCGGCCTGACCGGCGTGGTGACCTGGGCGATTTACGTGAGCGCCAAATGACCGGCTTCCCAATCCTTTCGGTCATGCTCGCGGTTCCGGCGGTCGCCGCGATCGTCTGCTATTTCGTCAGCGCGAATACCGCGCGCTGGGTCGCGCTGCTCGCGACGCTGGCCGACCTCGTCCTCGGCATCTGCCTCTGGGCCAAGTTCGATATCGGCGGCCCGCAATGGCAGTTCGGCGAGCAGCACGAGCATCTGTTCGGCGTGTTCGGCTGGTCGCTCGGCATAGACGGCTTCGCGCTGATGCTGATCATGCTCAGCGTGTTCCTGATGCCGATCTGCATCGGCGCGAGCTGGGTCGCGATCGAGAAGCGCGTCCAGGAATATATGGCCGCCTTCCTCGTCACCGAGATGCTGATGATCGGCACCTTCGCGGCGCAGGATCTGTTCCTGTTCTACATCTTCTTCGAGGCCGGCCTGATCCCGATGTATCTGATCATCGGCATCTGGGGTGGCGCGAACCGGATTTACGCCAGCTACAAATTCTTCCTCTACACGCTGCTCGGCTCGGTCCTGATGCTGATCGCGATGTTGTGGATGGTGCAGTTCGCCGGCACGACGAGCATTCCGGTCCTGCTCAACACCGATTTCCCGGTCCATGCGCAGACCTGGCTATGGCTTGCCTTCTTCGCCTCCTTCGCAGTGAAGATGCCGATGTGGCCGGTCCATACCTGGCTTCCCGACGCGCACGTCCAGGCACCGACCGCGGGCTCGGTCATCCTGGCCGGCGTGCTGTTGAAGCTTGGCGGATACGGCTTCCTGCGCTTCTCGCTGCCGATGTTCCCGGAAGCCTCGGCCCAGCTCGCCTGGCTTGTGTTCGGCCTGTCGGCGGTCGCGGTGATCTACACCTCGCTGGTCGCGCTGGTGCAGAGCGACATGAAGAAGCTGATCGCCTATTCCTCGGTCGCGCATATGGCGATCGTCACGATCGGCCTGTTCGCGTTCAACCGCCAGGGTGTGGAAGGCGCGATGGTGGTGATGCTCAGCCACGGCCTGGTCTCGGGTGCGCTCTTCCTGTGCGTCGGCGTCATCTATGATCGGCTGCACACTCGCGAGATTAGCCGCTATGGCGGCCTCGCGATCAACATGCCGCGTTACGCGCTGCTGTTCATGCTCTTCACCATGGCCTCGGTAGGCCTGCCCGGCACGAGCGGGTTCGTGGGCGAATTCCTGAGCCTCGCCGGCACCTATCAGGTCTCGACCACCATCACCCTGCTCTGCACGACGGGCATCATCCTCGGTGCCGCGTACATGCTCTATCTCTACCGCCGCGTCGTATTCGGCGATCTCACCAAGGATGACGTTCGCGCAATGCCTGATCTCTCGCTCCGCGAAGTCGCGCTGCTCGCGCCGATCGCGGCGGTGGTGCTGTGGATGGGCGTCTATCCCGAGAGCTTCCTCGCGCCGATGCGCGGCGATGTCGGCACGCTGGTCGCGCGCGTTGCCCGCGCCGCACCCGCCGGAGATTCGCTGCCGACACCGGGCAAGCACGTTATCCCCAACACGCACGGGGAGGCGACGAAATGATCGCATCGTTGCTCATGACGCTGCCCGAAGACGTGCTGACGATCGGCGCGTTGGTTCTGATGCTGGTCGCCGCATGGGGCGGACAGGCCTCGACCAAGGCCGTTTCCTGGACTGCAGTCGCTGTGCTCCTGGGCGCGACGATCTCCTTATATGGCGCCGCTTCCACCGGCGGAGACGCGTTCAACGGCCTTTACCATGCCGATCGCTTCGCTGCCTTCTCCAAGGTGCTGATCTACGGCGCGGCTGCCGTCTCGATCCTGATCGCCCCACGCTTCTTCCAGCGCAGCGCTGGCGACGATCTGCGCCCCGAATATCCAGTGCTAATCCTGCTTTCGGCGGTCGGCATGGGGATGATGGTTTCGGCGGGCGATCTGCTGACGCTCTATGTCGGCCTCGAGCTGCAGAGCCTGGCCGCCTATGTGCTGGCGAGTTTCATGCGGCGCGACACGCGCTCGGCTGAAGCCGGCCTCAAATATTTCGTGCTCGGTGCGCTCGCGAGCGGTATCCTGCTTTACGGCATCAGCCTTGTGTACGGGTTCAGCGGCACGACCCTCTTCTCCTCGATCGCGACTGCTTATGGCGCCGGCCATTCGCTCGGCCTGACCTTCGGGCTGGTGTTCGTCTTTGCCGGCCTCGCCTTCAAGATCAGCGCGGTTCCGTTCCACATGTGGACGCCCGACGTCTATGAGGGCGCGCCGACGCCGGTCACCGCCTTCTTCGCCTCGGCTCCCAAGGTGGCGGCGATGGCGATGGCGGTGCGCGTGGCAGTCGAAGCGATGGGCCCGGCGACTGACCAGTGGCGCCAGATCGTGATCTTCGCGTCACTCGCCTCGATCATCTTCGGTGGCGTGGCGGCGATCGGCCAGAGCAACATCAAGCGGCTGCTCGCCTACAGCTCCATCAACAATGTCGGTTTCGCGCTGGTCGGCCTCGCTGCCGGCACGCAGGCGGGCGTTGCTTCAGTGCTGTTCTACATGACGATCTATGTCGTCATGACGCTCGGCAGCTTCCTGGTCGTCCTCCAGATGCGGGATCAGGACGGCGAGCCGGTCGAAACCATTGCGAGCCTCGCCGGCCTCTCGCGCACCCGACCGCTTCTTGCCCTGGCGATGGCGATCTTCATGTTCTCGCTCGCGGGCATTCCGCCGCTGCTCGGCTTCAACGCCAAATTGGCGGTGTTCAACGCTGCGGTCAGCGCCGGCCTGTTCTGGCTTGCAGTGGCTGGCTTCGTGGCATCGGTGATCAGCACTTATTATTACCTGCGGGTGGTCAAGGTGATGTATATCGACGAGCCGGCCCCGGCCTTCGATAGCGAGCGCAGCATCGTCGAAGGCGGCCTCACGACCGCGGCGGCAGTGTTCGTTTCCCCCATTGGCTGGCTCCTGCTCGCCCCGCTCGGTGCCTGGACGTTGGTCGCCGCCAAGGCGCTGTTCTGACGCACACGATCCGCACCGTCGTCGAGACGGGCTCGACCAATGCCGACATGCTGATGCTTGCGCGCAGCGGCGCTGAGGAGGGCTTGTGGCTCCGCGCTGAGCGTCAGACCGGTGGACGTGGGCGGCAGGGCCGAGAGTGGCGGTCGCCCGAGGGGAACCTCTATGCGAGCACTCTGGTGCGGTTGAGGGCAATCGATCCCCAGGCCGCAACCTTGGCGCTGGTTGCCGCGATTGCGCTCGAAGAGGTGGTGCGGGCTTATCTCCCGTCGTTCCCGAGTCCTCGTGGAGGACCAGTGATCAAATGGCCAAACGATCTTCTCCTCGACGGCGCCAAGCTCTCCGGCATCCTCCTCGAACGCGCCGATGATGCGGTAGTGATCGGCATCGGCGTAAACCTTGCCCGCCACCCCGAAAACCTCGAACGCCCCGCCACCAGCCTCGCCGCGCAAGGCGTAGCTCCCGATCCGGCCAACTTCCTCGAAACCCTCGCCGCCGCTTTCGAACGCTGGCTCTCGATCTGGCGCAACGAAGGCCTTGCCCCGATCCGCACCCGCTGGCTCGACCGGGCCCACCCGATCGGTACCGCGCTTACCGCACGGCTTCCCGATGGCAGCGCAATCGACGGCCTGTTCTCCGGCCTTGATAGCGAGGGTGCGCTCATCCTGCGCTTGGCGGACGGCACCAGCCGTGTCATTCACGCCGCCGATGTTTTCCTGATCTGACGAACGAAGGTACAGGCCTGCCATGCTGCTCGCGATCGATGCCGGCAACACCAATGTGGTCTTCGCGCTGATTGAAGGCGGCGCCATCAAGGCGCGCTGGCGCATCGCGACCGACCCGCGCCGCACCGCCGACGAATATGCCGTGTGGCTCAGCCAGCTGCTGAGCCTCGAAGGCTATGACCGCAAGCAGGTGACCGGCGTGATCATCGCCACGGTGGTGCCGCGCGCGCTCCACAACCTCCAGACGCTCGCCCGGAAATATTTCGGCGGCGAGCCGCTGATCGCCGGCCAGCCGCCGGTCGAATGGGGCATGCAGCTCGATGTCGAGGAGCCCCATGCGCTCGGCGCCGATCGCGCCGTCACGATGATCGCGGCGCATGCGCTCTACCAGGGCGACCTGATCACGATCGATTTCGGCACGGCGACCACTTTCGACCTGACTGATTTCAAGGGCGCCTATAAAGGCGGCATCATCGCGCCCGGCATCAACCTGTCGCTTGACGCGCTGGTCACCGCGGCTGCCAAGCTGCCGCGCATCGCGATCGAGGCGCCGGACAACACCAGCGTGATCGGCCGCGACACCGTCAGCCAGATGCATATCGGCATTTACTGGGGCTATATCGCGATGATCGAGGGCCTGGTGGCGCGGATGAAGGCTGAGGTCGGCCGGCCCGTAAAGGTAATCGCAACCGGCGGCCTTGCGTCGCTTTTCGAGAAACAGACTGATGTTTTCGACCATATCGAGCCGGACCTGACTATTCAGGGGCTGGCGATGTTGTGGGATCGGGCCCATATCATACGTTAATCGTCATCCCTGTATGAGCAGGGACCCATATCTCCCCTGAGCCGGCGTAGCGCCCGTAGCGACAGAGATCAGGCCCTGCTTCGGCATGGGTGACCCAATTTTTGAAAGTACCAAACAGAACGTGACTCCCAAAAAAGAACTCCTTTTCGTTGCCCTTGGCGGCTCCGGTGAGATTGGCATGAACGTCAATCTCTATGGCTGCCAGGGCAAGTGGCTGATGGTCGATTGCGGCATCACCTTTGCCGATCCCCAATATCCCGGAATCGACGTGATCCTGCCCGATCTCGCCTTTATCGAGGAGCAGCTCGACAATCTGCTCGGCATCGTGCTGACCCATGGCCATGAAGACCATATCGGCGCGCTCCCCTATCTCGCCGAGGATCTCGGCGTGCCGCTTTATGCGACGCCGTTCACCGCCGGCCTGATCCGCGGCAAGCTGGAGGAAGAGGGCAACGCCAATCGCGTTCGCCTCAACGTCATCCAGCCTGGCGATTCCTTCGACGCCGGCCCCTTCGGCGTGACCTTCGTGCCGCTGTCGCACTCGATCCCCGAGGCCAATGCGCTGCTGATCGACACGCCCTATGGCCGCGTGTTCCACACCGGCGACTGGAAGCTCGACGCCGCGCCGGTGCTCGGTGCGCCGACCAGCCCCGAACAGCTCGATATTATCGGCGACGAGGGCGTGCTCGCTTTGGTCTGCGATTCGACCAATGTGTTCAACACAGAGGCTTCGGGTTCCGAGGCCGATGTCCGCGTCGGACTGTCCGAGGTGATCGCCAAGGCCAGGGGCCGGGTGCTCGTCACCACCTTCGCGTCGAACGCGGCGCGACTCCACACGCTGGGCCAGGTCGCGAAGGAAACGGGGCGCAAGCTTTGCGTCGCCGGCCGCTCGCTCGACCGCATTCTCAAGGTCGCCCGCGCGACCGGATATCTCAAGGACTTCCCCGAGACAGTTGAGCCCGAGGTCGCGATGCGGCTGCCGCGCAACAAGATCCTGATCGTCGCAACCGGCGGCCAGGGCGAGGAACGTGCCGCGCTGGCGCGCGTCGCTTCAGGCTCGCATCCGATCAGTCTCGATGCCGGCGACACCGTCGTCTTCTCGTCGAAGCAGATCCCGGGCAACGAAGTCGCGATCGGCCGCATCCAGAACCAGCTCGCCACCAAGGGGGTCGAGATGATCACTGAGCGCCAGGCGCATGTCCATGTGTCGGGGCATCCCGGCCGGCCCGAGCTTGCGGCGATGTACCGCTGGATCAGGCCTGAAGTCCTGATGCCGGTGCATGGCGAGATGCGGCACCTGATGGAGCAGGCGCGCTTCGGCCTGTCCGAGGGCATTCCGCGCGCGCTGGTGCAGACCAATGGCGACATCGTCCGCCTCGCACCGGGCGCGCCCGAGAAGCTCGGCCATGCCCAGGTCGGCCGGCTGGTGCTTGACGGCGATGTGATCCTGCCCGGTGACGGCGGCACCATCAATGAGCGGCGCAAGCTCGCGCTCAACGGCCAGATCTCGGTCGCGGTCGCGATCGATCGTGCCGGCAAGATGCTCGGCCAGCCCCAGGTGCGGCTGCAGGGCATTCCGGTCGAGGAAGACCGTGATCCCTTCATGGACGAGACGCTCGTTGCGGTCGCAGACGCGACCCGCGAGGGCGGGCGTGACCGCGACAAACTGCGTGAAAGCATTCGCCTCGCCACGCGCCGCGTCGCTACGCGCTGGACTGGCAAGAAGCCGATCGTCGATGTGCTGCTGATCGAGGCCTGATACCGATGCGCTGGTATTCCCTGGTCGCGATCTACTTTCTGTTCTGGGCCTTTTCGGTGTTCTTCGTGCTGCCGTTCGGCGTGAAGACAGCCGATGAGGCCGGGGTAGAGCGCGTGCCGGGGCAGGCCGAAAGCGCGCCGCACGAATTCCGTGTGGGCCGGATCGCCTTTCGCGTGACGATCGTTGCCACGGTGGCGTTCGCGATCTTCCTGCTGAATTATCACTATGGCTGGGTCACACCGCGGACGCTGGATTTCTCCGGCCGGATGGGCGGCTAAAGCCCCTCCCCTTCAGGGGAGGGGGTGGGGGACTCTGTCCCGGCCGCGACATTGCTTGAGGCACTGCCCCACCCCAACCCCWCCCCTGAAGGGGAGGGGCTTGAACAAGTCAGCTCACCCGTCCTCGTCAGCTGCCTTACTCTGCAGCTGGACATAATTCGCGATGCCCATGCGCTCGATCATCTCGAACTGGCGCTCGAGCGTGTCGACATGCTCTTCCTCGCTGTCGAGGATGCGGCGGAACAGGTCGCGGCTGATATAGTCGCGCACCTTTTCGCAATGCTCGATCGCGTCGCGCAGCAACGGCAACGCCTCCATCTCGAGCGCCAGATCGGCCTTCAGCACTTCCTCGACCGATTCGCCGATGCGGAGCCGCCCGAGCAGCTGGAAATTGGGCAGGCCATCGAGGAACAGGATCCGCTCCGACAGCATGTCGGCATGCTTCATCTCGTCGATCGATTCGTGCTTCTCGAATTCAGCGAGTTTGCGCACGCCCCAATGATCGAACAGGCGGTAGTGCAGCCAATATTGGTTGATCGCGGTCAGCTCGTTCTTGAGCGCCTCGTTCAGGAAGTCGATGACCTTGGGGTCGCCCTTCATTTCACGTCTCCATTCGCGGTCAAGCTAGCGCAGCGACGGCGTGTAGGACAGCTGAAAAAGGGCAGAAAACTGCGGTGTTCAGGCCTTGCGAACGCTACGCAACCGCACGCTCTTCCTCGATGATCGCGCGCGCGAACGGCACGCACTGGCCGCATTTGGGCTGGCGGCCAAGCGCACGATAAGCCTGGCAGGCGCTCCGTGCGCCGCCGCGTGCGGCTTCACGGACATCGCGTTCACGAATGGCATTGCAGATGCAGACGACCATGGAAACTCCCTCGCGTTCGCAATGCCTAGGGCTAATGCGAACTGTTCGCAAGACCTAATGCGGATCACTCGCAAGAAGAATCACGCCGTGGCTATTGCGCCACCACGGATCGGCTGAAGGCGCAGCCGGGCCAGCGAGCGCCACAGCCATTCGAACGGGCCATAGCGAAAATGCTCGAGCCAGGGCTTTGACCAGAGCAACACCAGCCCCCAGATGGCGAACACGACCGGATAAAGCTCTGCGCGCGAGAGGTGGCCGTACAGGCCGAACCCATAGCCGTAGAATAATGCGGTGCAGAGGATCGTCGTGCCGAGATAGTTGGTGAAGGCCATCCGTCCCGCGGCGGCGATTCGCGTGGTGAGCGCGCCGGGCCGGGCGAGCAGGATGACCAGACAGGCCCAGCCGATGATCATCAGCGGGCGGAACAGGGTGGGCAGGACGATAGACCCGATCACGACCGGGAGCAGATCGAAGCCGCTATGAGCGACGTAAAAGGCAAGAGCGGCAAAGGCTGGGACGCCGGTGCCGAAGCCGATCGCGACCCAGCGGCGATATTGGCCGCGGCTCCATTCCCCGGTTAACATCCCCGATTTGAGGCACGCCATGCCAAGCAGCATATAGCCCAGCGTCTCGAACCCGACGAACAGGAAGCTCCCTTGGGTCGAGCCGAGCGCATGCTGCAGCCTGTCGGCCAGCATGGGAGCATAAGCGCCACGGTGAAGTGCGAGGTCATCGCGCAGTGCTGCGGCGGTCGGCGTGCCGAAATGGAGCTGGAACTCGTTGTAGTGGCTGATCGCGGCCGCAGCCGGGTGCGCTGCATGCATTGCGACCTCAGCGCTGTGCACATCGAACGGCAGCCCCGCCACCAGCGTGACCTCCATCGCGATCATGATGATTGCAATCGCGACCAGCTTGTATGCCGGCAGCTCGCGGAAAAACCAGGCGATGCAGCCGATCAGCGCATAATGGTTGAGGATATCGCCCCACCACAACAGGATGAGATGCGCCTCGCCGAACAGGAACAACCAGACCATCCGCGAGAAATGCACCCGCGCCGGACTCTCGTCCTTGGCGGTCGCCCGCTCGATCACCAGCAGCATCGAGGCGCCGAACAGGAAGGAGAACAGCCCGCGCATCTTGCCGTCGATGAAGACGACGTTGAACGCCCAGACCGCCAGATCAATGCCATTGTGGCCGCCATAAGCCGCCGGGTTGGTATAGGCTGCCTCGGGCATCGCGAAGGCAGTGATATTCATGATGAGGATGCCCATCACCGCGACGCCGCGGATCACGTCCAGCGTCGCAATCCGGTCGGGCGCGGCAGCCGGTGGATCGATCGTCATCTCATGCCCTTCCGCCATGCTCCGGGACTAGGAAGCGGCGGGGAGGGGCGCAATCACTTAATAGTCAGACGTGAACCGCCAGCGCGTCGCCGACTTCGCAACGAGGGCGATCGGGATACCGACAAGCATGATATGGCTGAACAGATCCTCGGCGAAACCCTTGGGATCGAGGCGGGGATCGACCGGGAACATGGTCGGCCAACGCTGTGGAAGGACGATCCAGTACATCACGCCCCACAGTATGAGACCATAGATGATGCCGCTCAGCACCGGGAGGCGATTGAGCAGCGAAATGCGCGATGCCACCAGCAGATAGACGCTCGCCATCACCAGCATGATGCCGAAATGGAGTGCCAGGCCGATCGCCGGCAGCGCATAGGGGTCAGCGAACGCCTCGCGGTCGACGATTGCGCTGCCGATGCCGCTCAACACCCCGAGCGGCGTTCCACCGGCCATGATCGCATAGGCAAAGGCGGAGAGGATATCGAGCGTGCCGGCGATCACCGTCGCGATGATGATCGCGCGGGTGACCGCCTTGCCCGAGTAGCGCGACTCCATCGACTTGCTCCTGAATGTCCAGGGCAAGATATAGGTCGTTACGGGTGCGGTCTATGATGCCCTCAGCGCCTTTCGGATCACCAGTTTCAATCCGGACCATGTCTCATCGACTGCGCACACCTTGATGTCGACAAGGCCGGTCGGCAGCGCGACTTCGCGGATGACGTCCTCAGTGATGTCGGTATCGGTCTTCGCCGCCTTTTTCGGCCAGGAGACCCAGACAAAGCCTGCCGGCGCAAGAAGCTGGCGCAACGCCTCGATGTGGCCGACGAGCGCCTCGCGCCGGGTGACGAAGATATGCGCCGCCTCGATCCCAGCCGAGGGCGCGCGCTGTTCGCTCAGGCCGAGCGTATCGCAACCGATCTCGGCGCGGACGCTGTCGGGCATGTCGAGGAACCAGGCGCGCATGCCGGGCTTCAGCCCAAGCTTGTTTGCGAGCGGGGTGCCCGAATAGCCCGTCGGGCTCACCGGGCCGGGCTCATTGGGCCGGGCCCTGCGATCGCAGATAGCGCCTGGCGACGAGGCCGATCGGGATACCGACCAGGATGATGTGGCTGAACAGCTGCTTGGCGATCGGAACCAGCTGGCTTGGATGGGATATATGAAAGCGCAGGGGCAGCACGATCCAGTACATCACCAGCCACAAGAGGATGCCGTACAGGGCTCCGGCGAGGATCGGGCGATCGGGCAGCAGCCGCCATTGTCGCGCCGCGACCATATAGGCGGTCACCATGCACGCCATGATCGCGAAATGGACGATCAGGCCGGCGGCGGCATAGCTTGTGTTGGCAAGCGCTACGTCGCCGAACGGACCGCTTGCGACCGACTGCAGCATGCGGATTGGCGTCGAGCCGCCCATGATGGAGAAGACGACGGCGGACAGGATGTCGAGCGTACCCGCAATGAGGGTAGCGATAGCGATCGGCTTGAGCATGACAGGATCTCCCCGATCGGGAGGTTCTCGCGCCTTCAGCCTTTCGTCAAGGGCGGACCCCGTTCAGACGATCGTGTCGCCCATCAGCGTCGGGAAGAAGCCCTCATGCGCAGAGCGCAGCGCTTCGAGGGTCACGACATGATCGTCGTCGGGGAGCTCGAAGATCAGCCGGCCGGCAATGGTGCGGCCGATGCGCTCGACCTCGAGTCCGATTGCGCCGGCGCCGGCCAGCGTATCGAGCAGGGCATGATCGGCAACGGTCGCGACATACAGGCCCTGGTCCTCGCCGAACAAGGAGCAGGCGATGCCGCAGGGGAGGGGGGCGTGCAGCATGGCGCCGATATTCCCGGCCAGCGCCATCTCGGCGATGGTGACCGCGATACCGCCATCGGACACGTCATGCACCGCAGTGAGTGCGCCCGAGGCAATGCCGGCGCGGACGAATTCGCCGGCGAGCTTCTCGGCCGCCAGATCGACCGGCGGCGGTGGGCCTTCCTCGCGGCCATGGACTTCGCGCAGCCAGAGCGACTGGCCGAGATGGCCCGAACGGGTGCCGATCAGGACGATGACGTCCCCGGTTCCCTTGAAGGCGATCGTCGCCGATTTCGACCAGTCGGCGAGCAAGCCGACGCCGCCGATCGCCGGGGTCGGCAGGATCGCGCTGCCGGTGCCGTCGTCATTCTTGGTCTCGTTGTAGAGCGAGACGTTGCCGCTCACGATCGGGAAGTCGAGCGCAGCGCAGGCCTCGGCCATGCCCTCGATACAGCCGACGAACTGGCCCATGATCTCGGGCCGCTGCGGGTTGCCGAAGTTCATGCAATCGGTCGTGGCGAGCGGCGTCGCGCCGACTGCGCTCAGGTTGCGATAGGCCTCGGCGATCGCCTGCTTGCCGCCTTCATAGGGGTCGGCAAAGCAATAGCGAGGCGTGCAGTCGGTCGTGATTGCCAGGCCCTTGTTCGTGCCATGGACGCGGACGACAGCGGCATCGCCACCGGGGCGCTGGACGGTGTCGGCGCCGACCATGTGGTCATATTGCTCCCAAATCCAGCGGCGGCTGGCGATGTCGGGGCAGGCCATCAGCGTGAGCAGGTCGGCGGCGATATCGGTCGCCTCGGGCACATTGGCCAAAGGAGCCGGCGGCGGCGTCTTCACCCAGGGGCGATCATAGGCCGGCGCGTCATCGGCGAGCGGGCCGAGCGGAATGTCGGCGACGATTTCGCCCTGCCATTTCAACACCATATGCCCGGTATCGGTGACATGGCCGATGACCGCGAAATCAAGCTCCCATTTGTGGAAGATGGCTTCGGCAAAAGCCTCGCGGCCCGGCTTCAGCACCATCAGCATGCGCTCCTGGCTTTCGGAGAGCATCATCTCATAGGGCGTCATGCCGGTTTCGCGCTGCGGCACCGCGTCCATCACCAGCTCGATGCCGACGCCGCCCTTGGACGCCATCTCGACGCTCGATGAGGTGAGGCCAGCCGCGCCCATGTCCTGGATCGCGACGATCGCGTCCGACGCCATGAGTTCGAGGCACGCTTCGATCAACAGCTTCTCGGTAAAGGGGTCGCCGACCTGGACGGTGGGGCGCTTCTCCTCCGAGTCCTCGGAGAAATCTGCCGAGGCCATGGTCGCGCCGTGGATGCCGTCACGGCCGGTCTTGGAGCCGACATAGACGATTGGATTGCCGATGCCCGACGCGGCCGAATAGAAGATCTTGTTGGTCTCTGCGACGCCTACGGTCATCGCGTTGACCAGTATGTTGCCGTCATAGGCCTTGTGGAAATTCACTTCGCCGCCGACCGTCGGCACGCCCACGCAATTGCCATAGCCGCCAATACCATGGACCACGCCGGCGATCAGATGGCGCATCTTGGGATGATCGGGCCGGCCGAAGCGAAGCGCGTTCAGATTGGCGACGGGGCGCGCACCCATGGTGAAAACATCGCGCAGGATGCCGCCGACACCAGTCGCAGCACCTTGATAGGGCTCGATGTAAGATGGGTGGTTGTGGCTCTCCATCTTGAAGATTGCGGCCTGGCCGTCACCGATGTCGATTACGCCCGCATTCTCGCCGGGGCCGCAGATCACTTGCGGGCCGGTGGTCGGCAGCTTCTTCAAATGGATGCGCGAGCTTTTGTAGCTGCAATGCTCCGACCACATCACCGAGAAGATGCCGAGTTCGGTGAGATTGGGCTCGCGGCCCATGGCGTGCAGTACGCGCTCATATTCTTCCGGGGAAAGCCCGTGCTGGGCGACGATCTCGGGGGTGATCTGGCTCATGCCCGCGGGCTTTAGGGTCCAAACGCACTCCCCACAACCGCTGACCGCGGGCCCGCTCGTCATGGCGGCGACAAATTCCCTGTTAATTCGCCGGAACAGGGAATTTTTTCTTTTTTCTTGGCGTCATTCGCGGCTGATTTGCAAAAATTCCTCTATCTTACAATAACTTATAGAATATGTCATCAGCCTTTCCAACACGGAACAGGGAATTAACAGGGAATAACAGGGAAATTGCGCCGCGCAGCCGCCATCCGCGGCGCCGCGCGCAGCATTCAGAATCCGGACGATTAGAAAGAGCGGCTCGGGCTTCTGAGACGTCCCGTGCGCATCTTATGGCCGATCCGGCGATGCGGTTGAATCGGACGCCGCGCTCTACTGCGTCGCGACCGCCTTCACGGCCTCGGGCTTCGGCGCGTGGACCAGCGGCCACAATAATTGCTCGGCAGCGGTGGTCGGTGGGAGGTTCTCGACGCCGATCTTTTCGGGATAGCGGCGGCTGATCTTGGCGGTGCCGAACAGCACATCCCAGAAGAATAGCAGATTGCCGAAATTGCCCTTGTAGTTCGTCACCCCGTCACTCGCATGCTTGCCATGATGCGCCGCATGGGTCGTCGGCGTGGAGATGGTCCGCTCGACCAGCCACATCAAAGGCGAGAGCCATTTCACCCGGTACAGCGGCGCATCCCAGCGGCGATCGGAATGGGCGGCTATAATCACCGTCATCTTGACCACGACATAGCCGGCATAGAGCCAGCCGAGCCCGAGATAGACGAGCACCCCCGAGAGCCACAGCGAAGGCATTAGCAGATAATAGAAGATGTTGTTCCGGTAGACGATCCGCACTGACATATATTCGGCCTCATGGTGCGGCCGGTGGAGTTTGTAGAGCCACGGCACAGTGTGCGAGAGCCGGTGCCACCAATATTGCATCATGTCCTCGCCGAGCAGCAGCAGCGCGAGCTGGGCGAGGATAGGCCAGTCGGCGAGCGCACCGGCGGCTTCCGGCGCTGCGAGCCGGGCAAGGAAGATGCCGCCCGCCAGCACGAGCGGCTGGGTGACGACGAGCAGGATCGCCGAGCCGAATATCTCGACCACCGCATCCTGCCGCGTGGCGCCGCCCTTGCGGAAGAAACCGGTCGAAATCGCTTCGGCCAGCGCGAAGCCGGCATAGATGGCGACAATCGCGATCAGTTCGACCTTCATCGCACCCTCCCGGCCGCGCTCGATCGGCTGCCTGAGCATTGCGATAGCGGATTTGCGCGGCTAAGAATGACAAGTTCTTTACAATTCTGCTACGGCTTTAACCGGAAGAATATCGTGCTGATAGACGCAGACATTGGCTTTCTGGAGGATTGCCTCGAAGATTGGCGCGGTCTGTGGGAGGTCGCGTGGATGGAGCCTGATACCCCCGTCGCGGAGCGCGCCATCTTCGCCAAGGGCCTTGTCGAAAAGGGCCTGTTGGATTTGTTGCGCGTCCAGGGTTGGGCCGAGGTGGGGGCAGTCCCTCCCCTTCCGCGCGATGAGGCCATCTCGATTGTCGCCGAACCGGAAAATTATGCGGCCCCTGACACCTGGCGGAGCGGCTTTTACGTGTTTTCGATCACCGCTGCCGGCGAAGCCGCCATCACCGACTGGTACATTGCCCGATCCCCGAGCGCCTCCACTTGAGCCGCCATGGCTCGACTCTTCCTTCTCGGCGCACCCAGCCTGGCCTCGCTCCTGTCGCCCGAGCTGTTCGCCATCCTGCGCGCCGCCGGGACGCCGATCAGCTACCCCGACAAGGCGCTGGTCCAGGCGCGCGGCGACGCACGGCCGGGTCTGTCGATCATTCATCAGGGTGCGGTCCAGATCGGCAATCCGGGAGTGGATGGCTCGTTCGTCGTCACCTCGGTGCTCGGCCCCGGCCATTGCTTCGGCGAGATGACTCTGTTCGGCGATCTGCCGCGCACCCATGATGCAGTCGCGATGGGCGCGACGGTGATCGATCAGGTCAGCCCGGCCGCCTATGAGCGCATCGCGGCGGCGCACCCGGCGCTCGACCGCGCGATCATGGCGATGATGGCGCGCCGCCTGCACGTGCTACTCGAATTCGCCGACGATCTTCGCCGCCTGCCGCTCAAGGTCCAGCTCGCCAAGCTGCTGCTGACCATGGCCGGCGCCCAACAGGGCGAAGCCCATGCTGACGCCACGCATGAGGAGCTGGCGGCGATCCTCGGCGTGTCGCGGGTGGCGATCGGCACGGCGCTGAGTACGCTCGAGCGGGAAGGGCTGATCAAACGGCGCTACGGTAGCATCGAGGTGTCGGATCGCGCGGCGCTCCGCGGCTGGATTGAGCAGCGGACGATGCTTAGTCCGATCTAGGTCGTGAGCCCGTAATCAGGATGGGGCGAGCGTCCCGCTCGCGGACCTTGCGGTGAAATGACAAAGGTTTAAGCGTATAAGTCAGTTGGCGGGCGATGCGAGCAGATGAGCGGCTTCGAGGAACTAACGGACCATTTCACGAGCCGTATCACCGACGTTGCGCGCTCTCGCGAATATGCGAGATATCGCGCGATTATGGAAGATCTGGAGGCGACGGAGAGCGCGATCGAGATTTTGGGGCGACTATATGGTAGGTTGCCTGGATCAACGATTGCCAATTTCCTGCTTGTAAATCTCCATTTTGTTGGGCGGTGGACGATCAGGGATTATCAGGTGCTCTTGGCACTTGTGTGCGACAATGAGATCGCGATGTATCACCTCGACCACTTTCTAATGAGGGAAGGGGGCCTTGATTACGACACGCGCGCCGAGCTTTGGGCGGGCCGCTACAAGAATCTCTCCAGGCACTATCACGCGATCACTTTCGGCAGGGGTGAAGTGGTTCCGCACACAGATGATTTCTCGTTGCTCGCGAAGAGCCATGAAAAGTATTTTGGCGTTCGAGCCGAAGATCTGCGAGCATTCCAATGCGACCTGCACCGAAAGGTCACGAGCGCACGAGCGAGCTAACTCGCGCGCCGCTTCGGCTACTGCCGCTTGCCACCCACTTCCCGACCTCCCGCTTCTGCGCCTACCGCCTAGAGAATCTCCCGCTCCTCGTCCGGCGGTCGGCCAGCCGCACACCCTCCTCAGTCTCGACCAGCGGGCGCTCGATCAGGATCGGGTCGGCGATCATTGCGTCGAGAATAGCGATGACGTCTCACGCCCTCTTGCGACTGCTGGTCACACGCGCCGTCCTGGCTCCGCAATTCTGCGCGACGGACAGGATGTTGAACAGCGCGTCGACTGGTGCGGTGCCCAGGTCGACGCTGATCCACTTCTCATCGACCGTCGCGCTGTGGATCACGCCGCTCACCCCTTCCTCGCGCGGCGTTGCCGGGCCAGCCGGGGGCATCCACCGATTGAACCACCAGCTGACCAGCTTCCCCGTGAACTGCCCGTCATGGTCCAGGCGAAAATCGTCCCACCACAAGTCCTCGAACTCTACGACAAGGTTCGGGGTGTTGAGGGAGAAGCCGGGTAGCTGACCGGCGCGCTCGCGAGGCTGCATGTCCAGCCATTCCGTCATCGGGTCGCCGAAGCTGATGTCGGGGACGTAGAGCTTGCCGAACAGCTCGCTGTCGGGCCGCTCGATCCGGCGCTCGACATGAACGTCGGATCGTTTGGCACGCTGGTGAGCAACCATGGACTCAAATTGCTCGACATAGTCATCCCGGACGGACTGGATCACTTCGCGCACGTTCATGTGCATGGGCATAAATGCACCCGGTTGCCGATTTGCTAACATGTTGGTTCAGCGCCGAATGTCCAGGTTGGGACGATCCGGCGCGTTAGCAACGATGCAGCTTGCGACCCGTGCCATCAGTGCGCAGCGCGGGCTGCGGTCTAGAGAATCTCCCGCACCTTCTCCGGCGGCCGGCCTAGCCGCACGCCCTTTTCGGTCTCGACCAGCGGGCGCTCGATCAGGATCGGGTCGGCGATCATTGCGTCGAGGATGGTGTCGCCATCCGCATATTTGAGCGTCCGCGCGGCATCTTCGGCCATGCGCAGGCCCTGGCGCGGCGCCATCCCAGCGCGCTCGTACAGGGCCGCCAGCTTCGCGCGCGTCGGTGGGTTTTTGAGATATTCGATCACCTCGACCTCGACACCCGGCGTGCCCTGCAAGATCGCCAGCGTCTCGCGCGATTTCGAGCAGCGCGGATTGTGCCAGATACTTGCCTTCATGCGTTCAGTTCCTGAGTTCGGCCTGCCACCAGGCAAGCGTCGCCATCACGATACCAGCGCAGCCGGCTCTGCCAAGAGCGCAGCAAGGCAGTACTCCCGAAATCCAGCTGCCCACATCATCGGGTTCGCAGCCGAATCCGGGCTGCAGGTGCTGCGCATCGCTCATCGATAAAATGGCAGGCTAGGGCGTTCCCGTGATGATGCCCCGGCCATTTGTGCCGATGTATACGACACCAAATTTGCGCATGTCGCCAACGATCACGCGCGGGCCAACGGCCCATTGGTGCTGATCATCATTGATGCGGGCGAAGGTCGCAGCATTGTCGGTCGACCGTAACAATCCGAGAGGGCCGCTATTGACCTTACCCCAAAGGAAGATGGTCGGTGTCTTCGAGCCGGGCAAAGGGGCGCCAAAGGCGAGCAGTTCCGCATCGTTTACGCTGCCCGATTTGATCAGACGAATGGGGTTGGCGCCAGGTGCGGCGTGGTAAATGCCCCCGCTTGGCGATGCGAGCCAGACGTCGCCCCTGGTTCCTGGCCGGGTATACAGCCTGCCGTCCGCGGGAAGACCGGACTGGACTATCGAAAACGTCTGTCCGCCATTGATGCTGGTATAGAATGTGCCCTTGCTGAAGCCGTAAAAGACACCGGCCGCAACGCGATCACTGGCAATCTGTGCCTGTCCTGGAATCCCGGACGAAGAAGACCAGCTTCCATCCACGCCATATTGAACGCCAGTGTCGCCTGGTGCCCAAAGGAACGACCTTCCATCCACTGAAGCCGCGATCGTTCCGCTGCCTTTTGTCGTGACAGCGCCGCCGAAGCCCTTCCAGGTCATGCCGCCGTCAGTCGAGATCTGGGCTTTCGGGCCGTTATAGGCTTTCCAGCCTGGCGCGATCGCCGCCACGATCGTGGTTGGCTTGCTCTGAACGAAGTCCAGGCCCGAGGGCAAAGCCGGGGCAAGCGACTCGAAGTTTCCTTGCGCGGGCGAATTCTTCAAATC
This sequence comes from Sphingomonas sp. P3_C5, assembly GCF_056402635.1. NCBI lineage: Bacteria > Pseudomonadati > Pseudomonadota > Alphaproteobacteria > Sphingomonadales > Sphingomonadaceae > Sphingomonas > Sphingomonas sp. P3_C5. The sequence continues at coordinate 66,039 of NZ_JBFUHA010000003.1, forward strand.
GGTGAATGCAAATCCGCCCCAGTCGCCCAGGCCGGCCACGAGCAAGGTTTTGCCCGACGGGGGCGCCACCATGCTCACAACCGAAGTTTCCTCGATCCCCAGTGCGCCCCTGGTCGACCAGTTTACGGTGCCGGAGTTCAAGCCGTCGGTCAGATTGTGGGTTTCATAGACTGTCCCGCCAGTTCCGTAGATGGCGTGTGCCGCGTCGAACGGATCGATCGCAATCCCGCTTTCCCAGTTCTGCGAGCCATTTTTGATGAACGGCGATACGCTGCTGTCATAGGATGCGCCGCTGCCGCCGACTTCGTGCCAGCTATTGCCGTAGTCGCCGGACAGCCAGCGCGAGTCCGAAGGGTCATAGCGGTCTACCGTCGAGACCAGCATCAGCCCATTTTTGCTTTGCGATAGCGCCAAGCCGCCGATCGGCCCGCCGGGCAAGGTGATTTGCCGCCATCGACCCGATCGGTAGCTGGCATCCGGCGTAAACTCCCAAAGCTGGCTGTCACCGATCCCCACCGGACCCTCGTGATCGGTATAGTTGATATACAGCTTGTTATTTGGCCCGACGGCCACGTGCTGGACGAGCATTCCAGTCGGTTGCCCGTCAACAGGGTTCCACGTCGCGTCGATTTTGCCGGGTTGGGCTGTCACGTATAATCCCATGACGTCCGCGCCAGAGCCGGTCGCCGAAACACCGGCATAGACCGCTGCAGTCGAACCGCCCGCAGCATATGGGGTCATCGTCACCACACCAGCGTCGCTGGATCGGCTGGAATTCTTCATTGTCGCCGATGCCGGAAATCCCGTCATCGCGTTCCAACTCGCGCCCTGGTCAGTCGACAGATAGACGCCGGCGTTTCGCGTTCCGAAATAGACGTTCGAGGTACGATGAGGGTCCACCGCAATACGCTCGCCGCCGCCGCGACCATTGTCGTTTGAGCCGTTCTTGAAGGGCAAGGGAATAGTCGTGTAGCTTTGGCCGCTATCGGACGACACCAGCATGGCGCCGTTGCCATTCCACTCGATGCTTCCGGTAAGCGGGGAGGCATAATATCCCACCGCGAGATAAATCCGTTTTGGGTCGCTCGGATCTACGCCGATCGCTTCTGGACTGGCGTACCACCAGTTCGGCGACGAACTGATGCCGTCCATGATTGGCACCCAGGCTTTCGTCGTCAGGTCGCGTCGATAGGCGCCTCCGATGTCGGTGCGCGCGAACATCAAACCTTTCCGGGTCGGATGGAACAGGATCGCTGGCACGTAGCCGCCACCCACGATTGCGACGTTACTCCAGTGATAGCGAGAATTCGCCGCATGGCGGGACGCGGGCGCGCTTGCATGATGCCGTCGCGCGCTCGAAATATGCGGCGCCCCATATGCCGTCTGATACGATGCGATGACCAGGAGCGGGAGCAGGATTGCCGCTGTTTTGGATTTCATGCTGGCAATTCCTTGGAGTGGTTTCGGTGCCTTCACGCCTTTCCCTCGCGTGTCCGGCTCACCCACCAGGCGAGCGCCGCGAGCACCCCATAAGCGGCTAGTCCCATGATTGCGAGCGACGACGGCGGCGGATCGATCACGCTGTCGGGCTGGGCGGTCAGCCAGTTGATCGCCTGTGCCACGACCATCATTCCGGCGAGCAGTGTTATCGGAAGCCATGCGCGGGGACGTGTCGCGCGCGTCCGGCTGATGAAGATGGCGAGCCCGCCAAAGGCGAAGAGCAGCTCAAGCGGTATCTCGATCACGGGATGATTCCACAGGCCGAGGCCGAGCGGCGGCGGGTTGCCGGCGATGGTAAGATCGGGGCGGTGGACCAGCAGGTCGATCAGCCAGTGGGAGATAACTACCGCGCCGCCGATCGCCGCGGTGACCATGCTGCGTCGCCATAACCAGATCAGCAGCGCGAAACCCCCGGACCAGGCGAGCGTGCCGACCAGGCTGTGCGTCCAGGGCATATCGTACAGGTCCATCGGGTTCATCGCGGTGATGCCCGGCACAAGCCGCATATGTTCGACGCCGATCAGCAGGAACGAGAAAAAGGCGAGATCGACCAGCTGCGCGGCGATGAAGAGCGTGCCGAGGCGCGGCGACTTTCGCGATGTGGCGGCCAGCAGCGCGGGGCCATAGTGACCGATGAACATGGCGATCCCCTCCCGGGTGGTATCTTGCCGCATTGTCGTGACGCGAAACAGCGAAGTGGGGCGGATATTCAGCGCGCCGCAGCCGCTTCGCAGAGTTGAAGGATAAAGTCGCAGCCCGCTTCGGCTCCGGCCTGATCGGCCGGCGCAAACTCGGTAATCGTCAAGCCGACAAGCGTGGCCGAACCAGCGACTTTGCGAACCACGGATAGACCGTCCGCAAGCGGCAGGTTGCCGTCCAGATATGCAAGATGCGGAAACGCCGCGGGGTCGAGCGAATCCAGATCGAAATGGATGTGAACTGGGCCGGAAACAGGTTGATCGGGCGCGAGCCATTTCAGGCCATTGTCGCGCTGAAACGCCCAATCGCCTTCATCGCCGACATGGGCCGAGACATAATAGAATTGCGACGGCGACAACGGCGTTCCCAGCAGGGCCGACATATCCGCCGGTGCCGAGCCCATGAGGGCGGCCACCGGCATCCCGTGAAAACTGCCGCTGGGCGAGGTCGCCGCTGTGTTGGCGTCCAGATGGGCATCGACCCAGATGACGGTAAGGTCGGGATATTGGCCGTGCAGATAGTCGATAACGGCAATGTCGCAGGCGCAGTCACCGCCCGCCGTCAGGACACGCCTGGGTCGCTTTTCGTTCAGAATCGCCTGCGCCGAACCGAATTGTTCGAGGATCGCCGTCCACCGATTGATGCCGCCGCTCGCTTCGCCCTCACCGACAAGCGGAACATGGGCCAGCGGCCCGAATCGGCCGCAGATTTCGGCCGCGGCTTCCGCGCCCCTTCGCAAATTCTCGGAACGTCCCGATCCCTGCCACTGCGGGTAGGAGAGAACCAGATCGAATGTGTCGCTAACGTCCTGCAATCTCAGCTCCTGCGCCAATTCGTGACCTGACCGACGCGGCAACTATCCAGCGGCCGTCCCGGTAAACTTCGCATCTAATTGAGCGCGACATGGGCCCTATTTCTACCCGGCGTTATGTCGCCCCTCTCCGCGCCGCACCTTACTCCATCGGCATCCCGCGAAACAGGGAAGCCGGGGCTTAGCGCAACAGCATCTGCGCCACAGCGATATAGGGTCCGTCCGAGACATGGCAGTAACCCATCACCATGACATCGCGGGGCAGGTCCGAGCAGAGGTCTGCGATGCCGACGGCGACATAGAGGCGTGGCACTCGCGGTACCATCCTGCTCAGTCTCTTGTTGGTGTAGATGGCTATGCCTGGCCGATGCGTATTGTCGGCAAAGAGCATCGCCCCGTTCCAATAGCCCTGGACCGCAACGCATTTGCCTTTCCATTGCGCGGATTCTGCCGCGAAGGTGGCTAGGTTCACTTTCTTTGCAACTTTCAGGTTGCAGCGCTTCGGGTCCGATCCACCCGGGAGGATCCATATGTCTGCGGCCGATTGTTGGCTATCCGAAGCCTGTTGTCGAGCGAAGGCGGGAACGGAAACGGCGCAGCCGATCGCGACAGCAATCGTTGAGGCCGAGAGCCATTTCGTCATCGCCAATCCTATCCGAAACATCAGGGTTCGCCCATGCGTCGCCTGGTGCCGGCCGCATTTCGGGATGCTTTCTTCCAACATTACGCCGCCTTCGCTTCCTCGACGAAATCGACGTGCCGGCGTTCGGGGCCGAACGACGTCCACACCACCAGCACCACCGCGGTGATCCCCGCGACCAGCGCCAGCGCGAGGCCGTAATTGTCGCCATGCGCCTCGGCGAACCCGGCCTGGATTGGTCCGTTGCGCGAGGCGATGAGATTGCCGAGCTGATAGGCGAAACCGGGGAACATCCCCCGCACCAGCGCTGGCGACAATTCGTTGAGATGGACCGGCACGATTCCCCAGGCGCCCTGCACCGAAACCTGGATCAGGAAGGCGCCCAGGCCGAGCAGGAGCGGCGTGGTGCTGAAGGCCCAGAGCGGGATGACCGGCAATGCCAGCAGCGCCGCTACCATGATCGCCTTTTTTCGGCCGATCCGTTCCGACCAGATACCGAAGGAGAGCCCGCCGACGATCGCGCCCAGGTTCATGACGATCGCGAGCAGCCCCGTCGTGTGCGTATCGAAATGGTGCTGCTTCTGCAGGAAGGTAGGATAGAGATCCTGGGTGCCGTGGCTGAAGAAGTTGAACGCGGTCATCAGCACGACGACGTACAACGCGATCTTCCAGTGGCGCGCGAGCTCGCGAAAGGCATTGATCGGCGCACGCTTGCGACGAATTTCGAAGACCGGGCTCTCATGCACGTGCATGCGGATGAGGAAAACCAGCAGCGCCGGCACCACCCCGATCATGAACATGCCGCGCCAGCCGATATGATCGAAGAACAGGAAATAGGCGAGGCTGGCGAGGAAAAAGCCTGACGGATAGCCGCTCTGGAGCAGCCCCGAGACAGGCCCGCGCAGCCGGGGCGGGATCGTCTCCATCACCAGGCTCGCGCCGACACCCCATTCGCCACCCATCGCGAAGCCGAACAGGCCGCGGATCAGCAGCAGCGCGGTGAGGCTCTGCGCGAAACCAGACAGGACCGAAAAGCCTGAGAAGAGCAGGATGACGATCATCAGGATCGGCCGCCGCCCGAACCGATCGGCTAGCATGCCGAAGAAGAAGGCTCCAAACGGCCGCGCGGCGAGGGTGATGAACAAGGCTTCCGAGACTGACTTGATGTCAGTCCCGAATTCCTTGGCGATCGCCGATTGCAGGAAGACCAGCAGGAAGAAATCGAACGCGTCGAGCGTCCAGCCGAGATAGCTCGCCCAGATCGCGCTGCGTTGCGAACTGGAGAGCAGTTTCACGTCTGCAGCCAGGCTCATCCGTTGTCCCCTTCGGGCCGATGATGCCCGCTCGCGCGCTTTCATCCTAGCTTTTTGTCATGCGCGTGAAAGCGGGGAGGCTGGCTCTTCTGCTCCCCTCCCGCTGGCGGGAGGGAGTGGCGGTAGCAATCKGGTCAATCATGCCCCCGGCATGATTGAGAAATGCCCGGGGGGCATTTCGACCCGATTGCTACCGCCACTGGGTGGGCTCGCGCTTTCCGCAAGCGGTGCACTCGCTGAAGCCGGGCGCCCACCCCTAGCCCCTCCCGCAAGCGGGAGGGGGATTAGAAGATGCGAGGTGGCTTGGGCTTGAGAAGCTTACGCCTCCTGATCAGCCAGCCATTCCTCGAGCCATTTGATCGTGTAGTTCCCTGCCTGGAAATCGGGGTTCTCGATCAGTGCCTGGTGGAGCGGGATGGTCGTCTTCATCCCCTCGATCACGAACTCCTCGAGTGCGCGTCGGAGGCGGCGGATCGCGCCCTGGCGGGTGGTGCCGTAGACGATCAGCTTGGCGATCATCGAGTCGTAATAGGGGGGCACGCGGTAGCCGCCATACAGGCCGCTATCGACCCGCACATTCATGCCGCCCGGCGCGTGATATTGCTTCACCAGCCCGGGCGAGGGCGCGAAGGTGCGCGGGTCCTCGGCGTTGATCCGACATTCGATCGCATGGCCGCGGAACACGACGTCCTGCTGGCGCAAGGTCAGCGGATGGCCTTCAGCGATGCGGATCTGCTCGCGGACGAGATCGAGGCCGGTGATCATCTCGGTGACGGGATGTTCGACCTGGAGCCGCGTATTCATCTCGATGAAGTAGAATTCGCCGTCTTCCCACAGGAACTCGATCGTCCCCGCGCCGCGATAGCCCATATCGGCCATCGCCTTGGCGACGATCCCGCCCATCCGCTCGCGATCCTCGTTGCCGAGCACGGGGGAGGGCGCTTCCTCGAGCACTTTCTGGTGGCGGCGCTGCAGCGAGCAGTCGCGCTCGCCGAGATGGATCGCATTGCCATTGCCGTCGCCGAACACCTGGAATTCGATATGCCTCGGGTTGCCGAGATATTTTTCCATATAGACGGTCGCGTCGCCGAACGCCGCCTTGGCCTCGTTGCCGGCCTGCATCATCAGCGTCTCGAGCTGATCCTCGGACGTGCACACCTTCATGCCGCGTCCGCCGCCGCCCGAGGCGGCCTTGATGATCACCGGATAGCCGATCGCCTCGGCGATTGCCTTCGCCTCGCCGAGATCGCTGATCGCGCCGTCCGAGCCGGGGACGAGCGGCAGGCCGAGCGCGCCGGCGGTGCGCTTCGCCTCGACCTTGTCGCCCATCGTGCGGATATGCTCGGGCTTCGGCCCGACAAAGATGATGCCATGCGCCTCGACGATCTCGGCGAAGCGGGCATTCTCGCTGAGGAAGCCGTAGCCGGGATGGATCGCATCGGCATGGCTGATCTCGGCCGCGGAGATGATGTTGGCGATGTTGAGATAGCTCTCACCGGCGGGCGGCGGGCCGATGCAGATCGCCTCGTCGGCGAGCCGCACATGCATCGCGTCGCTGTCGGCGGTGGAGTGCACCGCGACGGTCTTGATGCCCATCTCATGGCATGCACGATGGATGCGCAGCGCTATTTCGCCGCGATTGGCGATCAGGAGCTTCTTGATTTCAGCCATTATGGCTTACTCGACGACCACAAGAGGCTGGTCGAACTCGACCGGCTGGCCGCTCTCGACCAGGATCGCCTTCACCGTGCCCGCGCTTGGGGCGAGGATCGGGTTCATCACCTTCATCGCCTCGACGATCAGCAGCGTATCGCCGGCGGCGACCGCCTTGCCGACGCTGACAAAGGTCGGCGCGCCGGGCTCGGGCGCGAGATAGACAGTGCCGACCATCGGCGATTTCACTGAGTTCGCGCTCGCGACGGGAGCCGCGGCTTCAGGCGCTGCCGTAGCGGCTGCCGGGGCAGGCGGTGGCGCGGGCGCATAATGCACAGGCGCGGCGGCCGCCGCAGCCTTGCGCGCGATGCGGATTCGCCTGCCGCCGTCCTCGACCTCGATCTCGGTCAGCTGGGTTTCGTCGAGCATCTGGGCGAGCTGGCGTACCAGCTCGACATCGATCCTCATTGCGTCTGAATTGCTATCGTCGGCCATGCGACCTTGTTCTCCCTTATTGGGGACGCGTCCTGTCAGAGACGGGCCGCGGCTTCAAGCGCAAGCAGGTAGGAAAGCGCGCCGAACCCGCTGATCGTGCCCTTGGCAGCCATGCCGACAAAGCTGTGCCGCCGATATTCCTCGCGCGCGTTCGGGTTGGACATATGGACCTCGATCACTGGAGTCGTGATCGCCCGGACCGCGTCGTAGAGCGCGAAGGAGGTGTGGGTAAAAGCGGCGGCGTTGAGCAGCACCGCCTTCGCGCCGACTGCCTGCGCCTCGTGGAGCCAGTCGACGAGATGGCCTTCGTGATTCGACTGCCGCATGTCGATCGACAGATCGAGGTCACGGGCGCGGTCCTCGAGCTGGCCGGCGATATCGTCGAGCGTATCGCTGCCATAGATTTCCGGCTCGCGCAGGCCGAGCAGGTTCATGTTCGGGCCGTTCAGGACGAAGACGGTGGCGGCCATGATATTCCCCGTTGGTTGCGGGCGCTGATCCCGCGCCTATATCCGAGCGCTCCTTACCCGTTCGTGTCGCGCGAAGTCGAGACGTGACGGTGAGGGGTGAGGCGGTGAAGGGCAGCTTTATCGGCTTCGCTCGAAAGCCTTCTCGACTTCGCGCGAAGCGAAGGGCTAGGGGACACGCATGCATACCGACCACACAGTCTCCATCACCGTCAATGGCGAGCATCGCCGCGTCCACGCCGGCCTGACGCTCGCCCAACTTGCCGCCGATCTGGGTCTTGTTCCCGAGAAGGTCGCGGTGGAGCGCAACCTCGAGGTGGTGCCGCGCTCGACTCTCGCGCAAGTGCGGGTCGAGGATGGCGACGAGCTCGAGATCGTCCATTTCGTGGGCGGCGGCGATCACGCACGGGCGATCGGCGATGACAGCTGGACCGTGGCGGGCCGCACCTTCCGCTCGCGCCTCATCGTCGGCACCGGCAAATACAAGGATTATGCGCAGAACGCCGCGGCGGTGGAGGCCGCGGGCGCCGAGATCGTCACGGTCGCGGTGCGGCGGGTGAATGTGTCCGATCGCAATGCGCCGATGCTGACGGATTTCATTGATCCCAAGAAGATCACCTATCTGCCCAACACCGCCGGTTGCTACAACGCCGAGGACGCGATCCGCACCTTGCGGCTGGCGCGCGAGGCTGGTGGCTGGGATCTGGTCAAGCTCGAGGTGCTGGGCGAGGCCAAGACGCTCTATCCGGACATGGTCGAGACGCTGCGCGCCACCGAGATCCTCGCCAAGGAGGGTTTCCTGCCGATGGTCTATTGCGTCGACGATCCGATCGCTGCGAAGCGGCTCGAGGATGTCGGCGCGGTCGCGGTGATGCCACTTGGCGCGCCGATCGGATCAGGCCTCGGCATCCAGAATCGGGTGACGATCCGGCTGATCGTCGAAGGTGCGAGCGTGCCGGTGATCGTCGACGCGGGCGTCGGAACCGCGTCCGATGCGGCGATGGCGATGGAACTCGGCTGCGACGGCGTGCTGATGAACACAGCGATCGCCGAGGCGAAGGACCCGATCCTGATGGCGGCCGCGATGAAGGCAGGCGTCGAGGGCGGCCGCATGGCCTATCTTGCGGGGCGGATGGGCAAGAGGCGCTATGCCGATCCTTCCAGCCCGCTTGCCGGGTTGATCTGACGGCAGCGCTGGCGGGGCCGGTGCAAGGCCGATAGGATAGCCGAAATATTGGAGGGGCTTGTCCATGAAACGCGTCGCGCTGCTTGCTGCCGTCACTCTTGCCGCCTGTAACGCTGGTACTCCCGGGAATGAGGCAGCCGACACCGCTCCGGCGGAGGCGCCGGCCAAGCCCAGCACGATTTGGGCGACCGCGGCGGACCGCATCAATGTTCGTGGCGATCTCTACGCTGCCGAGAAGCCCAAGGCGATCATCCTGCTCTTCCATCAGGCGGATTCGAGCCGGGAGGAATATGCCACCATCGGGCCGCGCCTGGCCGCGGCCGGCTATACCGCGATGGCGATCGACCAGCGTTCGGGCGGCTCGATGTTCGGCACCAACGAGACGATGAAGAACGTCAAGCACAAGGCCGAAATGGTCGACGCGGAGAGTGATATGATCGGCGCGGTCAACTGGGCGCGGCCGTTCGGCAAGCCGATCATCCTGTGGGGCAGCAGCTATTCCGCTTCGCTGGTCTTCGATGTCGCCAATCAGTACCCGGGCCAGGTGAGTGCGGTAATGGCGTTCTCGCCGGGCGAATATTTTCCTGACCCCCACATGGTCGGCAGGGCCGCATCGACGCTGGCCGTGCCGGCTTACATTACCTCGTCGAGCGACCCTGCGGAAATCGCCAAGGCCAAGGCGATCGCCGCGCGGGTGTCCGGCGGGCGGGCCGAGCAATATGTACCGGCGACGGGCGTGCATGGCTCCTCCACGTTGATCGCCACGAAGGACCCCAAAGGCGCCGAGGCGAACTGGGCCTCGGCGCTGGCGTTCCTGAAGAAGGTCGCGCCCTGATCGATCGGCGCCACGGCGCGAAATTGGCCGGGGATCGCGGTATTTCAGATACTTGTGCGCCCTGAATGATCGGTGCGGTCGGAACCTCGGTCGTGGTCAGGTGTTTTATCTCCAGGGCTTATGTGCGCCGGCCCCCGGCGCCGCCACTGGATCAAGGAGCACCATCATGGGTGAGCTTACCGACAAGATCAAAGGCAATGTCAACGAAGCGATTGGCAAGAGCAAGCAGCAGAGCGACAACCCGGTCACACGCGATGAAGGCGCCAACCAGGAACTGAAGGGCAAGGGCCAGCAGTTCATGGGCAAGGTAAAGGGCGCGCTCGGCGACGATATCTAACGCTGCCGTCACGCAGCCAAAAGGGCCGCCCCGGGCAACCGGGGCGGCTTTTTTTGCGGCCTCAGCGCTTGCGGATGGCCGAGATGGTCGTGCCCGGGGTGATTGCCTCGATATCGGTCTTTAGATGAAGCAGCCGCACGCCTTTCTCCGCCATGGCGCGGGTGAGGGCAGGGGCGAAATCGGCGGTGGTCTCGACCGTCTCGGCCCAGCAGCCATAAGCCCGGCCGAGCGCGGCGAAATCCGGGTTGCGTAGCCCCGTGCCGGACAGGCGGCCGGGATATTCGCGTTCCTGGTGCATGCGGATCGTGCCGTAAGTGCCATTGTCGATCACCAGCACGAGCATATCAGCGTCGTGCGCCACCGCGGTTGCCAGTTCCTGGCCGTTCATCAGGAAACAGCCATCGCCCGCCAGCGCTACGACGGTCCGATCCGGATGGCGTAGCGCGGCGGCTGTGGCGGCGGGCACGCCATAGCCCATTGCGCCTGCTGTCGGGGCGAGCTGGCAGCCCGGGCCGGCATAGCGCCAATAGCGATGCCACCAGCCCGAATAATTGCCCGCGCCGTTGCAGATGATCGTGTCGGCGGGGAGCGCCTCGCGCATCGCAGCGACGCAGGGGCCGAGATCGAGCTTCAGGTCGCGCGGAGCAGGGGTGGACCATGCCTCATACTCAGCGCGCGCTGCGGCGGCGGTGTCGAGCGGCGGGATGTCGATCGAGAGCAGCGCATCCGCGAATTCGCGCATCCCGGCACAGATTGCGAGATCGGCGCGATAGGTGCGGTTCAGTTCGTTGGGATCAGGGTGGACATGAACCAGAATCTGTCCAGGATGCTCAGGCGTCACCAGCGTATAGCCGTCAGTCGTCGCCTCGCCGAGCCTCGGGCCGATCACCAGCAGCAGGTCGGCGTCCTTCACCCGCTGGACGAGCTTCGGATTGGGGCCATAGCCGAGATTGCCGGCATAAGCGGGCGAGCTGTTCGGGATCGCATCCTGGCGGCGGAAGGCGGCGACGACCGGCAAGCCGCTACGCTCCGCGAAAAGCTGGAGATCGCGCGTCGCTTCTGCATCCCAACCGGCACCGCCGATGATCGCGACCGGATTGGCGGCCTCGCCGAGCAGATCGGCCAGCGCACACATGACGAGCGGGTCACAGGCCTGGACGGCGCGCCCGACCCTTGGCCGGTCGACCGCGACCACCTCGTCCAGCAGCATATCCTCGGGCAGCGCCAGCACGACTGGCCCCGGCCGGCCCGACATCGCGACAGTCCATGCCCGCGCGACATATTCCGGAATGCGCGCGGCATCGTCGATCTTCGCCGCCCATTTGGCGATGGGCGCGAACATCGCCGGGAAGTCGATTTCCTGGAACGCTTCGCGGTCCTTCGTGCCGCGATCGACATCGCCGATGAACAATATCATCGGCTGCGAATCCTGCATCGCGACATGGACGCCGATCGAGGCATTGGTCGCGCCCGGTCCGCGGGTGACGAAGGCGACGCCGGGTCGCCCAGTCAGCGCACCATCGGCACAGGCCATGAAGCCGACGCCACCTTCCTGGCGGCACACCACCAGATCGATCTGGGACGTGTCATGGAGCGCGTCGAGCACGGCGAGGAAGCTTTCGCCGGGTACGGTGAAGATGCGGTCGCAGCCTTGCGCGACGAGTTGATCGACCAGGATTCGGCCGCCGGTACGGGGTTTCGTCATGGCGCCGTCTCTACCCGCTCGGTTCGCGCTTGGGTAGCGCGGGCGGAATGTCGAAAAAACTTACACTTTGTAGAGAGAGTTAACGGTCATTTACCATCGAAACCCGCGGAAATCTGCGATTTCGCTGGACTGGCACGCACCCTGCTACTATCATGACATGCCGAGCGTGGTTCACGCTTCAGCAGGGCGGACCGATGCTCCCCCCGATCTCGCATCGGTCCGCCTTACCCGGCTTTTCCCAATCCGATACCGTCAGGAACCGCTCGCGCGGCGCGCGCGTCGTAACGTGCCCCGCCTTATCCGGCGGAGGCGACGCCCTGTTCCTCGAGCAGCTGACCGAGCTCGCCGCTCTCGTACATTTCCATCATGATGTCCGAGCCGCCGACGAACTCGCCCTTCACATAAAGCTGGGGGATGGTCGGCCAGTCGGAGAATGCCTTGATGCCCTGACGGACGCCTTGATCCTGCAGCACATCGACGCTGTCGAATTCAACGCCGAGATGGTTGAGGATCGCCACTGCACGGCTGGAGAAGCCGCATTGCGGGAAAAGCGGGCTGCCCTTCATGAACAGCAGGACGTCGCTCTTCGCGACCATGTCGGCGATGCGGGCCTGTGCGTCGTCAGTCACTGTCTTCACTCCCAAAGCATTTTCCCTCGGAAAATGCGCAAAATAAAATCACTCGGGTGTCGCGGTGGTGAGCTGCAATGCATGGAGCACGCCGCCCATCCGCCCGCCCAGCGCGGCATAGACCGCCTGGTGCTGCTTGATGCGGGGCATGCCCCGGAAACTCTCGGCGACGACCCGCGCCGCATAATGATCGCCGTCGCCGGCAAGGTCAGTGATCTCCACCCGCGCATCCGGAATGCCCGTGGTGATCAGCGCCTCGATCTCTTCGGCTGCCATTGCCATGGTCTATTCCGACTGCATCAGCTGGCGGCGCGCCTCGATCGTCTGTTCCTCGATCGCCCGGCGCACGGCGCCCTCATCGACTTCAGCGCCCGCCGCGGTCAGATCGCTGACCAGCTTGCGGATCACGTCCTCGTCGCCGGCTTCCTCGAACTCGGCCTGCACCACCGCCGAAGCATAGGCATCGGCCTCTTCCTTGGTCAGCTTCATCAGGCTCGCGGCCCAATGGCCGAGCAAGCGGTTGCGCCGCGCGGTGACGCGGAACGCCATCTCTTCGTCACGTGCATATTTCGTCTCGAACGCCCGTTCGCGATCGTCGAAAGTGGTCATGCTCTTCTTCCCTTTGGGCGTGCGATTGTCAGATGCGAGATAGGGTGGGGAAGGCCGATAGGCAACGCCCCTTAGTTCCTCCCCGAGCTTGCTCGGGGAGGGGGACCATTCGCTTCTTCAGCGAATGGTGGAGGGGCTTGGAGCGCGGCGACCGTGCCGCGCTCCAAGCTCCTCCACCATCCTTCGGATGGTCCCCCTCCCCGTTCCGGGGAGGATTTCCCGTTCCGGGGAGGATTAAGCTATTCCGCCACCGTCACCACCAGCTTCCCGATCGCGCCGCGCGCGGCCATCTTGGCGATTGCCTTGCCGCCATCTTCGAACGCGAAGGTCTCGGTCACGCGCGGGGCGATCTGGCCGTCCTTCCACAGGCGGAAGAGGCGCTCGATGTTCGACTGGTTCGCCTTGGGCTCGCGCGCGGCAAAGGCGCCCCAGAACACGCCGCAGACGTCGCAGCTCTTGAGCAGGGTCAGGTTGAGCGGAAGCCTGGGGATGCCGGCGGGGAAGCCGACCACCAGATAGCGGCCCTCCCAGCCGATCGAGCGCAGCGCCGGCTCGGCATAGTCACCGCCGACCGGATCATAGATCACGTCGGCGCCATTGGGGCCGAGCGCAGCCTTGAATTCGTCGGCGAGCGCCTTGGACTGGTCCTTGTCGAACGGCGCGCGCGGATAGACGATCGTCTCGTCGGCGCCCGCCTCTTTCGCCACGGCCGCCTTCTCGTCGGAGGAGACGGCGGCGACCACGCGAGCGCCAAAGGCCTTGCCGAGCTCGACCGCAGCGAGGCCGACGCCGCCGGCCGCGCCCAGCACCAGCAGGCTGTTGCCCTCGACGAGATGGCCGCGATCGAGCAGCGCATGGATGGTCGTGCCATAGGTGAGCAGCAGCGCGGCGCCCTCGGCAAAGCTGCGGCCCGGGGGCAGGCGATAGAGGCTCGCCGCCGGCAGCGCGATCTTCTCGACCAGACCGCCAGAGCCAGTGGTGGAGATCACCCGGTCACCCGGCGCCCAGCCGGTCACGCCCTCACCGACGCTTTCGATCACGCCGGAGATTTCGCTGCCGGGCGCGAACGGACGCGGCGGCTTGAACTGATATTTGTCCTCGATGATCAGGACGTCCGGATAGTTGATCGAGCAGGCCTTGACCGCGACCACCACCTGGCCGGGGCCGGCAACGGGATCAGGCAACTCGTCGATAACGAGCGTTTCAGGCCCGCCCGGTGCTTTCGACAAGAGTGCCCGCATTTGCCCTGTCTCCACTCATCCATGGCCGGTGCGCAGTGACACCGTCCTCATAATTCGAAATCGCGGTATCCCTTGCCAGCGTCAGGCCGATTTCGTCCAGCCCCTGCATCAGGCATTGGCGGCGGAAGCTGTCCATTTCGAAGACGAACCGATCCTGGAAAGCGGTAGTGACGGTCATCGTCTCGAGATCGACGGTGACGGTGTCGGTCTTCGCGACCTCGACTAGCCGGTCGATCGCCTCTTGCGGCAGGACGACGGCGACGATGCCGTTCTTGAAGGCGTTCCCAGAGAAGATATCGGAAAAGCTCGGTGCGATCACTGCCTTGATGCCCATATCGGCAAGCGCCCAGGCGGCATGCTCGCGGCTCGAGCCGCAGCCGAAATTATCGCCCGCGATCAGGACAGGCGCGCCGGCATAACGTGGATCGTCGAAGATATTGCCGGCCTGCGCGCGCACCGTCTCGAAGGCGCCCTTGCCGAGCCCTTCGCGGGTGATGGTCTTCAGCCAATGCGCTGGGATGATGACGTCGGTATCGATATTCTTCGCGCCCCATGGATAGGCGCGGCCCGAAACCTGGCTGACCGGCTCCATTATCGCGCCGTTTTAGTCTCTGGGGTTTGGTTTTCCGAGGCGAGGGCTTCGGGCGCGGGGCGGGCGCTCGCGGCATAGGCTGCGATGCCGCTGATCACGGTGCCGAGAATCAACAGGACCAATGCGCGCTTCATGCCGGCTTCCTCCCCATAAGGTCTCGGACGTCACTCAACCGCCCTGTCACTGCCGCAGCTGCGGCCATTGCGGGCGATACCAGATGCGTCCGTGCCCCCGGTCCCTGCCGTCCTACGAAATTCCGATTCGAAGTGGAAGCACATCGTTCACCGGGCGGCACTTTATCCGGATTCATCGCAAGGCACATCGAACAGCCGGGCTCGCGCCACTCGAATCCGGCGTCGACGAAGATGCGGTCGAGCCCCTCGGCCTCGGCCTGGCGCTTGACCAGGCCGGAGCCCGGCACGACCAGAGCCCGCACGCCGTCAGCGACATGGCGGCCGTTCGCGACCGAGGCGGCCGCGCGCAGATCCTCGATCCGTGAATTGGTGCAGCTGCCGATAAAGACATGCTCGACAGGCACGTCCTGCATCGCGGTGCCGGGCGTCAGGCCCATATAGGCAAGCGACTTGCGCGCCGCCTCGCGCTTGGCGGGATCGGCAAAACTTTCGGGATCCGGCACGTGCCCGGTGATCGCGACGACATCCTCGGGGCTGGTGCCCCAGGTCAGCGAGGGCGCGATATCGGTCGCATCGAGCCGGACGCTGCGGTCATAGGTCGCGGCGGCGTCGCTCGGCAGTGTCTTCCACCACGCCACGGCCTTGTCCCAATCCTCACCCTTGGGGGCCATCGGCCGGCCCTTGAGATAGGCGAAAGTGGTCTCGTCGGGCGCGACCAGCCCCGCGCGGGCGCCGCCCTCGATCGACATGTTGGCGACCGTCAGCCGCCCCTCGATCGACATCGCGCGCATGATCTCGCCGGTATACTCGATGACATAGCCGGTGCCGCCCGCGGCGCCGATCTTGCCGATGATTGCGAGGATCACGTCCTTGGGGCTGACGCCGAAGCCGAGCGTGCCGTCGACGCGGATCTCCATCGTCTTCGACTGAGTCAGCAACAGCGTCTGCGTCGCGAGGACATGCTCGACCTCGCTGGTGCCGATCCCGAAAGCGAGCGCGCCGAGTGCACCATGCGCCGAGGTATGGCTGTCGCCGCAGACAAGCGTGGTTCCGGGCAGAGTGAAGCCCTGTTCCGGTCCGACGACATGGACGATGCCCTGCGCGGCCGCGATCGCATCGATATAGTCGATGCCGAATTCGGCGCAGTTGCGCTGCAGCGCATCGAGCTGCGCCGCACTTTCCGGATCGGCGATCGGCAGCCGGTGCCCGGCCGCATCGACCCGCGCGGTGGTGGGAAGATTATGATCGGGCACCGCAAGCGTCAGATCGGGCCGCCGCACCGTGCGCCCGGCGGCGCGCAGGCCGGCAAAGGCCTGGGGGCTGGTCACCTCATGGACGAGGTGGCGATCGATATAGATCAGGCAGGTGCCATCATCGCGCCGTTCGACAACGTGCGACGCCCAGATCTTTTCGTAGAGAGTCAGCGGACGGGAAGCCATGCTGGGGCTCTAGCCCTTTCTTGCGCTGGATCAACCCGCTGCGGTGTTTTGTTGCGTGAAGCTGGGGTTGTTGATGGAAAGCCGGGGCTGGCTTACTGCGCTCCAATGCCTGCCTGGAAATGCTTCATTCGTGGAACCGGCTTTCCGGTCGGACCGACGGGGACAGCCGGACCTTATGGCTTCTACACGACGCGATGGGTGCAGGCGCTCAATGCGAGGCAGGCCGAACTCAAGGCGCTGGCGCTGCTCCGCAGGGACCCCTCCTTCGAGCGGCCGAAGCGGAAATTCCCGTGGAGCAAGTCTCCCGATCTCAGCGCGGCGCGGGTCCATTTCGAGGAGATCGTGCGTGTGAAGCGCCTGCCGCGGAGGCATCGCATGGGTGCCGTTTGGTTTACTGAAGACGAGTCCGACCGAGCGGGTCCCGCGGCGCGCATGCATGAACGGCTTGAGGGACGTCGCGGGTCTCTTTGAAGGCATACAGTGGGATTTGCCATTGTAAGGGTTCACGGGCGCCTCAGGATCGTTCAGTCAAGGCAGGCCGAGCCCAAGGCTGAAGTTGCGTGCACTGACACGGTAATCCCGTAATCCGTGCTCAGTGACATATATGGAGTCCGCAGGTTCGGGATCCAATAACGCGAGCCCTCCTACAGCCTGGTGACCTTATTAAAATTTTTACACCAAAAAACCTTAAAAGTTAATGCGGGAGGTCACTAATATGGATAAAGACAGTTTTATTGATCTGCTGAGAAGCTATGCCCTGCCGACCGAGAATGTTTATGAAGACACATCGGAGGTTGGGTCTTTGCTTTGGAATAACAGCAAATCGTCTCTTGCAATTATTGCCGAAAAGGGCATGGAGCCAACGCTACAACTAGTTATTTTACACTCAAACAATAATTATGCCTATTTCAATTGTAGCCTTGATGGAATAAATGGAGTAGAAATTGAAGAATTGGTTGAGTTTGTAAGAATAAATAGTTGCGATCTGTACGCCGCGGCGACGACAGCTAGTGGTTCTTTCAATATTTCAAACATTGGCCCCACAAACCAAGTGTTTGAGTTTGCGCCGCTATAGCCGCAGAGAGAAGTGTTGCAGGTGCTTATACGTTGGGTTACGGTGACAGTGCACTTAATTGCCTTCACCGGGTTACGGTGACAGTGCACTTAATTGCCTTCACCGGCGGGGATTTTGCGGCTGGCCGGATGACTGTTTTGGCGAATTCTCCCCAGTTGTCGCTGTTGCATCTTCGGCCGATTGGCTATGGCGTGGGTATCGATGGCATCCCATATCGCCCTGCTCCACAGCATCACGATCGGGAATGACCGCAGGCTCGTCATGGCCGATTGGCGTGCCATGATGGAGGCCATCGGGCTGAAACGGCCTCAGACGCTGATCGCGACTGGCAATGCCGTGTTTGAAAGCGAGCGTGCGACGGTCAGGCAACTCGAGAAACGCCTCGAAACGGCGTTCGAGCAAAGTTTCGGGCGCCATATCGACACGATCGTGAAGACCGGGGCGCATTGGCGAAAATTGATGAGAAGCAATCCATTCCCCGAGCAAGCTGAGCGCGATCCCGCGCGCGTCGCGGTGCGCGTCATGCGCAAGCCGCTGGATGAAGCCGCTATCGAAGCGTTGATGCCCTATGCGACCCAAGGTGAGTCCCTGAAACTCGCTGAGGGCCATCTCTGGATTCATTTTGAACAGGATCCGGCCCGTTCCCGGCTGTTGTCCCAGCTTGCGACGAAGCGTCTTGGCGCGGGCACCGTGCGAAACTGGAACACGGTTCGCCGGCTGAACGAGATGATCCAGCGGGAATTCCGGTGCGGAACTGGAGCGCGCCCTATGTTGAAACGCAACTAAATCTCTGTGTTATTCAATTAGGCGCGTCTCAACGCAGGGGTGTGCTCCAGCACCGTCACGGATTTTGATCGAGTGACTGGGGGATAAGGAGCTGTGTCGAAAATGATTGGATTTCCCTCTTTCGTGAGAGTCGCACTGCTGGTTGCGCTGGGCATTTGCAGCACATCAGATGCCAATGCGCGGAGCCACCATCCCAGCGTTATTGATAGCGACAATGTAATTCTCACTGCTGGATTTTCGGGTGATGCAATCACGTTTCGCGCCATCAACATCGGAAAATCTGACCTGCTGATACCGCGCGACTTCTGCTTCGATCTGCATCTTCGCGCCAAGCTGGTGGCAATCGGCAGAGACGAGAAGGCTCTTGGTGATTTCTCAGCGGGGCTCGTGCGTGAGAGCGGAAGGATGAAGCGTTTGAGGTCGGGCGGCGGCGTGGCGAAGTGCGAAATCCGATATCTTGGCTACGCGAAGGACCTGCGCGGGGACGATGTTTATGCTGACTGGACCACCAACCTGTTTATTGGATCGGCGAATGGTACCTATGTGTCCAAACCTGCCTCTGGCCTCATTCGTCTGAACAATCGGGTTGATAGTGTCGATGCTTTCGATACGCTGGCGCTCACATTTTTCCTCCATCGTAAATACTTCGGCGTAGACGAGTGAGTAGAGTTGCGGTGTCAGTTTTCCGAATGCTTCACGAGCGGCTGAGCCAATCTTCCATCATCTCAGCGAGGCTCAGAAAGGCCAGGTCGTAGATATCGTTGGCCTCGAGACCCTCGTCTTCCCAACGCGAGTTGCTTGAGATGATACGGCCGGTATCCAGGTCATAGTGATAATCCAGGTCCGCATTGGCGAGGGGAAGGAAAGCCTGGGGGTAGTCGACGGTGCCACAATAATCGGGTCCGCGCCGCCGGAAGTCCTCGCAACCGGTCTTGATGAGCTGCACCGGGTTGAGACCGGTGTACCCTGGCCCGAAGCCGCCGTCGGAAACAGTGTAGAGACGCTTCAAGTCCTCGGGCATGGGACGCTCGGCAATGTGTTCCAGCGCCTTCCAGTCGCTCTCGGACGGCGGCGGCTGCAAGGGTTTGGCTCCGGCCGGTTCGGACGAGACCCGGAAATAGTCTTCGGTTTCAATGAGGCTCTTGGTCTCAGGGGGAGTCTGGCCCCAGGCACGCATCTGTGCGTCCATCTGGTCGCGTATAGCATCGCGGCTGACGCGCCATTCATCCATGTGGCGCTCCACATCTTCCGGGGACATTTCCTTGCCTTCCAGAGCGTTGGAGCGAACGACAAGCCTCCGCGTCCATTCTTCCTCGCGCCGTTCGATTTCGGCGACGGGCAGCTCAACCCTCGCCTCGTCTTCCGCAGCCGTCATGTAGCGGCGCCTGGGGTCGCTCGCGCGCTCGGCGACTCTCGCCAGTAGGTCCTCTGTTAGGCCGTTCATGGTCCCCTCGTATCGAATGCCTGGAGTTGCGGTCACCGGAATTCGGAATTCTTGTCAGTTCTCTATTCGCTGCTGAACGTCAGGCGATCGCATCACGCCGCGGCCAGCATGTCCTTGGCGACAAGCGTCAGCGCGACGGCTGGCTCGCCTGCGAGACACACCTGGTTACGTCCGCCGCTCTTCGCGGCGTAACACGCCTGATCAGCGCGGCGGAGCAGGGTGAACAGCGTTTCGTCAGGCAATAGTCGCGCGACGCCGGCGCTGGTGGTGGGCGAGAGATGCGTCGCCTCGGCTGATGCCATGGCCGAAACGCGGACGGCCTCGGCGCGGTCGAACGCTCGGCCAATCTCCTCGGCGATCAGCATCGCAAATTCCTCGCCGCCAAGCCGCGCGATCGCGGCGGTCGCGGATGCGTGCTGCCGGAGCAGCGCCGCGAAGCCGACGATCGCCTGGTCCCCACCATCATGACCCAGCCGGTCGTTGATCTGCTTGAAATGGTCGAGGTCGAACAGCGCCACTGCCAGCGGCTCGCCGCGGCTGCGAGCCCGCGCAATCTCCTCCTGCGCAAGCCGTTCGAAGCCGCGGCGGTTGAGCAGGCCGGATAGCGGATCGGTTTCCGACGCCAATAACGCCTCCGTAATCGCTGCATTCGCCACGATCAGCAGCAGGATCATGCCGCATCCGAGCATGAGAATGCCGGTGCTCGCCTGGGACAGCAGGGCGTAGCTGGTGGCCGTATAGTCGACCAGGTGGGTCGGAAATCCCCATTCCAGCGCCAGGAAAGGCTTGGCCAGGAAGTTGAGTGCGAGCAGCGCGTAGCTACCTCCCAACGCCCTGACCAACAGGTTCCGCGGTCCGATCGAGAACACCGAATGGGCTGCCAGCATGGCGGCTGCCGCAAAGGGGAGCTGATATGCCATTCCGGTAGCGAAAGTCGCGGGCGGGAGGATAAAAGAGAGTTCGTGAAGGACCGCGCCCGCGCATAACAGGGTGGCGACGATGCGCCACGGCGCGCGCCGGCGATGATAGGCCGCCCAGCCCGCTGAAAAGAGCAGGATCGCCAGTTGGAAGCTCGAATAGCTCGCCCGCTCGAGCACGGCCGCGCCGCCGATCAGCGAGATCAGAAAGTTCAAAATCTGTGAGAGCGTGCCGATCGCATAGACCGCGCTGAACCACAAAGCGGGACGTTGCGCGCGGTATGAGCATGCAATCATCGCGTAGCCAAAGATGAAAATGGCCGCCGCAGCGATATTGATCGCCAGAACGACCTGCCCTCCGTTCATGCCTGCTCCGTTCCCCAGCCGAACCCGGGCACTACGAAGCGCTGATAAACGTTTTATGAAGAGGGCCCAGCCGAAGCGCCGAACGGAATTGGCGGACCTGCACGCACCTGGACGATTCCGCATATGCAGGAGGATGGCTAACTCAATTACGCTACGTCATCGGACTGTCATGAAAATCTCCCTTCAGGTGATGATCAGTTTCAGCGCCGGTCCATCGCTCCGCTCAATGCTCGCCAGCGCTCCGCCCGGTGCGATCGGGATCGGCTTATTCTTGTCGCGAATCCAGGCGGCGTCGGACTGGATCAGCCGCCCCTTGGTCCGGCGCTCGAGTTCGGCATTGAGCTTGCTTGCCGGAATATCGCCCCAGCCGACCTTCTTCGCCATTGCCTGATCGGTCGGGTTGAACGCTATCTCGAGCGCCGTCATCCGCTCGAGCCCCTCCTTCTGGGTCGCGTTGCGACTGCCATGGTGGCCGACCTTGTAGAAGACGGTGCGAGCGAGCAGCTCCGCGCCGGTAGTCGCCGGCCTTCCCGGCGCGCCCTTGAATTCGACCTTGGCCCAGCTCTGCCAATTGCCGATCTGCGCATCGGCGGCGAACAGCAGGACGTGACCGGTCGCGACGATCTCCAAAGCGAGCACGAGGCTGGTGTTGTTGGTCTTGGCGTCGAGCTGGAGCGCAAGGTCGGTCGCGCCGACCAGCCAGTCATGCTCGATCATCCGGTCCGGATCATTGCCGTAATGCTCGCGCAGGAAAGCGACCTTCTCCTTCGCCTCGGAAAGCGACATGCCTTCCGATCCGTCGAAGGGGCTCGCCTCGTCCTGGTCGATCGTCAGGCTTCCGGCGTTGACCGCAAGCGCATTGGACAGCGCGCCAAGCACGGGCGATCGCCCTGACGCGGCGCTGAAGGTATCCGTGGCACTGTCGAGCAGCCCGAGCAATTTGGCGTCGCGCGGTGGCGCCAGGACATAGCAGCGGACCGCATCGACGCCCGGGATCGTCACGACCTCGCCGGGGTGGAGATAGCGCGGCGGTTTCGGGGCCGCGAGGGACGCCGCTGCGTCGCGCGCCGCGCGCGTGACTTCGCCCTTGAGCGCGAAGTCGCCGTCGGTGGGAGCTTTGTCGCCACCTGACTCATCAACCGGCTGCCGGTAGAAGCCAAGCATCGCATCCCATGCCTTGCTCAGGGGCCCCAGCGAGTCCACCGCGGCGATCCGCTTCTCGCTCGCATCGATCGCGGCGAAGGCCTGGCCCTTATATTTGTCGAGTTGGCCGCCGAGCGGGCAGGTCGCATCCTCGGTCCAGGCGAGCCATACCTCCCCGACCACCGGCGCGCCGGCGGCGATCACGCCGCGCGTCGGGTGGAAACCCGAATTGTGATCCCAATGCTCATGGGTCAGGGCAACGACGGCGATCTCCTTGCCGTCCAGCTCGCTGCGGAGCGCTTCCTTCACCACGCGCATCCGGTCTCTGCCGCCCTTGGTCGATCCGTGCAGGCCGCAGTCGATCAGCATCCAGGCCCGCCCGCCGGCGGTCGCGGGAAGGCCGAGCAGGTGGCAGTCGCCAAGCCCATGGCAGTACAGGTTGAGCAGGACGCCCTCCGTCTCCGCGTCCGGCGCGTCGCGTTCGTCACTCATGGGCCGTTTCCTCGCGCCGATGGAGCATCGCGAACGGCTCCATTTTCGAAAGCTGCGGGTCGGCGAGATAGAGCGCGGACAGCCCGGCGCCTGCCGGGTTGGCGCGAAACGCGCGTTCCCGTCTGAGCCGCTCTTTGTCGAGCATGCTGCGGGTGATGGCGTATAATATCTCGGCCTTGTTGCCGGGCCCACGCGGATTGATGATCAGCGTCACCCCGCCGCGAAACCAGAAGCGCTGCGATTTCGGTCGGCCGGGGTCGATCGGCATCGGCCTGCGCTGGTTAAGGACAATCACGATCTCTTCGCGCGACTGGCTGTTCGGGCGCAGCCTTTGCGCTGCGCGCACGCTGCTCACTTCGAAATTGGTTGCGTTCGGGTCATCCTTGTTGCGCTCGACCCAGGCCTCATCAGCCGAGAAGTCGTCTTTATATTTCGGTAGCTTGAGCTTCAGGCCGAGTTCGGCGGCGATGTCGGGTTCGTTCGAGATGCGTTCCTTGAGCAGCTTCTGGACGACGTTGCGCCGCTCCTCACCCTTCAGGAATATCTCCTCTCGCGTGAAGCTGGTCCGCCAGTCGATGTGGAGCGCGTCGACGACGTCCTGGACCCATTGCGCCGAGGCACGCAATTTGGATCCGCGCGGCGAGCGCCAGCGCAGCGTCTCGATCGACACCGTGCGCAGGTTGCGCGGCAGCAACCCCAGGTGCCGAAAGCTTTCGAGAAACGCCATGCGATAGGCGAACCGATCCTCCTCGACCTGTTCGAGATCGGACGTGATCAGCGCTCGCAGATAGCTGCCGAAAGTGATGTCGACTGACGGACAATAATCGATCGCGCGAATGCAGATGCGCAGCACATGCCACGCGGCGCGGCAGGTCTCGTCGGTCAGGCGCTCGACAAGGTCGGGATGCAGCGCGCCGGGCCGCAAGATCCCCGAGCCGCCCGTCGCCAGCCGGATCAGGTCGCCGGTGCGGCGTTCGACGATCAGCAGAAAGGCGTCATAGACTGCCTTGACCAGCAGCGAGCCGCGGTCATGAACTTCGAAGGTGGTCGCATAGCTCAGGTCGGACGGGAAATTGACATAGTCGCGAAGCGGCCCGCCGCGGCTGGCGCCTTCGCCGAATTGTTTCGCCAGCCCGGACAGCAGGCCCGCCGCGCCCGACGTGCCTCGCGCCGCCGCGATCTCGCGCCTGACCAGGTCGCGATAGCTGAAATGCTGGAACAGCGCGACGATGTCAGCGAACCCTTCGTGAAAGGCGAGAACGTCGGGGTTTGACGATTCCCGAAAACCCCGCGCCGCGCCGTCAAGGAGGGCATGAGTCATTTCATGCGCGATGATATCGCCCGACAGGCAGGAAAAAACCATGGTGCCGCCCGGAGTCGTCGCATTCTCTTCGGCTTCGCTCGGGAAATAGCCGAACAGGATCGCCCGTCTGTCGGGGCTGTAATAGGCATTGGCCGCGCGCGTCGCGTGCGGATAGAGGCGCAGGCGCTGGACGAATTGGTTGGGCCTGCCGTCATGGATCTTCGGCACCGTCGGCGCCCAGAGTGCCTTGCGGCCAAGCGCCTCTTCGAACACGGCGATGGTGCGCATCGCCACCGCATAGACCATCTGCTGGTGAAAGCCCGGATTGCCCTCGGACGGATCGAGCCCGTCCTGCGCCAGCAGATAGGGGTGGTTCAGGTCGACCGGCAAATAATAGCGGTTCGAGGCAGGATCGACATCGACGACCTCGAGATACTCACCGACCGGCCCTTTGCAGAGATCAGCCTCGAACGGCACGTTGACCGTCGCGATCCTTGAATCATAGGTCCGAAGCGAGCTGCCGAGGCTTGGGTCGAGCGCGAAAATGCGCAGGCGGCGGCTTGGCGGGCATGGTATCCGAGGCATTGACGGGGCCTCCTTCTTTATCGTCGGTTTTCCTGCAGAAGCGGTCGCGGGCTCGGGGCAGCATAGCCCGTGCTTTTTTGGCGATCAAAAAGGATCGCACCATTTTGGTGAGACTTGCGGCGGGGGATGAGGAATCGAGTTCCGGCTTCACAATTCTGTCGCGGTGACATTTCCCCGGGCGTTCGCCCTTAGTCGTTTCAGTCGCCGTCAGACATCGCTCAGGATCGCACGGTTCTCCGAGGGCAGTCGCTTAAGCAGTCAAGTCAGGGTGTGAGCGGATCTGTACAATGTTCTGTACAGATAGGAAATGTCAGTGACCCCTCATGACATTCCCAACAGCCTCGGAGGCGCTGAGCGCTGTCGACACCTGTCTCGGTCCCATGTCCTAACTGCGAATAGCCCCGATAGGCATGACAAAATTCTCCAACTCGGGCGCGCCGTTTTCCGGGTATTTCCCCTCGTGGAACCCGCTTCGGAGCGCCAAAATCCGCGTCGAATTATGTCACACGTCCAACATTTCCGCCCCGAACTCGTCCCGCGATTCAACCCATGCCTGAAATCGCCCATAGCGGCACCCACGAACCGTCAGAAGCGGTGCGCGCCGCTCTTTGACATGGCTGGAATTTTCGTCCGCTCGCGATCGGAGTTATGGCAACGAAGCCGTGGCGATCCGTGCGGATTAGATTGCTCGCGGGCGCCGTTCAGAACGACTTGGCGATCGCCACGTTGACCTTGGGGTCGGCGTGTCCCGTGTCGTAGCGCGGGCCGGTCATCGGGACCGCCACTTCCAGCGTTGCGCCGAGGCCATGCGCCAGATCGGCGCGGAGGCCGCCGCCGCCCGAGGCGAGCGCGCCGCCGCAACAACCGCCGCCGAGATATGCGACCTTGCCGCCATCGATGAAGGCGTAGATCTGCGCGCGCCGCACCGTACCGTCATCGGCGGTGTGCAGGGAATATTGGAGCTCGGCCGAGCCCATGACGCCTTCGTCGCCCGACCGCTCGCTATAATCATAACCGCGCAGGAACGGTCCGCCGCCCAGCCCGATCTGCTCAGCGATGAACAAGGGGCCAGAGGCGACCTGCACCTGCCCGGCGAGCTTGACGCCGACGCCTCCCCCGAGGGGCCGGGTCCAGTCGGCCCAGACCGAGGCCGAGGTGAAATCGTCGCGGGCGAGCCAGCGCGAGGCGCCGAGATCGGTGTCGCTCGCGTCGAACAGCGGCAGGCCCTGGGTCAGCAGCGCGTTGTAGCGCAGATTGCCGCCGGCAAAGCGCTGATAGCCGTAAAGGCCGAGCCGCGCCGCGACGATCCGGTCCCGCTGAATGCCGATGCCGTGCGACCATTGCCGTGCGTCCCGGAGGTCGAGCCCGGCGCTCAGCCACATGCTGTGGGTGCGACGGCGCAGCAAAGGCTTGAGCACCGAGACGCCAAGAAAGGCGTCATGGCCGACCAGGTCATAGGGGGCGAGATAGGCGCCCGGATGCGTCGCGGAGAAGGAGCCGCTGAGCGCGAGCTCGGTGCCGCTCGCGCCGACCCGCAGCTTGTACCGCAGCTTGGCATAGGCAACCTCGCCGGGCTCGAAGCTGCTGCCGAGCGTGAAGCTCACCCAATCGTCTGCGGCGAGCAGCGAGCCGGCGCCGAGCTCGATGCGCACCTGTTCGGGGCCGAACGGCCTGGTGCCGTCATTGGAGACGACCACGCGCCCCCGCACGCGGTTGGCACTGACCTTCACCGTCAGCACGCCAAGTCCCTGCTCGCGCGCATAGCGGGTATGGCGGATGGCAATGCCGTCGATATCGCTCGCCAGCATCAGCTGACGTTCGAGCTCGGCCATGGTGATCGGCTTGCCGCTGGCCAGTGGATCGAGCACGGCATGAAGCGCGGCGCGGTCGCTGCCCTCGATCCGAACATGCGCGATACGGCCCTCATCGATATACGCCGCGAGCACGCCGGCGACGAGCCGCTGCGGCGCGATCGTTGCCGAGGCAAGCACGTAACCGCGCGCTCGGGCACGCTGAGTCAGCTTGGTGGCGAGCGCCTGGAGATCGGCGGTCGTACATTCCTTGCCGACATAATCGCCGAGGATGTCCGAGAAATCCGCAGGGGTAAGGATTTGCAGCCCGACCAGCCGGATGGCGCCGACCGCGACCGGCGCTTCGTTCGATGCAGCAGGCGGCGGCGCGGCATCATCGGCGATGTCGACGGGGATGGGCGCGACGCTGGTGGCAGGTGCAGTCGGGCGCTCGCTATCGGCCTGGGTCGAACGGGTGGCGCGGTCGAGCGCGCTCTGTGCCGCGGCTGCGCCAGACAAAGCCAGCGCAGCGCAGCCAAGCACAAGCTTTCCAAGGGCCCTGGCCGGCCGGCGCTGCATTGGCATTCCCGTCGTGAATCAAGAACTCTCGCACCTACGCGCTCAGCTGTAAAAATTAGGTTGATAAGCGAACAGTTAACCAGCCTCGCCAACTTGGTTGCAAGCACGACCCGCTATCCGGCAAGCGAGAGAAGGGGGGTTTCCACAATGCTTCGAGCCGGGATGGCTGCTATCGCTGCGTTGCTGTGCAGCACGAGCGCCTATGCGCAGAGTGCCGGCTGGACGATCAGCGAGGCGAGCGGACGCGTCGTCATACGCGACAGCGCGGGCGATCACCCTGGCGCGCGCGGGGCCGCGGTACCGGCGGGTGCCACCGTGATGACCGGACCGACCGGGCGCGCCATATTGGTGCGCGGCCAGGATTTCGTCACCCTCTCGGCGAATGCGCGGATGCGGCTTCCGGTCGCGGCGCAGTCCGGCGGCCTTTTTCAGATGATCCAGGAATGGGGCAATGCGCTGTTCCGCATCGAACACCGCAAGGATCCGCGTTTCGCGGTGCAGGCGCCGTACCTCGCCGCCGTTGTGAAGGGCACGACCTTCTCCGTTACCGTCACCCGCGAGGGCAGCTCGGTCCAGGTGATCGAGGGTGCTGTCGAGGCGGCAACCGCTGATGGCGGCGCGCATGAACTGATCCGACCCGGTGCGGTGGCGAGCGTGATG
Source organism: Sphingomonas sp. P3_C5 (assembly GCF_056402635.1). NCBI lineage: Bacteria > Pseudomonadati > Pseudomonadota > Alphaproteobacteria > Sphingomonadales > Sphingomonadaceae > Sphingomonas > Sphingomonas sp. P3_C5. The sequence continues at coordinate 93,464 of NZ_JBFUHA010000003.1, forward strand.
GCGAGCGATCGCTTCCGCCTCACGGTGCAGGGCCAGAACGCGCACAGCATCGATTCACCGGCACGTGGGCGTGGCGGGGCGACCGCCCCGGCAGCGCCGACCCCGAATGGGGCGAGCGCGAGCGGGGACCATGATGACGCCGGGGCGGTCGATGCCTCGGGCAGCGCCGGCAGCCATTCGGCCGGTTATGACGATATCGCCTGGGCGGATGTCGCGAACAGCGTCGTCGCCGCACCGATCGAAGCTAAGCCGGCAGATCTCGGCAAGATCACCGACGGCCTGGTCAGCGGCAAGAGCAACGGCACCGCGGTGGCGAGCGCTGTGGCGATCGCGCGCGCGGAGACGAGCGGCTCAGGCAACGGCAATTTGGTTGGCGCGTCGAATAGCGGCAATGGAAATGGTTCCAGCGCGGGCAGCAGCGGCAACGGCAACGGCAACGGCAACGGCAACGGCAACTCCAGCGGTGCGGGTAATGACACCGGCTCGGGCAACGGGAACTCCGGTGGCTCGAATAGTGGAAATGGCAACGGTAGCAGCGGCGCGTCCGATAACGGCTCCGGTAACGGGAACGGCAATTCCGGTAACGGCAACGGTAATGGCGGCGGGTCGGACAACGGAAACGGTTCCGGTAGCGGGAACGGCAATTCCGGTAACGGCAACGGTAATGGCGGCGGGTCGGACAACGGAAACGGCTCCGGCAACGGGAACGGCAATTCCGGTAACGGCAACGGTAATGGCGGCGGGTCGGACAACGGAAACGGCTCCGGCAACGGGAACGGCAATTCCGGCAACGGCAACGGCAACAGCGGCGGCGGCGGCAACCCGAAGGGCTAGGTACGATTGACGCTCCGTTAGCTTTGTCGCGGTAGGTGACCCAATGAGCCGCGCACCGCTTCCGTCTCCCCTTCTAGTGCTATTGCGCCGTCGGTGGCGTTCGCTTGCGCTGGGTCTCGCGGCCTGCGCCGGGGTGCTGGTCGGTGTGGGAGAACTCGGCACCGGTGCCGAGCACATGGTGCAGGACTGGCGCTTCGCGCTGCGGCGCCACGCAGCGAGTGGTGACCTTACGATCGTCGAGATCGACGCGCACAGCATCGCGCGGATCGACCGCTGGCCCTGGCCCCGCCGCAACCATGCCGCGCTGATCGACCAGCTCCGCCGGGCCGGCGCGGCTGCGATCGCGTTCGATGTCGACTTCTCGTCACGCTCCAATCCCGACGACGATGCGGCGCTCGCGGCCGCGCTGGCGCGGGCTGAGGGCCAGGTGATCCTGCCGACCTTCTCGCAACCCCCGGGGAGCGGCCGGCGCGGCGTGACCGACTCTCTTCCGGTGCAGCAGTTGCGCGACCATGCAATGCTCGCCTCGATCATCGTTGCGCCGGATGCGGACGGCGTGGTGCGCAACGTCCCGCTCGGCGCGGTGACTGCCGGCGTGCCGCGTCCTGCGCTCTCCGCGATCCTCGCGCAGCGCGGCGGCGACGCGAGCACGCGTTTTCCGATCGACTATGCGATCGATCCGGCAACCATTCCGCGGCTCAGCTTCATTGATGTCCGCGACGGCTATTTCGACCCTGCCGCAGTGCGTGGCAAGCGGGTGCTGATCGGTGCGACGGCGATCGAGGTCGGCGACCGCTATGTCGCGCCCGCTCACGGTGTCGTGCCGGGGGTGGTCATCCAGGCGCTCGCCGCCGAGACGCTGCTGCAGGGCGTGCCGGTGGCCGGCGGCTGGATCGCGCCGTTGCTCGTGGCATTGATGCTCGCCGGCATGGCCACGTTCGTTTCCTATCGGCGGCGCTGGATGCTCGGGGGGATTATCGCTGCCGGTCCGGCACTGTTGTTCTGCACGGCAGTCGGTGCCGCGAGTTCCTTTGGGTGCGTCTTCCAACTCGTTCCCGCGCTGGTTGCATGGGCTGTCGCCACATCGGCGATGCTGTCGATGCGCGTTGCCGAGGCGGTGGGCCGCGCCCGGGCGCATGACGCGCAGAGCGGCCTGCCGAACCGCCTCGCGCTGGTCGCCGCGACGCGCGATGGCGACGCGCCGCTGGTCGTCGCCACCGCGCGCATCGCTGATTATGAGAAGATCGTCGCGGCCATCGGCGGAGACGCGGTCGGCGACCTGATCCGCCGCGTGCGCGACCGCGTCAGCCTGATCGGCGCCGGCAACACCGTGTACCGGGTGGAGGACCGTGTGCTCGGCTGGTGCGCCACGGTCGATGCCGAACAGCTCACCTGGCACTATGAGCAACTCCGCGCGCTGATGCTCGCGCCGGTCGAGGTCCAGGGCCGCAAGATCGACGTGTCGCTGGTGATCGGCATGGCGAGCGGGCAGCCGCGCGACGCCGGGCGGGTCGTGGCCAACGCGATCCTCGCCGCAGCCCAGGCGCAGGCGGCGGGTGCAGGGTGGCATGTCCATGCCGAGCGCGAGGGGGAAGAGGCCGCGCGTGACCTGTCACTGCTCGGCGAGCTCGACGAAGCGGTGGCGGAGGGTGGCCTGCGCGTGCTCTACCAGCCCAAATTCGACATCGCGCATGGCCATATCGCGAGCGTCGAAGCGCTAGTGCGCTGGATTCACCCCGAGCGCGGCATGATCTCGCCCGACGCCTTCATCCCGCTCGCCGAACGCAATGATCGTATCGCCGGGCTCACCCTCTTCGTGCTCGGCCAGACCATCGCTGATCTGGGCGCCTGGGAAAGTGACGGCAACAGGATCAGCGGTGCGGTGAACATCTCGGCCAAGCTTCTCGGCTCGGAGCCGTTCCTCGCCGCGGCGCGCAAGCTGGTCGAGGACAGCGGGCTGGCGCCGGGCCGGCTGGTGTTCGAGGTGACTGAGTCAGCGGCGATGATCGACGGCGAAGGCGCGATCGCCGCGCTTCAGGGTTTCAAGGCGATGGGCATCGCCATCTCGATGGACGATTATGGTACCGGCCAGTCGACACTGAGTTACCTCAAGCGCCTGCCGCTGGACGAGCTCAAGATCGACCGCAGCTTCGTGCAGTTCGCGCACCGCAATCGCAGCGACGGGGTGCTGGTGCGCTCGACCATTGAGCTGGCCCACGAGCTCGGCCTAAAGGTGGTGGCCGAGGGCGTCGAGGACGAGGAATGCCTCGCCTTCCTGCGTGACGCACATTGCGACATGGCGCAGGGCTATCTGATCAGCCGCCCGGTAGATGCTGCCGCGATCGGCGCTCTGCTCACGACGCCGCGCGAACTGGCTGCCTGATTTTCGCGGAAAACCCCGACGGCGGAGCCGTCGGGGTCTTTCTTTGCTGCTCGCCAGTAAGCATGGCGGCTAGGCTGGGCTTATTTCTTGTCGTCCTTCACCCCGACCACCGGAACGTCGACGGTGGTCTTGGTGGTCTCGACCTTGGGCACGGTGACCTTGGTCGCCTTGGTGCCCACAACGACTTCCTTGGAATGCATGTCCACCTCAGGCAGGCTTCCGCCCTGCGCCGAGACCTTCACATCGGGCAGCGACCCGCTCTTCTTGACGTCGGCGCTCCAGAATCCAGTCAGGAACAGCAAGGCGACGATGATCGCGATGAATGCGATGACGAGGCCTATCATAACGCCAGCATTGGATCGCTTCTCAACGATGGTGGTCGTTCCATCAGTGTTTCGATATTCTGCCATGTCGTCCTCCTCTTCTCCGGGGGTTCAAGCGCTTGGAGGCGTCATTAGGTTCCAATTGGACCTATTTTGGCAGCCGTTGAATGTCATTGCTCGGCTATTGAAGGGTGGAGAGAAAAGCCCGACGATCGAGCTCGACGAGTCGCTGCGGGCGGCGCGAGGGGGAGGCGAGCGATGACGATATCGGTGGCACCAATCGGGAAGATCCGAGACGTCAAGGCGCTGCTGTCGTGAACGGCCGCGCGCCACTCATCGATACCCTTTTTCGGGATCAGGGCCTTTCGCGCAATTCTCTGCTGTTTGCGGGTTTGGCCGGCACGACCGCGGTGATTGCCATCGGGTTCGAACACCCGGCTGCATTGTGGTTGCTCGCCCTGTTCGCGCCGCTGCTGATCGTCGGACTCATCGATCTGTTCCAGCCTCATCATTCGCTAAGGCGCAACTTCCCGGTTTCGGCGCGGTTTCGCTGGTTTTTCGAATGGCTGCGGCCGTTCCTGCGATCGTACATTGTCGAGAGCGATCTCGACGGGCGGCCGTTCAATCATGACGAGCGCTCGTTGATTTATGCCCGGGCCAAGGGCGACAATTCGACTCATCCGTTCGGTACCGAGCTCGACGTTTATTCGGACGAATATGAGTGGCTTGCCCATTCGATGGCGCCGTCGCGCGAGGTGGAGAAATATTCGCGCGTCACGGTCGGGACGGATCAGTGCAGCCGGCCTTACAAGGCGTCTCGACTGAACATCTCCGCGATGAGCTTCGGGGCGCTTGGCGCCAACGCGATCGAGGCGCTGAATCTGGGTGCGAAGATCGGCGGCTTCTACCACGACACCGGCGAGGGGGGGCTCTCGCCCTATCATGCGAAGCACGGCGGCGACGTGGTGTGGGAGATCGGCTCGGGCTATTTCGGCTGTCGCGACAAGGATGGGCATTTCGACGCTGAGCATTTCAGGGATCGTGCCGCGAACGATCAGGTCAAGATGACTGAGCTCAAGCTCAGCCAGGGCGCGAAGCCGGGGCATGGTGGCCTGCTTCCCGGCGCGAAGGTAACGGCCGAGATCGCGAAGACCCGTGATGTGCCCGAGGGGCAGGATTGCCTGTCGCCGGCCCGCCACAGAGCCTTTTCGACGCCGCGCGAACTGGTGGAGTTCGCGGGCCGGATGCGCGAGCTGTCGGGCGGCAAGCCGGTCGGGATCAAGCTGTGCGTCGGCTATCCGCATGAGCTGTTCGCAGTGATGAAGGCGATGCTCGAGACGGAGATCCTGATCGACTTCATCGTCATCGACGGTGCCGAGGGCGGGACGGGGGCGGCACCGACCGAGCTCAGCGACCGGGTAGGGATGCCGTTGCGAGAGGGACTTATCCTGGCGCGCAATGCTCTGGTCGGGGCCAACCTCAAGACCAAGGTGAAGCTGGCCGCATCGGGCAAGGTCAATTCAGGCGCGTCGATCGCGATGAACGCAGCGCTGGGCGCCGACTGGTGCAACGCCGCGCGCGCCTTCATGTTTTCGCTCGGCTGCGTCCAGTCGATGCGCTGCCATACCGACACCTGTCCGACCGGCGTCGCCACCCAGTCGCCGGCACGCCAGCGCGGGCTGGTGGTGCCGGACAAGGCCGAGCGGGTCGCGCGCTTCCAGAAGGCGACGCTCGATGCGTTGCACGACATCGTGGTTGCGTGTGGGCTGCAATCGCCGGACGAGTTCACCCCCGATGGTCTGCGGCAGCGGATCAATGCGGCCGAGATGCGGTCGATCGACGAGATATACCCCTTTGTCGAACCTGGTGAGCTGATCGACGGCGCGCGTGATCCCCGCCTCGCCGCATGGTGGCGTGCCGCCGATCCTGGGAGCTTCGCGCGGCGGGTTTGATCACGCTTTCGTTGGACCTGCGAAATCAAGGCGTTAAGTAGGGCGCTGTGCCCGGGGAGTGGATGATCTTGCGCAGGAAACGTCCGAGTCCTGCGCGAGCGTGGCTGCGTTGCGCCCTGACCTGTTCTGCTGCCGTGATCGGAGTGCCGGTTGCGGCACAGCAATCGAGCCAGCCGCCAGTGCCGCAAAAGGCGGAAAGCGGCGGCGATCTCGCTTCCGATATCGTCGTCACGGGGCAGCGCGGATCGGCTGTTACCGACATCGAGCCGCTGGCGACCTATGACGCGAGCACCATCGCCGGCGTCGGCGCGACGACGATGGAGGACCTGATGCGCGTGATCCGCCCCGCGGCGCGCTCCGCGGACGGATCCGAACCGATCTTCCTGCTGAATGCGCAGCGGGTCTCGGGCTATCAGGACATTGGTGCGCTTCCGCCCGAGGCGATCGAGAAGGTGGAGCTGCTGCCTGAGGCGGCAGCGCTGAAATTCGGCTATCCGCCGACCCGGCGCGTGCTGAACTTCATCACCAAGCGGCAATTCAAGCAGATCGAGATCCGTGGCACCGCCGGCACCACGACGCGCGGCGGGAGCGCGCGGGGCGATGCCAATTTCGGCCTGACCCGGCTGCACAATGACAGCCGCCTGACGGTCAACCTGGAATATCGCCACACCGAGCCGCTCTTCCAGTCCGAACGCAACATAGCACCCGATCCCGACATATTGTTCGACGCGCTCGGCAATGTCAGCGGCCTGAACCGGGGTGAGATCGACCCGGCGCTCTCGGCCGCAGCGGGCCAGATCGTGACGGTCGCGCCAGTGCCCGGGGCGCCGGCTGACCGGGGCACTATCGCCGGCTTCGCAGCAGGCGCGAACCAGCCGCGCCTGTTCGATTCCGGACCATATCGGACAATGGTGGCGCGCAATGATGCGGTGAAGGCTGAGGCGGTGTTGGCCGGCCGTATCGGGAAGACGATTGCCGGATCGCTCAGCCTGTTGGCCGAGCAAAGCCGCGACCGCACCGTGGCCGGGCTCGCACCGGCGACCCTGACCGTGCCCGGAACCAACCCTTATTCGCCCTTTGCGGGAACTGTCCTGCTGAGCCGCTATCTGACTGAGGTCGATCCGCTCCGGCAACGCCAGACCACCACCACGCTTCATGCCGGAGGCCTGGTGCGCGGGGCGATCGCGGGGTGGCGCTGGGATTTGAGCGCAGTGCTGGATCAACAGACGATCGCCGGGTTCAACGAGCGCAGTATCGATGTGAAAGCGGCGAACGCGGCAATCGCGGGCGGCGCGAACCCATTCGCGCCGCTTGACCAATCGCTGTTGCAAGCGCGGCTGGTCGATGTGGCGCAGCTGCGCACCCGCACCGCCAGCATGAAATCCGTAATCACCAACACGCCGATACGCTTGCCGGCCGGCGTGATGGCAGTGACGGCGACCGCCGAGTTCGACCGCTCGACAGCGAACTCCTTTACGCGCGGTGCCAATCCGTTCGAGCTGCATATCGGCCGGACCCGCATCGAGGGCGGTGTCGCGATCGACATCCCGATCGCATCGAGACGCGAAAAAATTCTTTCTTTCATCGGCGATCTCTCGGTGAACGCGTCAGCCAATGTGCGCGAAGTCGGTGGCTTCGGGTCGCTCAGCGATACGACTTTTGGCGTGACATGGGGGTTTCTGGAAGGAGTCCAGCTGATCGCGCAGCTCAAGCGCAGCGCGGTCGCGCCGTCTTTGACGGATCTGTCGAACCCGGTGATACGCTTGTCGGACGTACCCGTGTTCGATTTCGGCAATGGCCGCACCGAACTGGTCACGCTGATCACCGGCGGCAATCCCGATCTTGGCGCGGAGCACCGCCTCGTCAGGTCGCTGGGGCTGACCATCAAGCCGTTCGCGAAGCGCGAGCTGCGGCTGAGCGCGACCTATGAAGCGACCATGATCCGGGATCGTACCGGGACGGTCTATGCGGTCACGCCCCAGATCGAGGCGGCTTTGCCCGACCTGTTCGTCCGGGACGCATCGGGGCGGCTCGTCTCGGTCGCGTATCAGCCGATCAACTTCTACCGCGAACGCCAGCGCACGCTGAACCTGATCATCAACTCGAGCGGAATGCTGGGCAAGCCGCCGCCCAAGACAGCAGCGCCTGGCCCGGCTCCAGCGAGGGCGAACTTCTATGCCGGCATGGGTCCGAGCATCAAGTTCAGCAGCCGGCTGCAATTGCGACCGGGCACGGCCGAGTTCGATCTGCTGCGCGGCGACACGACCGGTGCCGGCGGCGCCTTCCGCGTGGGGAGCTATGCTTATGGCGGGATCAACTATCTCGGCAACGGCATGTCGTTCGACTGCTGGTACAACGGAGCCAGCCGGGCGCGCGGCGCCACGCCCGCCGCGGACCTGCAGTTCTCGCCGATCTTCAAGCTGAACATGAGCGCCTTCATCAGCGTGCATCACTTCCTGAAGACCCAGCAATGGACGAAGAAAGTCCAGCTGAAGGTCAGCGTGAGCAACATCACCGACGGGCAACAGCGGGTGCGCGACGGGAATGGCCGAGTCCCGAACCGGTTCCAGCCCGACTATCTCGATCCGATCGGGCGGACGGTGAGTTTGACGCTGCGCAAATTGCTGTAGCGGCGGCGGCTGTGGCGGTGTGGATTTCCCTGTTCCGGCGGCGATAACAGGGAATTTTTCTTTTTTTCTTGTGGCCGTGCCGATAGAAATACCGCAGTTTTGCGTTGATTTATAATGACTTGAAAGAATCTCCGGTCGGTCTGGCCCCCGCGGAACAGGGAATAACAGGGAATTATCAGGGAATTTGGGGCGAACGTCGCTGGCGTACCGGCGCTGAAAAACCTCCAGCAGGTCAGTGAGGATAAAGGGCATGGCGAGCATCCGGGATGTCTGGTGCTTGCCCTATGGCCGATCCGGCGGCGCAGTTGAATCGAGCCGACGCCTCTATTGCAGCGGTGCCTTGGCCGCCTCGGCGGTCAGATAGGCCTGGACCGCCGTGATCTCGGTATCGCTCAGAGCGGAGAGATCGCCTCGCGCCACGCTTGTCATCATCCCCAGATCGCGTCCGGACATGCCCTTGCCGGTGCGGAGCAGCGTGCGGAATGCGGCCGCGTCATAAGCCGCCGCCATCGGCGCGAGCGGCGGCGCAACCTGCTTGCCGTCTTCGGTCGGTCGAGGCGTGTGGAGATCATGGCATGACACGCAGGAAATGTTGACGAAATAGCGGCCGATGTCCGCCGGCCGGGTGGCCGGCGAAACGCGTTCGGGATGGGCGCTCGGCTGCAACGCTCCAAAGAGGACGAGTCCGCGTCCGACCGGCCCGAAGCTCGTGCTGGCAACCACGTCATCCGGCCGCGCCTTCAGGCTCCGGATCCAGGCGATTATCCGCGCGCTGTCTTCATCGGCGAGATACCGGTGCGCCCTGGTTGGCATGACGAACAGCGCCTGGCCATTTTTGTGGACCCCATGCCGGATGGTACGGTCGAGCTCGGCGTCGGTTTCGGTCGCTGCGACACGCGCCAGGGCCGGCGGCACCAGCCGGCCGAGCATCGGATCATCGACCAGGACGTTGCCGCCGCCATCGACGCCGTGACAGCCGCGGCAACCGGTGATGCGGGCGAGCCGTCCACCCTCGGCGATCGAAGCGGCGTCGTGCGGGACGCTGAGCGACGCCAGCGGCACCTGATGGTCGCGCGCCAGCGCCCACTCCGATCCGCCGTACAACACTGCCGTTGCGAGCATGATGACCCCGACGAGCCCGATCGCGATCCGTCTCAATATCCGCATGAAGAAATCCCGTGTCCTTAAAAAATGGATCGGGGCCCGTACAGGAACGGCAGCGAAACGAGAGTGTCGAGCGACTAAATTGCGACGGAGGCGCTGCGCTCTTTCGGCGAAACATAATCGGCGTCATGCGCGAAGGGCAGCGGTTCGCCGCTGCGCAGTGCGGCGAGGACAGCGGCAAAATCGGTCTTGCAGCGAAAGCCCAACAGGCGCTCCGACAGGCCGGCGTCGTAGACACGGTCGATCGTGGCGGGAAGCTGCCAGCCCTGCCGGGCATAGAGCTCCGCGGCATCCGGGAAATAGCGGGCGATCACGCCGAGCGCGTCGGCTTTCAGCGCAGCCACATCGTCCAGGACGAAAGGCGTCGGCGCGGAAAGGATGAAGGTGCCGAACCCGATCTCGGGCGCGCGTTCGAGCGCAACCATATGGCCTTCGGCGGCATCCTCGACGGTGAGCCGGCGGTGGAGCAGCTCGTTCGCCTTCATATTCTCGCCCGAGAGGGTGAGGTGGGTATCGTCATCCTCGGGAAAGAAGCGCGAGGTGCGCAGGATCACGACAGGCAGACCGTGCTCGGCATGGATCAGCCGGCAGACCTGCTCGGCGGCGAGCTTGGTCACGCCGTAGATGTTGCGCGGCTCGAGCGGCGCCAGCGTTTCGTCGATCCACACGGCGGTATCGCCGCGCCCTTCGCGGATCGCGGTCGAGATCATAAGCGAGGTGGTCGAGGTGAAGGCGAACCGGCTGGCGCCAGCCGCAACCGATGCCTCGAGCAGATTGAGCGTGCCGCTGAGGTTTACGTCGACAAAGGCCTGGTTCGAGTAGCGGACGATGTCGGGCTTGTGCAGCGCGCCGCCATGGATGACCGCCTCGATCCCGCGTTCAGTGAAGATCCGGTCCACCAGCGCGCGGTCGGCGACAGTGCCGATCACGTCGGTATCGACGCCCGGCGCCACATCGAGCCCGGTCACGACATAGCCGGCTGCGCGCAGCCGCGGCGCGAGGAAACGGCCAAGCCAGCCGCTCGATCCGGTCAGCAGAATATTCATGGCGGCGCGTTTAGCCGGCTCCGCGATCAGGGGAAAGCGGCGTCCAGCGCGGCCCAGCTTTTCGCGCCTACCACGCCGTCGGCTGACAGGGCCTGAGCTTGCTGGAAGGCGCGGACCTTCGCTTCGGTGTTCGGCCCGAAGATCCCGTCATTCGGCAGGCCGAGCTTTGCCTGGATTTCCGCGACAAATGCTCCTTCCGCGCCCCGACGCAAGACCGGCCGGGGACCTTCACCGATGTCCGGGCTGGGCGCTGGTGTGGTGCCGGTGAGGAGTGCGGCGACCCTGGCGCGGAAATCGATCATGTCGAAGGAGGGATCGGATTTGCGGCCCAGCGGCAGCGAATATTCCTTATGCCCGCAGCACATGATGGCGCCCACGCCGATCTTGCCGAGGATAGCAGCGACGCCGCGTCGATAGGCGTCCATCTGCACCTCCGGCCATGGGTCAGCCGCTATGCCCCGGTTTTCCGCTTCGATGCCGATGAAATTGGTGTTGCCCGTCGTCACGCCCTGCCATCTGCCCTTGCCGGCATGCTGCGCCTTTCCCGCGGCGATGACATAATAGGTGCCGTCGCGCCCGAGGCCGAGCTGCGACAAGGGCCCGCGCAGATCGGGGCGGCCATTGGTGATGACGCCGAGGCAGGGCATGTTTCCGGCTGCCGGCCCGGCGGTGTGATGACACATCACGCCGCGCACTATGCCCATGTCGCCGAGGCCGCGGGTTTCCCACCCCGGCTGGAGCTCGACCTTGAGGCCGGCAGCTTTCAGCACATCCGGCAACCACGTCAAAGCAAAGGCCATTCTTCCCCTCCACCGATCTGCGGCTCGTAGCCGTCAAACGTGCAGCTGCAGGCTAGAGGAAAATGGCGAGGCCGCTGCCGGAATTGCCTTCAGATCGGCTGTATCGCGGTGGGTGTTGGCTATCGGCGATCGACCAGATGTCAGACGCTCATCAAAATTTCCCACAAAGTGGAAGAGTAGGTGACGCGGCGCGCGAAGGAGAAACTGATCGGTGATGAGACCGGTTTGCCTGAATCCGCATCGAGCACCAAAACCACGACCCCCTGTTCGAGTTTCGCGGGTCGAAGGTCCGCGTCGAAATAACATGTATCCCGATAGTCCGAGAGGCACCGCGTGACGCGGCTTTGGCCGGATGGAGAGCTGATGATCAGCTGCAGGTTTTGCACCTTCACGGTGCGCGAATGCGGGTTCAACGTTCCTGTGATTCGACCGTCATCCGGATAGATATCGTTATAGATCACTGGCCAGGCGCCCAGCGACGAAGCCGAAGCGGCGGCACTGGCAATCGTCAAGGTAAAGGCGTCGGTCGAAGCTGCGGGCGATTCCATGGCGCTCGTCCGGACAAGTCCCAAGGATGCAATGAACAGGAGCGGCGCGAAGACCGGCACCAGCAGGCAGCCAGTCCCTGCGCGCATCAGTGCCGTCCCTGAGACGCTGGCCTTTCGAGTTCCGCTTTCAGGAAGGCGACGCTGTCGGCTAGCACTGGTCCCTTGCCGCGAAACGGTTTGGACAGCGCCTTGGCGACGTCCTCATGAGTCAGGTCGGGGTAGATTTTCAGCGTCACCGGAGCGCCGAGCGCCTTAAGCCGGGCTGCGAGGTTGATCGCGTTCTTCGGGCGGACCTCGGTGTCTCCGGTGGAGGTGACGAGCAGCATCGGCGGCGCATCGGCGCGGGCGAAATTGATCGGCTGGGTTGCGGCCGCATCGGCGCCCTGCATCGCGGCGATCGCGCGGGCTGAGGTGAAGGGGTAGAAATCATAGGGGCCGCTGAGGCCGACCGCCGCCTTGATGATGTTCGGGTCGACACCCTCTGCCTTCAGCCAGCGCGTGTCCAGCGCGAGCATCGCGACTGTGTATGCCCCCGCCGAATGCCCCGCGACCGCGATCCTGTCCGGATCGCCGCCATAGTCGGCGACATGATCGCGGGTCCATTTCACCGCTTCGGCGCCGTCCTGTACGAAGGCGGGAAAGCGGATGCCCGGCACCTTGCGGTAATCCGGCATGACGACGACGAAGCCGGACCTGGCATAGGCGCGCGCAGCAAACGCATAGGCTCGCCGGTCGCCCTTGGCCCAGCCGCCGCCATACCAGAAGATCAGCACCGGGCGCTTCACGGTCGCCTTGCCCGCCGGCCGCCATACATCGAGCGTCTGGCCGTGGGTGCCGAAGGGCAGGGCGCTGCCCGGGCGGCTCGCCCCCACGCCGCCGCCGATGGCGCCGTCGAGCAGGCTCAGCAGCGCGGGCGGCGAGATGAATGTCACCATCAACGCCAGTGCGAGCAGGATCGCGAGCGCAGCGGCGGCGATGGCACGCTGCATCACGCCCGATAGTCGGCGGTGATCGTGCCGGCCGCGGCGAGCTCTGCCTCATGATCGGCCTCGCGCCAGGTTTCGGCCAGCGCGGCACTTTCCCATTCGCGCATCGCTGGATGATCGAGGATATGCGCGACCCAGCGTGCGCCATCGGTGCCGACGTCCAGGCCATAGGTACGGACCCGAAATGCAACCGGCGCGTAGAACGCATCGACCGCGGTGAAGTCCGGGCCGGCGAGCCATGGGCCGCCGAAGCGCGACAGGCCCTCGGCCCAGAGTTCGGCGAGCCGTGCGACCTGCCGTTTCAGCGTGGCCGATGCCGGCTTCGCGGCCACGCGGACGCCCACGTTCATCGTGCAATCGCCCCGCACCGCGCCGAAGCCGCCATGCATTTCGGCGGTGGCGCACTGCGCCCAGGCGCGCGCCGCTTCGTCCGCCGGCCAGACGCCTGGATGGCGCTCGGCGAGATAAAGGGTGATGCCGAGCGAATCCCAGATGGTGCGGTCACCATCGATCAGGACGGGGACCTGTCCGGTCGGGGAGAAGGCGCGGAAATCGTCATAATTGTCGGGCTTGGTGAACTGGACGAGGCGATCCTCGAACGGGATGCCGAGCGCCTTCATCAACAGCCATGGCCTGAGCGACCAGCTCGAATAATTGCGGTTTGCGGTGATGAGTGTGAGGGCCATGGATCAGCTCAGATAATGGGCGGTGGTCTTGGCCGCGATTTCCTCGGCAGTCACGCCGGGGGCCATCTCGGTCAGGCGGAAAGGCGACAGGTGATCGGGCCGCTGGAACACGGCGAGATCGGTTATGATCATGTCGACCACATCCTTGCCGGTCAGCGGCAGGGTACAGGCCGGGATGAACTTGGGGTCGCCGTTCTTGCTGGTGTGCTCCATCACCACGATGATCTTCTTCACCCCGGCGACCAGATCCATCGCGCCGCCCATGCCCTTGATCATCTTGCCGGGGATCATCCAGTTCGCGATGTCGCCATTCTCGGCGACCTCCATCGCGCCGAGCACGGTCAGGTCGATATGCCCGCCGCGGATCATCGCGAAGCTGTCCGCCGAGCTGAAATAGGCCGATTGCGGCAGCTCGCTGATGGTCTGCTTGCCGGCGTTGATCAGGTCGGGGTCCTCCTCGCCCGCATAGGGGAAGGGACCGATGCCGAGCATGCCGTTCTCGGACTGGAGCGTCACTTCGACACCCTCCGGAATATGGTTTGCGACAAGCGTCGGTATGCCGATGCCGAGATTGACGTAGAAACCATCCTGCAGTTCGCGCGCGGCGCGTGCCGCCATGTCGTCGCGGGTCCAGGCCATGTTACTTCTCCGTGGGCGTGGGGACAGGCGGGGGCGGCGCCCAACGCTTGTCTGCAGGGAATATATCGTCGAAGCCGCCCTTGAGGCCGGTGCCGTATACGGGGTTGGGTAGCACGAACCAGCCGGCGCCCCATTTGTCCGCGATCGGTCCGGCGAGCGTGGCTTCGCGCCGCTCGGCGGGCAACTTGATCGCGTTGAACAAGTCGCTGAAATCGCCGAGCTGGTCGCCGCCCATCGCGATCACGCAATATTTCGCGGCAATCATCTGGCGCCGGCCGTCCTTCTTCGAGCCCATTGTGTCGTCGCCGGCGAGGAACAGGGTTTCGCCGTGGACCGCTGGGCCCAGGCCGGCAGCTTCGATGGTGGCTTTGGTCGCGTCAGCGTTCACGGCTGAGCGGTTGGTGTTGAAGACAACCGTCACGCCCATCTTGCGCAGGGCAGTCAGCGCCTCCAGCGCGCCGGGGGTTGGGGACACCTTGCCGGCGCCGGTCTTTTCCCAAGCCTTCCAGCGGGCCTCGTCATAGGGCTTGGGGTCAGCGGCTTCGTTATACTCGAAGCCGAGGTTGAGCAGTACGGTTTCGTCAACGTCGAAGACGGCGGCTTTTGGCTTGGTGCCACAGGGGACGAAGGTGGGCGCGGCGAGCGTGGCGTCGGGGGCGAGGATGGCGCTGTCGGCGGGACGGCTGCGGGCTTGGCCCGCTGTGTATCCGAGCAGGGTATGCCATGCCTGCGCGCTGATCGCCGAGCTTTCGCCGGAGCCGTAGAGATATTGCATGCCGGCGGGGACGGTTGGGGGTGGGGGTGTGGGTTCGACAAACAGGACGCTGCCGCCCGCGAGGTCGAGGCCAGTATCCTTTGACGGCGGCGGGGTCTGCGTCGTGGAACAGGCGGAAAGGGCGAGGGCCAAGACAAGCAAGCCCCTCCCCTTCAGGCGCACTGGGTCGGCCATGCCCCCGGCATGGCCTGAAGAGCGCGGGGCGCTCTTCACCCGGTGCGGGGTTAGGGGGTGGGGGCGCGCGTCTGCGCGCTCAAAAGGACTCGTGCCACCCAGACCGAAGCGCCGATCGGGGCATCGAGCCCCGCTCGACGCTGCCCCACCCCTAACCCCTCCCCTGAAGGGGAGGGGCTTTAGAAAGGCCTGCTCCCTCACGCCGCCGCCCGCTCACGCACGGTGCGGAATTCGATCTTCTTGTCGTAGGGCGCGCCTAGGATCATCCGGTTCACATAGATCCCCGGCAGGTGAATGCAGTCGGGATCAAGGCTGCCGACCGGCACGATTTCCTCGACCTCGGCGACGCAGATCTTTCCCGCGGTCGCCATTGGATGGTTGAAGTTGCGCGCGGTCTTGCGGAAGATCAGGTTGCCGCTCTCGTCCGCTTTCCAGCCTTTGACGATCGATAGGTCCGCGCGGATGCCGCGTTCCAGGATATAGTCCTGGCCGTCGAAAGTCTTCACTTCCTTGCCTTCGGCGACCTGCGTGCCGACGCCTGTCTTGGTGTAGAAGCCGGGAATGCCGGCGCCGCCCGCGCGGCAGCGTTCCGCGAGCGTGCCCTGGGGGCAGAACTCCACCTCGAGCTCACCACTCAGATATTGCCGCTCGAACTCCTTGTTCTCGCCGACATAGGAGCTGATCATCTTCTTGACCTGGCGCGTGCGCAGCAGCTTGCCCAGGCCTTCGCCATCGATGCCGGCGTTGTTGCTTGCGATGGTGAGGTCCTTCGTCCCGGCATCGCGGATCGCGTCGATCAGCCGCTCGGGGATGCCGCACAGGCCGAAGCCGCCCGCGCAGATCGTCATGCCGTCGTGAAGGACCCCTTCGAGCGCCGCCGCGGCATCGGGATAGAGCTTCTTCATGGTCGCGATCTCCGGAAACATCCTCTTGGCCCGCTTAAGCCATTGCCACAGGCTCGGGTCAATCGCGCGGCGCATGCATGCAGGGTTGCACCGAACGCACGCGCTGATTGGCGTCGTCTTCTAGAGCTGGGTGCCGGCAAGCTTGCCGATCAGCGCCGTCGCGCCCATCGCCAGTGCGCCCCAGAAAGCGACGCGCAGAGCGGCGCGTCCCATGTTCGCGCCGCCGGCGTGCGCGCCGATGGCGCCGAGTGCTGCCAGCAGGCCGAGCGACGCGATCGTCACCGCGGTGATGAGCTGGCTGCCGGTGAAGACAAGTGCCATCAGCACCGGCGAAATCGCGCCCGCAGCGAAGCTCGCCGCCGAGCTGAGCGCCGCCTGTACCGGCCGCGCGACCAGCATCTCGTTGATGCCGAGCTCATCGCGCATATGGGCGCCGAGCGCGTCATGCGCCATCAGCTGATCGGCGACCTGCAGCGCCAACGCCGGATCGAGGCCACGCTGGCGGTAGATCGCGGCGAGTTCGCGCCGTTCGGATTCGGGCTCCTCTTCGAGCTCGCGCGTTTCGCGGGCACGATCGGCATTCTCGGTATCGGATTGCGAGCTGACCGAAACATATTCGCCCGCCGCCATCGACATCGCGCCCGCGACAAGTCCGGCGATACCGGTCAGCAGGATCGCCGAGCGGCTCGATTGGGCGGCGGCGACGCCGACGATCAGGCTCGCGGTCGATACGATGCCGTCATTCGCCCCGAGCACCGATGCGCGCAGCCAGCCGATGCGCTGGACGAGATGCTTCTCATGGTGGCGGATCAACGCGGTTCTCCCCTCAATGGACCAGTTTCAGCCCCGGCCGCGGCCATGGCATGCTCACCAGCTGCCCGGTGCCGGAGAGCGTGATGTACGCAGTTCGCAGATCCTCGCCGCCCCAGCAGATATTGGTGGTGAACGGGTCGGGCGTCGGCACGAACTCGACAAGTTCGCCAGCCGGCGAGATCACGCTGATCCCGCTTTGGCCGATGGTCGCGACGCAGATATTGCCGGCGCTGTCGACACCGAGCGAGTCGAAATAGGTATAGCCGCCGGGCGAATAGAGGAAGCGTCCGCCGCCGCCGGAAAGGCCGGGCGAGGCCGCGACCTGGCCCGGCGCTTCGAGATCGAAGGCCCATAATTTGCAGGTGTAGGTTTCAGCCACATAGAGCGTATTGCCATCGGGCGAGAGGCCGATGCCATTGGGGTTTTCCAGGGGGAAGATGATCTCGCGGCATTCCGAGCCATCGGCTTTTGCATAGAACACGCCGGTCACGTCGCGCGCCCGCTCGCGGGTCTTGCCATAGTCGGTGAACCAGAAGCCGCCATGCGCATCGAAGACGATGTCGTTCGGGCCCCTGAGCGGCGCGTTCCAGGCCTCGGTGTAGAGCGTCTCGACGGCGCCGGTCGCGATATCGATCCGCTCGATCCGTCCGGTCGTGTAGTTCGATGCGGTGTTGTGGGGGATCAGCAAGGCGCCGGTATCGATCCAGCCGAAGCCGCCATTGTTGCAGCAATAGAGCTTGCCGTCCGGCCCCATCGCAAGGCCGTTCGGGCCGCCGCCGGGCTCGGCGACGGTCTCTTTCGCGCCGTCCGGTTTCACGCGGGTGATCCGACCCGCGGCGATTTCGACCAGGATCACGCTGCCGTCCGGCATCGCGACCGGGCCTTCGGGAAAGTGCAATCCGGCGGCGATGGTCGTGAGCTGGTTCATTTCACTCTCCTGCGCGTTTCGGGCAGCTTGCCGGTGCGGCCCGGCGGTGTCGAGCGCGGCCGTCATTCATCGGCGGTTCAGCCTATTGACTACAGATGTAATCAAGTCGATTACAAGCGTAGTCAGCGCGACGCTTTACGGGAGCAGATTGTGGCCGAACGAATCAGCGATGCCGAACATGCCGTGATGGAAGTGCTGTGGGACGAAGCCCCGCTCAGCGCCACCGACGTCGCCGAGCGGATCCCGCCCGGGCGCGACTGGTCGGCCAATACGGTCAAGACATTGCTCGGCCGGTTGCTCGCCAAGAATATCATCGGACATGAGGAAGATGGCCGCCGCTATCTCTATCGGCCGCTGGTTGCGCGCGATGATTATGTCGAGGGCGAATCGCGGCGGCTGATGGACCGGTTGTTCGGCGGCAAGCTCACGCCGCTGGTCGCGCATCTCGCCGAGCGCGATGCGCTCAGCAATGAAGATATCGCCGAGATCGAGGCTTTGCTCAAAGGCCTCAAATCATGAGCGCCGCGGGCTTTATCCCATGGGCGATCGAGGCGCTGATCGCCTCAACCGTCCTGATGGTCGCGGTACTCTGCCTGCGCGGCGTGGTTCGCCGCAGCTTCGGACCCGACATCGCCTATGCACTGTGGGCGCTGCCAGCGCTCCGCATGTTGCTGCCCCCGCTTCCCCAGTCCTGGCGCGAGATCGCAGTCGCGCCGGTGGTCCGCGCGAGCGAGCAGATCACGATCTACGTGATCGAACCGCTCGGCGGGGATGTCGCCGCACCTGCCGTCCAACATCCCTCGCTTGGCCCGATCCTGGTCTCGCTCTGGGTGGTGGGGGCGGCGGCATTTATCGGCTGGCACAGCTTCGTTCATGCCCGCTTCTGCCGCCGGATGCTCGACCAGACGGCGCGCGAGGCGAGGATCGAGGGCGGGGTGCGGCTGATCGAGACCAGCGCCGCATCGGGGCCGCTCGCCTTCGGGATATGGCGCCGCTACGTCGCTTTCCCACGCGATTTCAGCGAGCGCTATGATGCCGATGAGCGCAACCTCGCGCTGGCGCATGAGCTTGGTCATCATGCGCGGGGCGATCTGATCGCCAACTGGATCGCGCTGGTCGTGCTCGCGCTGCACTGGTTCAATCCGATCGCCTGGCGTGCCTTCCGCGCTTTCCGCGCTGACCAGGAAATCGCCAACGATGCCCGCGTCCTGGCCGGGCAGAACCCGATGCTGCGACACACCTATGCCTGCGCGATCGTCAAGGCGGCGCATGGTGGCGCTGTGTCGGCCGCCTGCCACCTCCACACCATAGAAGATCTGAAGGGGAGACTGAGAATGCTGACCACCAACAAGACATCTCGCCTGCGGCTGTTCAGCGGCAGCGCTGCGCTTGCCCTGCTGACCGTTGGCGGGCTTGCCGCCACCGCTTCTGGAACCCAGGCGGCCGAGCGCGTCCGCTCGAGCGTCCAGACTGTGACGGGGGTGGATATCGCCTCGCTCGATCACCTCGCCTTGCCGGTGGCTGTCGCCGCCGCGGCGCCCGTTGCGGCGGTAGCGCCGATGGCCGCGCCAGTGCCGGTTGCCCCCAGGGTGCAGGCCGAGGCGCCACCGGCCCCGCCCGCGCCGCCTGAGGCAATGGCGCCGCTGCCGCCGATCGGTCCCGATGTGGATAGCGACATCACCGCCGTATCGGCCGACGGCAAGGTGGCGCATCGCAGGGTCGTCCGGATCATTCATCGCGACAGGGACGGCAAGGTCACCAACGAGGATTTCGAAGGGGTGCCACCGATTCCCGAGGTTCCCGAGATCAGCTCGAAGAATTGCCCCGGTGACGGCGAGCGCCATCAGATGGTGCTCAACGAGAAACGGCACGGCAAGCGGGTGATCATCATCTGCACCAACCGGATCGAGCGGGTAGCGCGCGAGGGTGCGGCGATGGCCGCGAACGCCAAGGATATCGAGCGCAACGCCTATCGTTCGGCGCTGGCCGGCTTGCGTAGCGCTCAGGAGCGCATGCGGTCCGATACGAGGATGGGCGAGGAAGCGCGCAAGGAGGCTGTCCTGGCGATCGACCAGTCGATCAAGGAGCTCGAACAGGATCTCGCCAAGGTGAACTGACGTATCATAGCCCCTCCACTTCCGCGGAGGGGTTAGGGGTGGGGGAGTCACTCGGACCGTAATTGGGTCCCCCACCCCAACGCTTCTCTTGCCTTTAACGGTCCGAGCCGCCATCTGCCCCGCATGAGCGAGCAACTACCCGGCGTGGCTGAGCAGCTCGAACCGCTTGTCGCGCGCATCCTCGCGCCCAATCCTTCGGCCTTCACCAATACCGGGACGCAGACCCATCTTGTCGGGACGACTGACCTGGCGGTGATCGACCCCGGGCCCGACGATATCCGCCATGTCGGAGCGCTGCTGCGGGCGATCGGCGATCGGCCGGTCACCGCGATCATCATTACCCATACCCACCGCGACCACAGCCCCGCCTCGCGCGCGCTGAAGGCGGCGACCGGTGCGCCGATTGTCGGCTGCAACGCGCTTGCGCTCGAGGATCTCGGACCACGCGCCGATGCTTCGTTCGATGGTGATTATGTGCCGGATCGGGTGCTCGCCGATGGCGAGTCGGTTTCGGGCGATGGTTGGACGCTCACCGCGGTCGCGACACCGGGCCACACCTCAAACCATCTGTGTTTCGCGTTGCCTGAGGCGAATGCGCTATTCTCAGGCGATCATGTGATGGGCTGGTCGACGACCATCGTCTCCCCGCCGGATGGCGATATGGCTGCTTATATGGCGAGCCTCGACAAGCTGATGCAGCGCGACGATCGCATCTATTATCCGGCGCATGGCGATCCGGTCGAAAATCCGCGCCGGCTGGTGCGCGGCATGATGGGGCATCGCAAGCAGCGCGAAGGGCAGATCCTGCGGTTGCTGCGCGATGCGCCGCGCCCGATTCCGGTGATGGTCACGGCGATGTATGTCGGCATCGATCCGCGGCTTTTCCCTGCTGCCGAGCGATCGGTGCTTGCCCATCTGATCGATCTGCGCGACCGGGGAATGGTCATCGCACTGGGGGACGCCCTGCGCGACGACTGGAGGATCCTGTGATGCGCTTCCTCGGCAAGTTCGCCGGCGCGCTTGCGTTGATCGCCCTGTTCATCGCGGGCGGCTTCTGGGCGCTCGGCTATTATGTCAGCGGCAAGATGAAGAGCCCCGATCCAGTGACGATCGCCAGCGCGAGCCTGCAAGGACTGCGCGAGCAGAACCGGCTCTCGGCCTTTGCGGCGCGGTTCGTTTCAGTCACCACCTCGACTCAGTCGCAATTCGGGCTGAGCACGAAGAAGACGCTGATCATGCCGGGGATGGTCAATTATGAGGTCGATCTCGGCAAGCTGCAGCAGAAGGACGTGACGTGGGATGCGGGTACGCGCACGCTCGGCGTGACGCTGCCGCCGATCGAGGTGTCGCAACCGCAGATCGACCTGACCCAGATGCGCGAATATGGCGATAGCGGGATACTCTCGACCTTCACTGACGCCGATGCGAAGCTCCAGCAGGCCAATCGCAGCGCCGGACAGCGGGAGCTTGTCCGCCAGGCGCACGAACCGATGCCGATGAATCTCGCCCGCGACGCGACCCGCCGGGCGGTTGAACGCAGCTTCGCGATGCCGCTGACGGCGGCAGGAATGGACGTGACAGTGAAGGTGCGCTTCGCCGACGAGCCGAAGGACAATAATGCGGTATGG
The DNA here is from genome assembly GCF_056402635.1 of Sphingomonas sp. P3_C5. NCBI lineage: Bacteria > Pseudomonadati > Pseudomonadota > Alphaproteobacteria > Sphingomonadales > Sphingomonadaceae > Sphingomonas > Sphingomonas sp. P3_C5. Next base: position 114,795 of record NZ_JBFUHA010000003.1, read on the forward strand.
GATACGTCCCGCTCGCTCGACCAGGTATTGGGAAACAGGAAGTAATCATGGACGCACGCAACGGCATTGGCGGCACGCTCACCGGCCTCGATCTGCGGGCCGAGATCGATCGGCTGCGCAAGGAACGCAACGCAGTCATCCTCGCGCATTATTATCAGAAGCCCGAGATCCAGGACCTTGCCGATTTCGTCGGCGACAGCCTCGACTTGAGCCGCAAGGCGCAGGCGACCGACGCCGATGTCATCGCCTTTTGCGGCGTGCGCTTCATGGCCGAGACGGCGAAGATCCTGAGCCCCGACAAGATCGTCGTGCTGCCCGACATGAATGCCGGGTGCAGCCTGGAGGACAGCTGTCCACCGGACCAGTTCGCCGCTTTCCGCGAAGCGCATCCCGATCACATCGCGCTGACCTATATCAACTGCTCGACCGAGGTGAAGGCGCTGAGCGACGTGATCGTCACCAGCTCCTCGGCCGAGAAGATCCTGAGCCAGATCCCGCTCGACCAGAAGATCATCTTCGGGCCAGACAAGAATCTGGGCGGCTATCTCGCGCGCAAGACCGGGCGCGAGATGCTGCTCTGGCCGGGCGTGTGCATCGTCCATGAGGCGTTCAGCGAGACCGAGCTGCTGAAGCTCCAGCTGCAATATCCGGGCGCGCCGATCGCGGCGCATCCCGAATGCCCGCCCTATATCCTCGACCATGCCGATTATGTGGGATCGACCAGCGGCATCCTGGCTTTCGCCGACACGATGCCCGGCGACACGCTGATCGTTGCCACCGAACCGCACATCATCCACCAGATGCGCAAAGCCGCGCCCACGAAGAATTTCATCGGCGCGCCCGGTGCTGACGGCAACTGCAACTGCAATATCTGCCCTTACATGGCGCTCAACACGATGGAGAAGCTCTACATCGCGCTGCGCGACCTGAAGCCGCGCATCGAGATCGAGGAAGGGCTGCGGCTCAAGGCCAAGAAGAGTCTCGATGCGATGATGGCGATGGCGTCGGGCACGGTGGGGATGGGCGATCTCGGGCCGCTCAAGGTGACCGGGGATTGATCGGCAGTCGATCTTTCCCGGGCAATATCGGGTGGGGATCGGTGCGGTCGCCCAGGCCTTATAATACCCGGACCTATATTCGCGGTTGTTGATATCGCTCGTTACTGTCAGCCTCCATCGGACAAGGATGGAGGTTGGGATGCTGCTGGGGTTATTACTGCTCATGGGCGGCGCTGACTTGCCGCCTGTCGGTGCTGATCACAGCGCTGAAATCGCACGCCAATGTGCCGGCGAATCCCCGAACGACAAAGCCGCGCAGGAGCTCTGCAAGGCGAATGGTACCCAGGGCGTCGTCCGATTCGAAAAGGCGCGCAAGGCGCTTGGCGACAAGATCGAGGACGAGCTGGGCAGCTGCATGTATGTCTGGACGACCGATGACCTGCCCGACTGGAGCATGATCGGCAAATGCGCCAAGGTGCATGCCGATTCTTATCACGTTACCATTCCCTGATCGGGTTGCTGGCGCGCTTTGGTCGTGCAAAAGCGCGTTCGATCGGGAGTCGTCGAGCCTATGCCCAGCCAGAATTTCGCGCTCGAGAATTTTGATCTCGAGGCCTTTGTCGCCGCCACGCTTGCCGAGGACCTCGGCGACGCGGGGGATATCACCTCGACAGCCGTCATTCCGGCGGACGCCCGTTTCACCGGGGTGATGGACAGCCGCGATGCGATCGTGGTCGCGGGGTTGCCGATTGCCGAAGCGTTCTTCCGGGCGCTCGATCCGGAAGTGCGGATCGAGCGGTTGGTCGAGGATGGCGGACGGGTTGCGGCCGGAACCGACCTGATGCGGCTGGAGGGCAGCGCGCGGGCCATGCTCACGGCTGAACGCTCAGCGCTCAACACAATACAGCATCTGTCGGGGATCGCGACGCTTGCCCGGACTTATGCCGACAAGCTCCTCGGCACGGGCGCGACCCTGCTCGACACGCGCAAGACGCTTCCGGGCCTTCGCGTGCTGGAGAAATATGCGACGCGGATGGGCGGGGCGACCAATCATCGCATGGGGCTGTGGGATGCGGCGATGATCAAGGACAATCATGTCGCGGTCGCCGGCGACATCGGCGAGGCGGTGCGCCGCGCCAAACAGGCCGGGATTGCGCAGATCATCGTCGAAGTGGATTCGACTGACCAGATCGAGCCGGCACTGGCGGCGGGGGCGACTCATCTGCTGCTCGACAATATGGATCCGCCGATGCTGCGCGGTGCGGTAACGCTGGTCGGCGGGCGCGTGCCGACGGAGGCGTCCGGTGGCGTCCGGCTCGAGACGATCCGCGCAATTGCCGAGACCGGCGTGACCTATATCAGCGTCGGTAGGCTTACCCAGTCCGCGCCGGCCGCCGATATCGGGCTGGATTTCTCCGCGGCGAAATGACAGGGCTTGCGTGAGAACAAAAAGGGAATAAAACGCCCCTGAAAGACTCGGACATCGTCGAAGGGGCAGGCATGAAAAATGCGAAACTTGTTGGGGCGCTGCTGCTGGCCGTGCCCGGCATTGCGCAGGCGCAGACCTATAAATGCGATATCCCCGGCAATGTGCCGCGTCCGCATATTGAAGAGGCCACGGCGAGCGAGCCACAACGTGTTCTTCCCATCGGCGGCTACACGCTGGCTGTCACCTGGGCCCCGCAATATTGCCACACCAATGCGCGCAAGCCGTTCGCGAAGCTGGAATGCGGCAGCGGCAACCGTTTCGGTTTCACGCTGCATGGCCTGTGGCCGGACGGAGTGGGCAAGGAATGGCCGCAATATTGCACCTCGGCGGCATTGCTGCCGCAGCCGCTGATCAAGCAGCATCTCTGCTCGACGCCGTCGGCGCAGCTGCTCCAGCATGAATGGGCCAAGCACGGCACCTGCATGGGCACGACGCCGGCCGCGTATTTCGGCCGCTCGACCGGACTCTATGCGAAGCTGCGCTATCCGGACATGGACGCGCTTTCGCGCAAGCCGCTGACCGCGAGCGGCTTCGCCGCGGCGATGTCGGCTGCCAATCCCGGGCTGCCCGCCAATGCGATCCGGGTGACGGCGAACAAGCAGGGCTGGCTCGATGAACTCTGGCTCTGCCTCGACAAGAAATTCGCCTATGCGCGGTGCGCCGCGGGGTCGGGCGGGCTCGACGGGAAGGCGTCGGTGAAGATCTGGCGTGGGCCGCGCTTGACGAAATCTTGATTCAGAACGCCGTTTTCCGTCACCCCGGACCGGAACAAGTCCGGCATGACGGAAGGGGCCGACGCACCGCGCATCTTGCGAGGTACAGCTATCAAAGCCCCCGATCAGCGCTGGTCGATGATCGCTGACGCCGGGTGCTGCTTGTCGAGGTGGCGCTTGATGATCTTCAGGTTGCGCGTGTTCGAGCGGAAGAAGAAGTCCGGGATCGCACCGACGACCGGAACGAGCCCGAGCAGGAAATCGAGCCCGACATTGCCCGACATGCGCGCGATCTGCATTTTCGACATGCCGAGATTGCGCGCCTCCCACACGATCCAGGCGCCGAGCAGCGAACCGATCGCATCGCCGCCAAAGGGAATGAGATCCAGGATCACGTCGAGCCCGACCTTCTGGTTGGTACCCGGAATGGTGAACAGGCCCTCGAGCAGGCGCTCCATCGCCTCGATCCGCTTGCGCACGGATTCGACATCGCGGCCAGTCAGGCTGGTTACGAGCTTGTCGAGCGGATCAGGGGTGATGCGGGTCGTTTGGTTAGCCATGTTACCTCATCTGGTGTCGCCGCGCAGATGATTCAACGGGTGCCATGCCCGGGAGTTCCCCTGCCACTCGGTCAATCGCAGCGCGACGAGCGACCAGCGCAGCGGCCGGGCGATCGGAATATAGGAGATATCGGCGGCGAGCGCCGCGTCGGCTTCGGCGATATGGCGCGCGCGCGATGCCGTGTCGGGCGCCTCCCGCGCTGCCTCGAGCGCGGTTTGGGCATCGGTGCCGCAGGGCTGGCATGCGGTCGCGAGGTACCAGCGGGCGCTGTCATAGGGTGCCACGGCATCGACGAGGCGCAGATCGGCCTCATCGTTGATGGTGACCCGCACCGGCTCGATGCCGATGTTGCGCAGCCCTGTGGCGACGAAGCCGTAAAGGAGGGTCGCGCCGGGGCCCGTCGGCAGAGCGATGCGGAGGACCAGCGGCCCCTCATGGATCTTGCGCCAGGCGGCTACACGAGCAGCGGGTGTGAGGTCGCTGGGCCCGAGCGGCGTGAGCCACGACGCAGTCGCGGGCGGCGATACGGAATCGAGCTGTTCGGGGAGAAGCTGATTGGTGGCGGCCCATAAATTGGTGAAGGCGCCAGTGATCGCCTGCCGATCGATCGTGCGCGCCACGGCGGCGCGGTTATCGGGATCGCCGAGGAAACCGTCGCGGTTGGCGATGGCAAGGCCGAACAGCCCGGCGGCGGGATCGATCTTCTGGTTGGCTGGCGCGACGCCGGCGAATTTGATTAGCGGCCAGTCCGCGAAGGTGCCGCCGCTGACGAGATCCGACTTGCGCGCGACGAACCGCGCGATCGCCAACGATGCGCGCTCGCCGATCAGCTGGACATTCGCCTCGGGCCCCGGCTTGGCGCTGTCGTCGTCGGGTGAGCGATCCGGGTCGGCAGCCGGGCCGAGTATGAAGCTGTCGCGCGCGGTGCCGATGATCCGGAACGGGCCGCTGCCGCCCGGCGGGCGGGTTCGGAACACCGCCATTTCAGGCTGGGCGAACAGCTTGAGCAAATCGGGGCGCGGGTGTTTGAGGCGCACCTCGATGACCTCGGGCGTCATCTCGACGATCTCGTCGATCGCGCTCAGAAAGGGGAGCAGGGGGTTGCGCGATCTCGGGGCGATCTGTCGGCGCAACACCGCCACGACTTCGCCTGAGGTGACTGGCCGGCCATTGCTCCATTCAGCGTCGCGCAGGCGGAAGATATAGCTCATGCCTTTGTCGATCACCGTCCAGCGCTCGGCGATGCCGGGCTCGATCTGGCCGGATGCATCGAAGCGGACCAGGCCCTGGGATGTTGCGTTCGTCAGCAAGCGAGACGGCAGATCGACGGGCCCCAGCGAGGAGTCAGCGAGTTTGGGGGCGGCGCCGATCGCGCTGACGACCACGGCGCCCTGATCGGACCGGCGATCGCAGCCGGCCAGCGCCAGCAGCGACGCGACGATGAGTGCGGCCCATTTCACCTCTTGGTCCGGTACAGCAGGCGGCTGGGATGGATGTTCATCGGGTTATCCTGCCATCCCGCGAGGTCGGGCGCCACCAGGGACCGGCTGACATAATGATAGATCGGCAGGATGGGTGCGGCTTTGAGCATGCGCTCCTCGGCCGCCTGGAGAAGGCGCGTGCGTTGTGGCGGTGCCGCGGTATCGAGCGCCCGGGCGACCAGCTGGTCATAGGCAGGGTCGGCGAATCCCGAATAATTGACCGCGCCGGCGCCGCTCAGATGCACCGCCAGGAAATTCTCGGGCGCGGGGACATCGGCGATCCAGCCCGATCGGGCGAGCTCGAAATCCCTCAGCCGCAGCGCGGCGAAATGCAATGTCGCCTCGCTGTTGAGCAGCCGCGCCTCGACGCCGTAAGGCGCCCACATTGCGGCGAGCGCGACCGCGATCCGGCGATGGTCGCCGCCGCTGTTGAAGCGCACATCGAAGACGAGCGGATGGGCGGGGCCATAGCCGGCCTCGGCGAGCAGGCGGCGGATCGCGGCCGGCCGGTCGGGTGTGGCGAACACATCCGGATCGCGCCCGCCCAGCACCGGCGGCACCAGCCCGAGCGCGCCGCTTTCGCCGCTGCCCATCAGCCGGGTCGCGATCCAGTTGCGATCGATCGCCATCGAGAGAGCGCGGCGCAGGCGGGCGTTATCGAACGGCGGTTTGCGGGTGTTGAAGGCGAGATAATAGGTGCCGGCATAGGGCGCGACCCGGACCGCGCCGGGGAGATGCGCCCGTGCCCATTCGAGCCGGGCGGGCGGGATGTCGCTTACCGTATCAGCTTCATGGGCACGAAAGCGGCGGAGTGCGGCGAGCTTGTCCTCGGCGGCCTGCCAGACGATCAGCGGTGTCGGCGCGGGGGGATCGTGCCACGCGGGGTTGCGCGCGAGCGTCAGCCGGTCGCCGAGCCGCCAGCCGGTGAGCCGATAGGCGCCCGAGGTGACGAGCGGGCGGTCGCTGGTCCAGCGGTCTCCGGCGGCGGCGATGCGATGCATCGGCAGGGCGGCGAGCGCGGGCTGGGCGAGCAGGTCGGCGAGCCAGGGGAGGGGGCGGCGCAGGGTGATAAGGACTGTGTTCGGGCTTTCGGCGGCGATGCTCTCGATGCCCTCGAACAGCTTTGCATTGGGTGCCTTCGTCATTGGATCGCGGAGGCGGGCAAATCCCTGCACAAAGGTCTGCGCACTGATCGGTGTTCCGTCCGAAAAACGCAGCCCCGGTTTCAGCGCGGCGCGACAGGCTAGCCCGGCTGTGTTGCATGCCATCTTGCTGGCGAGGCCGAGCTCGACCCGGCCGTCGCCGCGGTGCCGGGTCAATCCCTCGAACTGGTCTTCCGCGACGCGGAGCGAGGTGAGATCAGAGATCTTCTGCGGATCGAGGGCCTTCACCTCGTCGTCGGACAGGCGAACGAGGCCCTGATGCGGGGCTCGTCGATGAGAACCGCAGCCCGTGAGCAGCAGCGCGAGGAGCGCGGTGCGGATCATGGCGGGACGAGCTGGAAGGGGCATGCGGAAGGTCACCACGCGGTTCCTATCGCCTTGTCGCTGAGGCCGCCACTGTCGGCCGAATGGCGGGGCGGGCGGCGTGTTGGATAATTTCGGTAGACTGTATGGACGGTACGCGCCCCTCTCGTTCCGGGCCACGGCTTTGCAGCGCGCTCTTCCGCTTATTGGGCTGGGAGCCCTGTGGATAATGCCTGAATCCCCGAATTCGCGCTGATGAAGAACAGGTCTGGGCACCGGGAATCGTCAGGCTTGTCTGACCATATTCCATATCATCGCACCATTATTGCGAAAGAACATTTTACAGGTCTCGATACATGTTCTTTCGTCATTTACTGCTAAATCTATACTTCCCAATTCACCTATATATTCGGAATATATGCTAAAATTGAAATATAGCGTACGAATGTGTATTTGTGTAAAAGTATAAATAGGAATTCTGTTTTAGCAAAAAGCCGTACAAAACCGTATTTTCCCCGTAAAATTCATCAAATCGCATATTTACTCTCGACAGACTCGGCAAGGAGCGCGCATCCATCAGAACAGAGATAAACAAGAGCCGCCGAAGAAAGTACAAACACCGTGTCGTCCGATCCATCGCAAGTGCCTGTCGCCTCCGAAGCACGAAATGAACTGCTCCCGATCATGGATACCGCGGCGGATCGCGGGATCGAACGGAGTCCGTTGCGCCTGATACTCGATCGAACCGCCGTGCTGCTGCTCGGCACGGTCGTCGGCGGAGCGATCGGCCTGGCATTCCAGGCGAACCCCGGCACATCCGCTGGCGCAGCTTCGGTGCCGGTGCCAACACTGTCCGGCTCGGCACAGGCCCCGAGCGTGGGTGAGGCCGCGATGATGCGGCAATATGCCGGGCCATTCGGCCAGCTCGAAAAGACGATCGCTGCCGGCGGCCGGGTTCGCGTCGGCGTGTTCGGCGACAGTTTCGGCGACGGTGTGTGGTGGGGCATGGCGCATCAGCTGCCGAGCAAGGCCGGCTATGATGTCGTCAAGTTCAGCCAGCCGGCGACCGGCTTTACGCGGTATAAGAGCCTGAACCTCGAGAGCCATGCCGCTGAGCAGCTCGGCACCGCGCCGCTCGACATCGCGATCATCTCCTTCGGCGCCAATGACGCGCAGGGGATCATCACGCCCGAGGGCAAATATGCCAAGTTCATGGGGCCGCTCTGGCAGCAGGAAGTGGGCGGACGGATCGACCGCTACGTCGCGCTGATGCGGAGCCACCATGCCATGGTTTATTGGGTCGGGCTGCCGCGCATGGGCAAGGAATCACTCGACAGCGATGTGACTGCGATCAACAATTTCTATGCGGAGCGGGTGACGAAGCTCGGCGTGCCGTTCATCGACACGCGACCGATCGCCTCGGATGCGCACGGCCAGTTCGCTGCCTATCTGGACGATCCGAAATCGGGCAAACGCACGCTGATCCGGGCACCCGACGGCATTCATATGTCGATGGCCGGCTATCTTTGGATCACGCACGGCCTTGCCGATCGCATCCGCAACTACACCGATGCCGCGCGAGCGGTGGCCGCGGGTGCGACGCCTGCTCCGGCGGCGACTGCGTCATGAAATACGCCGCGTTGGCGCTCGTCGCCTTTGCCGGGCCGGCAACGGCCGCGTCCTGCACCGATCCGGTCTGCAATTTCGACGCGCTCGCGCCCTATTTCGCGAAGCTGGCAGCGGCGAAGGAGGCGCCGGGGAGCCCGCCTCTGCACATCCTCCAGATCGGTGACAGCCACACCGCGGGCGATGCGATGACGGGTGCGTGGCGCGCCGTGCTTCAAGGGCGGTACGGCGGCGGTGGACGCGGAGTTCTGCCGCCCGGGCGGCCCTATGACGGTTATATCACCCACGGCGTGACCGCTTCGATGTCGCCCGGCTGGTCGATCAGCGGGACCTTCGGGAAAGCGGCGCATGAGCCCCGTGCGCCGCTTGGCCTGTCGGGCTTCAGCCTGACCTCGACGATGCGCGGCGCCGGTATGGCGTTGAACGCAGACCCGGGGATGGGCTTCGACCGTCTCACGCTTTGCGCGATCGCCGGGCCGGAGGCGGGCGGGGCAACGGTGCGGTTCGATGGCGAGGAGCAGGGCCGGCTCGATTTCACCGCACCCTCCACCGTGCCGAAATGCCTGACGATCCGTTCCGCGGCGCCGCGAAACTCAGTCGCGATCACCGCCGATGCGGCTGGCCTGACGATCACCTCCTGGGCGGTTTTCCGCGACGATGGCGGCATCGCGCTTTCCAACCTGGGCGTAGTCGGCTCGCAGCTCGCGCACTTCGCTCGTACCGACGATGCGGTGCTCGCGGAGGAGCTGAAGGCGTACAAGCCGGACCTTATCGTCCTCGCCTTCGGGACCAACGAGGGCTTCGCGCCACGTTTCGACCCTGTCGCCTATGAGGCGATCCTGCGCCTGCAGATTGCGCGGCTGCGCCGCCTGTCGGGCGACGTGCCGATGCTGATGCTCGGCGCGCCCGATGCGCTGAGCCGGCAGCCGGCGCTGCGTACCAACGCGCCGGGAGTTGCCGTGGAATGCGAGCCGACCCAATCCGGCGCTGCCGCTCGTCCTCCGCTGTTCGCGCCGCCGGCATTGGCCGCTGTGCGCAGCATCCAGCACCGCATCGCGGGCGAACTGGGGCTCGCCTGGTGGGACTGGCAGGCGGAGATGGGCGGGCCTTGCACAGCGCGGAACTGGGTCCAGCGCGACACGCCGCTGATGCGCGGCGACTATGTTCATTTCAACACCGCGGGCGGGCTGGAGATCGCACATCGACTCCAGGCCGACCTCGACCAGGGAGCCGCGCTCGCGGATTAAACGATGTTGTTTCCGACGCTCACCTTCGGCGTTTTCTTCCTCATCACCTTTGCCGCTGTCTGGTCCGCTCGCTCAAACGAATGGCGCAAGATCCTGCTGCTGGTCGCGAGCTGGATCTTTTACGGGGCGTGGGACTGGCGGTTCGTGCCGCTGTTGATTGCGTCCGCGCTGATGAATTGGGCGGTGGCGCAGGGGATCGCGAGCGAACGCTTCACCGATCGCCGCAAGGCGCTGCTGCTGTGCGGGGTGGCGATCAACCTCGTCATTCTCGGCTTCTTCAAATATTTCGATTTCTTCACTGAACAGGTCGGGGCGACGCTGGCCGCGATCGGCTTCGAGCGCGATCTGCCGGTGCTCAGGGTGATCCTGCCGATCGGCATTTCCTTCTTCACCTTCCAGGGCATCAGCTACGTCGTCGACGTCTATCGCGGGCGGGTCTTGCCGGCGCGGCTGCTCGACATATTGTTGCTGATGTCGTTCTTCCCGCACCTCGTCGCCGGGCCGATCGTTCGCGCCGCCGATCTCGTGCCGCAATTCCAGGCCCGGCCGAAGCTCGACCGATCTATGGTCTCGATGGGGCTGCTGCTGATCGTCTGGGGACTGTTCAAGAAGACAGTGATCGCGTCCGAGCTCGCGGTGACCTTCGTCGATCCGGTGTTCGCTGATCCGGCTTCGCATTCATCGCTCGACCTGGTGTTTGCGGCTTACGGCTATGCGGTGCAGATCTACTGCGATTTCTCGGCCTATACCGATATGGCGATCGGGCTGGCGGCGCTGCTCGGCTATCGCTTCCCGCGCAATTTCAACCAGCCCTATCGCGCTCAGTCGCTGCAGGAATTCTGGCGGCGCTGGCACATGACTCTGTCGCAGTGGCTGCGCGACTATCTCTATATCGAAGCGCTCGGCGGCAGCCGGTTCGGAAAGCTCGCGACCTATCGCAACCTGATGCTGACCATGTTGCTCGGCGGCCTGTGGCACGGCGCGAACTGGACTTTCGTGATCTGGGGCGGGCTTCATGGCGGGGTGCTGGCGGCGGAGCGGCTCTGGGCCGATGTTGCGCCGAAACGCTGGCCGGTGCTGCCGGCCTGGGCGAAGGTGATCCTCACCTTCCATGTCGTGGTGTTGGGCTGGATCTTCTTCCGGGCGCCGAGCTTTGCCGATGCGATGACCTATCTCGGCGGGATCGCCGACCCATTCTCAGGCCCTTCCGCCTTTACCGCCTCGCCGCTGATCGTGCTGCTCATCGGCTTCGGCCTGGCGATGCACGCGGCGCCCGAGCACTGGATGGCGGATGTCGCCGTGCGGGTCCGGCGGTTCCCGGCGCCGCTGATGGGTGTCGGCCTCGCCGCGCTGATCCTCGTCATTGATGCGATGCGCTTCGAGGGCGTCGCCCCGTTCATCTATTACCGCTTCTAGGAGGAAGGCATGTCTGCGGCACAGGAGTTTCCCGTCGATCTCCCCGGCGCGTCTGGCGACCGGGAGCCGGCGCTGGGCTGGACGGCGATCACGCTCGGCATCGCGACACTGTCGCTTGCGCTGACCAACGCCTTTTCGATCGAAAGCTGGGGCGCGGACTTGCCGCCGAGCGCGGCGATTGCGCGGGTTGTCGATGAGGCTGGCCGCTGGCGGGCGGCAACGGACCGACTTGGCCTGGGCACGCCGCGCGCGACGATGCGTCGGATCTGGACGCAAACCGAGGAGGCGCGCTGGCCGGATCAGCGGGGCGTCGAGATGGCGCAACGACAGGGCGGGGCGGCTTCCTAGGCTGAGGCCGTGTGTCGAGGCGGCCGAATTCAGGTTCCTCGCCGTATGTTTCGGTGGCGGTGCGCCTCAAGGCAATAGCGCCGAATCGGTCGCAGTTCCGCTTGGAGATACGCGCGAGCGGTCCATCCTCCTGATGGGGAATATCAGGGGGGCAGATCATGGACTCGGCCAGACCCTTTCGGGCGTTTGTGAGCTATTGCCACGCCGACGCGGCCTTTGCCGCGCGGCTGCAGCGGCGGCTCGAGGCGTATCGGTTGCCGAAGCGGCTTGCCGACAAGGTCGCGCCGCTGCCGGGACAGACGCCGGGGCGGATCGGCCCGATTTTTCGCGACCGGGCTGATCTTTCGGCGGCGGAGGATCTGTCGGCCGCGGTGCGCGAGGCGATTGCTGCTTCGTCGGCGTTGGTTGTGGTGGCTTCGCCGGATGCGGCAGGGTCACGTTGGGTGGCACTGGAGATCCGGCTATTCCGGGAGCTTCATCCAAGTGGGCCGGTGCTCGTCGCGCTGGCCCGAGGTGAGCCTGAGGCAGCACTGCCAGAGGCGCTGCGCATCGAAGGCGTCGAACCGCTGGCGGCGGACTTCCGGCGCGAGGGCGACGGCAAGCGGCTCGCCTTTCTCAAGATTGTCGCCGGCCTCACGGGCATTCCGTTCGATGCGCTGGTGCAACGCGATGCGCAACGCCAGATCCGCCGCGTGACGGCCGTCACGCTGGGGGCGGCGGTGCTGGTGGTAATCATGAGTGCGTTGCTGGTGGTCGCGCGACGCGCTCAGGCCGAGGCGGAACACCAGCGTGTCGAAGCGGAACATCGGCGCGCCGATGCGGAGGGGCTTGTGGATTTCATGCTCACTGACTTGCGCACACGGCTCAGAGCTGTTGGCAACCTTGAGATCATGGGGTCGGTCAATGAGCGAGCGTTGAAATATTTCGACGATCAGGGGGATCCGACCAAACTCGATGATGGCGGCCTGCGCCTAAAGTCCCAAGTGCTGCAGGGTCTCGGCGAGGACGAGATGCGCAGAGGAGCACTCGCGGGCGCCGCTGACCAAATCTCGAGAGCCTATGTGAGTACGCGAGCGATTCTCGCCCGGCATCCGAAAGACCCCGCCGCGTTATACGCCCACGCCCAGAGCGAGTTTTGGATGGGGCTTATCGTCTGGCAACAGAAACGTGACCGGAGTGCCACGATGCGGCATTGGCAGGCGTATGAACGCTTGGCCCGGGAACTCGCGATGCTTGAACCGGGGAGCGTTCGCAGCCAACTGGAGCGGGGGTACTCGACCGGTGATCTTTGCGAACTCAACCTCGCCGACGATCATGATGTGGACGCAGCGCTTCGCGATTGCGCCCAATCGATCGTCTTTGAGCGAGCCGCTCTCAACGCGCAGAAGACAGTCGTAGCGCGATCGGATGCGGCGCGCGGGCCCAGCGAGCGGATTGCCTATCGAACCATGCAAGCCGATCTCGCCAACCGCTTAGGCTGGATGGCGCGAGCCCAGATGGCAAAGCATGATCCGCGCGCCGCAATCGCCACGCGTGATGCGGAAGCGACGTTGATGGATGAAGTGCTCGTGGCCGATCCGCGCAACGCGGACTTTAACGTACGCCGAAGCTGGTCTGACAGCGGCAAGGCGGATGCGTGGCTAGCGCTCAACGAGCCGCAAAAGGCGGTCTCCTTGTTGCGGGCCTCGCTTGCGCGCCATCGCGCGGTGTTCGGAGACAGCAATGATCTCCAGTTTCTCGAGACGGAATTCCGGCTTCAACTATTGCTGGCTCGCGCATTGCGCGGGGCCGGCGAGAAGTATGCCAAGACCATGGCGCGGGCTGATCAGATCGAGACGTTGCTTGGTGCACCGGGGGAGGCGGCCAAGCGGCGTGCGGAGAAAATACGCGAGGGTATGTGGGGCAAAAAGGAGAGCAAAGGTGGAAAAGGTCGATCGTAGGAATTTGATCTTAGCTTCGGGTTTGGGATTGGCAGTAGCCGGCTGTGGCAGGGGCGTCGGCAGTTTAAGTCAAGGCGACAACGTAATCGATCCCTGCGCCGCCGAGAAAAAATCCGGGCTTAGCGTGCTCGGAGAGAAATCTCCGTTCATAGGATTCCAGAAGATAGAGCCTGCGGGTATCAGAGCGAGCAGCGCCACAAATAATGTTCCATTGTTTGGGCTTGACCCCCAAAAACCGCATCCCGGACTTGGAGCGAAGCAAAACCCGGACGGCACTCAACCTATGCCAGGCCCCGCACAGCCGTTTGCGCCTCTTTATGTGGCTATATTTCATTTCGATCTGGAATTCGGCGATAATGCGACCACGGTACTTAATGTAAGATCTGCGCACTGCACCTCGATCGCTGGTGGGACAAACGATTTCGATGCGAATCAGGTAAATATTGCTAACGTAATAAATTACTTTAATGGCAATGAAGTCAAACAGCCACAGTGTATTATTAAAGAAAGAAGTTATGCAAATTTTGGGAAATTAAATTTTAATGCGCCACATCATTTGATAATTTACATGAAAAATGTGTCTCTATATAAAGATTTTCCTGTTTTTTTTGGAAATCAGCTTATTAGTAAAGATAATGCAGAGAAAAATGGAAGTTTTTTTGATGCAAAGGTGCAGGATATTAAAGGAGTTAACCCAGGGCCGCACGGGCCATGTGCGCAAAAAATATTATATATGAAAAATTATTTCCACTATTATGACGAGTTAAATGGAGTGCAGGAAATAAAGGATAAGTCGGCTCATTGGCACTCGATGAATATTGTGGCCACGCTTGTAGCGGGGGATCTTTCGCCCATCGTACTCCCGGTGATCATCGATCCCGACACAGGTAACATGGGCGGCGGCATAGAGAATCCCTAAGCGGAGAGACCCAGCTCACAAGCCTTGGAGGACTCGCAATTGAGTCTCCCGCGTTTACCCTTCCGCCTCTGCGCGAGCGATTGGGTGAGAGACGGACGATGGTGTTTTATCGCGGCTGCTGATCCTCGCCGCTCAGGAAAGGAAGCTCATAGATGGGAATATTCACACCCTATGAAGTCGCAGGCATCAGCACCGGCCCCGATGGCCGTCGCTATCCATATGGCGCCTGCCCAGAGGATTTCGACCCACAGTATGTATGCCTTGTTTATCTGAAGTGGGACCAAGCTGGCGTCGTTGCGAAGCACGCCTATTTCGACATGCCCGCCGATCTTCGTCGGTTTGCGATGGACGAATTCTGGGCTGTCGAGCGGAACGGGACCTGGGTGACGGCGCCGATCCGAGAAGAGGTAAATTTCGAGGGCTTCACCTTCGGTAGCCAGCACCTGATTGTCTTCTTTACCGATCCCGGTGGCGCGCCGATGATGTTCGACAAGGACAATCTGATCCAGTTCGCCGAATGGAGCGCACGCGGTGTGAAGACGCCTGCCACCAGAAGGGCACTTAACAATTGCTTCCTCAATCCTGACGTGAAGGACTGGTTCGAGCGAGACGTGCTCGTGCTGGAGAATTGGTTTGTCGACGAGCAAGGGGCTCCGATCAAATCACCGCTCGAACTCCACTATGCAATGAATGTACATCTTCTGGCTAAGTGCGCCCTGCCCGGATCGGCGGGTGGGCTGTTCGATGTTCCACTGGTGCTCGATCCCGATACCGGCAACGGCATGGGCTACGAACCGTGATCCATTCAGGGCCACCGCCGCGCTTCGTGGTTCCGTAGCGAGTTTCAGCGCGGGGCAGCGGCTATGTTCGGATCGTGGCATCGCCGCAAGCGGGCAACAACGGCGATTCGCTTGACCAATCCTTACGTCATGTGTTCGCGCGTCGGAGCCACGGCTCCGGCGCGCTAGGCATTCATGAACGCGGGAAACGATGCCACGACGACCGTTCCGGTACTCTGACGTGGAAGGGCCGGTTCCTATTTTCGGTTTCCCCTAGAACGCTCAAGTTTGGCTAAGTCCGGTGCGTCTACCAATTTCGCCGCGTCCGAACAGGTCCTGGTGCGGACGGCGGGACTCGAACCCGCACACCCAGAGGGCGAGGGATTTTAAGTCCCGTTAGTAAATAGCTTAACATATTATAAATAAAGGAAAATTGTTCCTCAATTTCCGATAGTGAGCTAACGAAGTGCGTTAATTTTTCGTTTGGCTGCCCTGCGGCTGGAATCGCGGATAGCTCTTTTCAGGCCTTTTTGTTCGTCCCGTTCCAGTTGCCGGGCAGCGGCTTCGAATGCAGAGCAAATTTCAACGCGAAGACGAAGGAGGGCCTGCATGTGCGCGAGCCGGTCGATGTCCCAGGGCTCGCCGATCATCAGCGCGGTAATCTGCATCAGGCAGTTGGCGGTGTTGATACCAGGCTCTTCCAAGCCCGCGTTTGTCGCCCCAGCAATCTGCAAGCTCTCGTAGAATGAAAGAAACTTGCGCTCGAAAGCGCTCGGTCCGGCATGGATGCCGAAGCTGGCGAGTCGGTACTCGGCGCGCATGGCAGCGCGGCCTGCCGCCTCCTGTAGATGCGCAAATGTCGGATTCGTTTGGAGGCCGAAATGGCCCGCCGCCCAACCGTTGGTTTCGCGGAAAGGCTTCCCAAACTTGCGAAGTGCTGCCTCGTATTCCTTCGTGATGGCCTTCGCTTCGCGGGCAGGTACGGCTGATCCACCTGGCTCAGATGCACGATCCTGATACTCGTTCAACATCTTCTTCCGGTCGATGATTGTATGGGCGAGGTAGCGCTCAGCCACCGGGTCACCGCCATCTGCGATTAGGGTAGCGACCGTCGAAACTTCAAAAAGTGTCCGCCACCTGGCCGAAGCCCCATCGGGGTATCCGTTTTCCATGAGGGTAAGGATTTCAGAGGTGATCTGCAGGGCGCGCAGATGGAGGCGGAAAAGAGCCTCGTTGCGTGCGTGGTTGGCCTTCAATTTTGATCGAAGATGCCGCTCATGGAATTCGGACCCGAGGTCACGTGACAACTCTAGGAGCAATCGCAATCCGCCGAGGCCATCGCCCCAGCGATCTTGCAATCTCGCTCTAAATCGACCGATCTCGTCGGTTTCCTTGGGAACGGCCTCGGCCCATTGGTCGCGAAAGTTGGCGAGCAGGTCATGACCCACTTTCTTCGTGAATCCTTCGACGATGTCGGGCAGGTTTGCCGTAAGGTGCTCGACCTTCTCATCGATCTGACGCAAGTCATCATCATCGAAGGTCAGCTTGATTTCGGTTGGGACGTCCGACTTGATTCCAGGGGTGTCATCCGACTGCCATTCGAGGATTCCGTCGCGTCGATTCAAAATATGGTCTGTGATTTTTGTCGCCAATTCAGGTTGGTTTAGTCCCAACGCGGCGAGCTTTGCCGAAACCATCTTCAAGAGCATGGCATTGGGGAGCTTGGCGATCTCCTTTTCGAATGCCTCCTGCAAGATGCCCAAAGTTTCCTCCTGATTGCTTGAAGGCCTATAGCCCTAAAGCCTCGCGTGCATACCCAGGCGGTGCCGGATGACGATCCCGTAAGACGCGTGGAAGCCGATCGGACCATTGTGGATGCGATAGATTGCCGAATCGACTGGGAAGTCCATAGTCTCAAGCCGCAGTTGGGATGCGAGAAGGAATAATCGATGGACGTGGTAACTATTCAAGATGCGAATGGTCATGTGCTCAGTCCTAATGCGCCATTTATCCGCGTGCCCGTCGTCGGCGAGTATGTGGCGACCGGGCCAGGAGGTTGGCAACAAGTAACCGGCGTCGCGCATAGCTGGAACGGTGCTACGCCTATCGTCACGATCAGGGTTGCCCCGGCAGCCGCTCACGGGCTTGGGCTAACGTCAGACGGTCCGCACTCCTAAAAGACTGCGCCGCTTCGGCAGCGCGCCTCATCCGGCGAATACGTGCACTTCCTCGTACCCGGTTTCGATGGTGAAGAGATCGCCGCTTAGCTCCGCGTCGTGCGCCATGGCCTGCCAATCGATGTAGCCGCGCAACCGGTCGGGGATACTCATGCATTCCTCGGTCAGCTCCTGCACGTAATCGGCAAGGCTCGCGTGCATGCCCAGATAGCGCTCGGCGACTGCCTCCCGCGCCTCCGCTAAATCATCGTCGCAATGATCCAGTACCGCTGCGCCCAGCGCGCCATGCTCCACAATGAATGCCGCAATCTCCGTCACGCGGTCGATGCCCTCGCCCTCGGCGATGCGGACCCCACCAAACCCCTCGTAATCGTGGATGGCGTATTCCTCCGCGCCCGCCACCGGCGATGCCTGCAGCATGGCCCGGATATCGTCCCACAGCTCCCACGCGTCCCGCGCGGCATCGATCCAAGCGCCATGCAGTCGGCCGTTATTGTAGGCTGCGAGGCACGCCACGTAGATACGGGGCTGGTCGGTTTCGGTGGTGGTGGTGAACTGAACTCCCATTGCTTCCTCCATGGGTGTTGGGTTTCTGCGTGTGCTGAAACCCTGCCCATCGGCGAGATCGGGGGAGGTAAGCGGAGCAAGAGGCTTCGCGGGGAACCGGCTGCACGGAGCGCAAGCGGAGGAAGCTGGGCGGAAGCCTCTTCGAAGCGCGCCAGGGGCTGGCCCCTTAGCCCGCGTTAGCGATCGTAACCGTTGGCGGAGACTACAGGCTCCGGGCGCGTGACGCCTAGAGCGCGGGCCGAAGGCAACGCCGCAATACGGTGACTTTTCATCTCGCTGGTAAATGCCACCCAGTTGAAAGATGCTTAGGCGAACAGCTTCTCCAGCGCCGTTCGTTGTTGGCTGTGCTTCCGCGGGTCAGCTTGGGAGAGCTTGCGCAGGTTGAGCAGCTTCCACTGAATTGCAGGCAGGGCTTCGGCCGCAGGAAGGCCGATGGCTGCGAAATCGGGCACACCATCGTGGATCGATAGCAGAAAGCGGGCAGCGTTCGTATCGAGCCGTGACTGAAGATCCGCGAGTAGCTTGGCACGCGTAGCGATTAGCACGTCGAGTGAGACCGGCGTGTTGGTCATGCCTTCGAATTCCTGCGCGAAGGGTCGGTCCAGCGCGAGCAGGTTGGGACTGAGCATTTCGTGAAGTGGGCGGCTCGAGCAAGCGACATACACGAGAAAGGCCGTGAAGAGCGGGTCGGTCAGCCCTTCGTTGTCGTAGAGCAACTTCACGTCGTAGAGATCGCGCGGATGCTGGCGATCAACGGCGGCGCATAGCTTGCCGGCGAAGAGATCCTCGAACGCAACGACGGGCATCTCAGCAAAACCGAACGCCTCTTCGACGCGCTCGGTGACCGTCATTCGGCGCGGAGCGAAAATCGTCCCGCGCGTGACCGGCGAGACTTCGATCTTCACCTCGTCACTGCCAAGGCGCAGGGAGAGGCGAGTGTCTCCACCCCCTCCGCCTGCAATGCGCCGCGCTTGCGCACCCGGAATGCCCCGAGTGAGGCCTTCCGGAATGCGCTCGAACGCGGCGTCGATATTCGGGAGCGCCACATCGCGGGGCTCCAAGGGAAGGTAGGTCAGGTCGATATCGACCGACAGGCGGGGCATATCGCGATAGAACAGATTGATCGCCGTGCCGCCTTTCAGCGCGAAGGCTTCTTCGCGTGCAGCAATCGGAAGCGCGCGAACGAGGAGCTGGACCTGCGCGGCGTAACGTTCACGCGCCATCGCTGGGCTCCCGCTTCGGCGCCTGGGCGAACTCGGGCGGCACCATCAGCTGATAGGCGGAATTGAGTTTACCGCCCTCGACGAGCGATCGCGGGCCGCTGCCAAAATCAATCGCTGCGCGATCGAGACGGGGCAGCCACGCGTGGTTGTAGCGATCGGCAAACAGGAAAAAGAGCCGTTTGACCTTGACGCTCTTACACGCGGTCAGCAGTTCCATCAGGCCGCGCGGCCGGAGGTTCGCGAGGCCCTCAAAGATCTTGTCGAGCGTGTCGAAACTCTCTTGCTCGGGCAGCTCGTTCAGCGCCTCCAAGATAGCGCGCTCCGGCGTTGAAACCTTGAGAGGCCAACTCCATGGGCTCGTCGTATCTGCGCCGGACGGATTGAAATCGCTATTTTCGACACCGAGCATGGTGCTGCCGAAAAGCTGGCGTCGCCGCGCGCGTATCGTTGCGTTCAGACTGAGCTTGGGAAGCCAGGTGGGAACATTGCCGAACAGATAGACGTGCGGCTCCCGCCCCAGTGAGAGGTAATGGGAGTGCCCTTGCAGCCCGAGGGCGGTCGTGGCTCCGACATGGAAATCATGACCCATGATCCATTGAGCGGAGAGAACGGCGACTTTCCATTCAGTCGCATTCTTGGTTTCTGACGTGGCGAAGGGGCGGCGGTAGACGCCGCGCGCGACATGTTCGAGCCAGCCACGCTGCTGGTAGTCGTAAACCGAGCTGGTCGTCACACCATGGGCCGCCAACCATCGCGCATCGACCAAAAAGCCCGGAGGCACATGGTCCAGCACAAACTTTAACTTTTGCGTTCTTTGTACACTCATGACGGATATAATAGGCATATTTTGCAGGATTGTCAATCCATATTTTATAGAAGTGTCATTTTATCCGTGATAAACGGATAAAATTGCATGGCCTTGATCGTCCCGGTGCTAAGTTAAGTAGACGGCTCGGGACAGCAGCAGGGAACCACGCGCTCGCCTTGCAGCCCTCTCCGCTCAACCACTCGCCATTCAAAAAGGGATAGATCGGGGATCGACCCAGCCATCGAATTTTTCCGCGCCGATCGCCCAGCGGTCGCCGCGCTTGGCGGCGATGGCTACCGAGGGTCGCCCAGTCACAACCCATGTGGGGAATTTCAACTGCGCTGTCTGATTGGCTAGGCGCGTATGGCAGCGTTCGACAAAGGCCTTCCCCTTTTCCGCGACCATATGATCGCCGTCCATTTCCGTATGCTGCGCGAAACGCCCACGCTCGCGATAGCGGAGATAATTTGGGAAGCCCGCCGAAATCTCCCAAGCGACCGCCGGCATTTTCGCCACTGGAACATTCGCATCCTCGGGTAAGAAATGCGTGCCTAAATCGATCAAGCGCTCAGGGGTCTGGACCCAGAAATGCGAACATTCTCCCTCAACGTTGCCAAAGCCTTTCATGCTTGGATTCTTGCCATCGCGGGGCAGGATGAAGGCCAGGAGATCGCCTCCGACAACGGAAGCCTCTTCGCCTGCATCACGCAACAAGGCCAATATGCCGAAGGAGGCGTAGGTGCAGCGTTTGTGGAAATCCTGCGGGAACACCTCACGCAAGGTTTCCGCAACGATCGCCAGGCGGTGCTCAAGCTGACGTAAATGCATGATCAATGATCGTCTCGCTTCCCTCAGCAAATATGATCCATGCTTCGCCATTGGTGCCGACGACGCCCGGAAACATTGATTACCAGCCTATGCCGCCACCGCCGGCCGCTGGAGATAGCTTCGCACCTTTTCCGCGACTTCGGGAAACAGGAAGGTCATCAACGGCAATAGATCGGGCTCCGGCATGTAGGTGAGGTCATAGTCGCGCATCGCGGCACTAACCGGCTTCATCCTTGATGCCCATTTTCCCTTGGCGTCTTCGTCCGCCATCTGTGCAGACCGCGCGTAGATTTTTACCGCATGACCGAACGCCAATAGCAAACGCGGATGGCTCTCCGCCAGCAGGTGACCGACCTGTACCAGCTTGCTGTAATTCCAGCCGATCGGACGGCCTTCGCGCGCACTATAGAGCGAACTTACCATTGCCCGGATCTCGCCCTCGTTGTCGGGGAAATCCGGCATCGCAATGCCGTGCCGCATCATCCGTTCGCGAAGCTGGAACCAGTTCGCTCGATTTTCGGCTGTGTGGCTGAAGCCTCGGCCATGCTGGCACCAGAACTCGAAAAAATCGGCGCGATCGATCCGTTCAATCTCGGCCTTCGCCTGCGTGGCTTCGGTAAGGATGCGTTCATTCAGAGCGGATTCTTCGCCTTCATAGTCGAAGAAGTAGGCACGTTGCGCCGATCGATCCTGCGTCACCTCATCGAACGCAACAATGTCTTCACGCCACTCATCGGCGAGGATATTCCCCTCGCGTCGCGGTATGCGGTAGTGACAGCGCAGGTGAAACTTCCCCCGTGCCTGGGAGATTGCTGCCGTCTCCTCGTCCACCACAAAAAGGTTGGAGTTATTGGGGAACAGCACGTCGTCCGTCATGAGGCGACGATAGGCAGGATCAAAACTGCCGAATATCCACACCAGCAATGCGCCTTCGTCGCGGTAGAATATCCGCCTACCGACCACGACGCTTAGGAAGGTCGTTGAAAGCTGCACCTCGAAGGCGAGCTTGCCGAGCGCTGAATCCGCCTGCACGTCGGGGCGTCGATAGGCGGCGGGATCATGGAGGCTGCGCCAAGTCTTTTCCTGCGCGATGGCACTGTAGGCGGGATCAACTTGCAGGCTCCGCTCGATCAACTCCTTGATGCGCTTGTGCGGAGCACTTTCGCGCAGGCCGTAGTATTTCCGTTGCCGGATTTCCTCCTCAGTCAGCGGATGGCGGGTTTGGGCCGGACAAGAACCGTCCTCGATGCGATGCCGAAAGAAGAAATCCTTTTCCGGGGTGGCGACCAAATACACTGGGGTGGTGCACAGCGAACAAACGAAGTGCGGCTTTTCATCCTGCATCCGCTCCAGCACCGTGTTGCGCACATTTATTAGGGCTTGGTGGCGGTGGCCTTCAATAAAACGAACCGCGCTTAGGTCAGCGCCCGTGTCGAGGTCGATCACGTCAACAATCTTGGGTTTGACTACCGCTCGTGCCGGAGCAAGTCCCTCAATCGTGATGTTCCGGGTGCGCATATTACCGAGTTCTATCACGGAACATGATGGCAACAAGAGCCTCAAAAAACTACAAGGTTGCCACCGCGATCCATGCGGGGAACCGGCTGCACGCAGCGAAGCGGAGGAAGCTGGGCGGAAGCCTCTCCGAAGCGCGCCAGGGGCTGGCCCCTTAGCCCGCGTTAGCGATCGTCACCGTTGGCGGAGACTACAGGCTCCGGGCGCGTAGCGCCTAGAGCGCGGGCCGCAGCCAACGCAAAGTCATTACTGCGATACGTATTTCGTCCGCATCCATAAGACGCTGCGCGTTACGCCTGCGATGGCCGCTAGCGTCACCGATCGCTTTGCGCGATCCTTACAAGAAGCGGGAGGCCTGAATGGAACTATCTCCTTGCCCAATCGCTGAACTCATATCGTCAGCCTTTGTTGGCTTCTGACGCCTGAGAGACAGTATGTGCGCTCCCGCCTAAACAACGCTGGAGTTTTGAGTATGCCTCAGTTTCGCTGGATCAGCAAAGTACTTGTAGGATCGTGGCATCTTACCCACGCCGAAGCACTGTGCGATGCCCTTGGCTATGGCCAAGCGCTACTAGATGAGGGCCCGGGCTCCATCATCCTCCTCCGGGATTATGTCACTATGGAAAACCGAGAGCGTGTAGACTGAGCCCACGCTACATCTCTAATTCCCTTCATCAATGATGACGTATCGATCATATGAGCCTCCGCGCAGATGAGCCCGGACGCCAGCGATTTCGCTCCAATGGACCCTGACCCTGTGAGGAAAATTCGGGCGACTTGTCATATGGCAGATTGGAATCGTGGGAAGGGTGCCAGTGGCCGCTTGAGGATCCGCCCGCTTTATTCGCGGAAAAGTTCGACTTCTACTGTTTCCGTGTCGGAGGCATGCCGAGTCCCAAGCGGCGCCACTGGCTTGGCGTTTACCGCCCCAAGTTGAAGCGACGGCACGTGCTCATCGCAAAATGACTTCACTGCCACCGCTGTTCGCAGCGTTACCGTGTAACCCGACGGCAGGTTGTCGATAAAATTGCGACGGCTCTGCTTTGCCGTTTCGCGAAGATTTTTCTTCACGTCCGGGAGCTTATTGATCTGATCAAGGGCAGACTTGTCGAAATCATCAATGTGCCAACATGCCGGGATAATCGCCATGTGAACGTACACGTCGAGCGGGCTCACTCCGTCGGGCAGGAGGCCCCGATTTGCCAAATCCTGAAGCGCCAATTCGCATGCCAGCAAGATCAGCGCCGCCTTTTGAAAATACAGTGCTTTCACTGCGGGAACGAAGCGAAACTGGGGCAATCCGCATTGCGCCCAAATGCCTCGAGGGCCGGGCATGCGCAGCCAGTTGGTTGCGGTCCCGGCGATTTCCACAGCCAGCTCTCCATGCGGGACCATATCGGAAGGCCGATGCAAGCCGCTAACTTTGGTGAACCAGGCCCAGCCACCGACATAAAAGCGCATTTTGTTGCCGTGGTGGTGTTCCCAACCCGCGTAGCACTCCGCACTTCCGGGGTGGTCAATGATCGGTTCGCTTAACAGCGCTTCGTATTCGACCGGCCGCACAGGCGGATCGGGCGGGTGGCGATCGAAGTTTGCGCTGGCCGCCCCTGTCATAGCAATCCGCCGTGGTTAACTCACGGCCTATCGCACGAATTCGCCACCTTTGGAAGGCTGCGATGTCAACCCAATTCTGCGCACATTCAGGCGTTTTTTGGCCTTCGCAGGCCATATTACACCTACTTACACGGACGCAGACTCCTAAGGCCAAGCGACATCGACAGGCTTCACCTTTTTACTTTGATTTGCAACTACTTGTTCTCGGAGCGCTGCTGGCACTTGAGGTTGAAAACAACGTGGATTCGGCCCCTCCGACGAGCCGCAGGGGCCCGAACACTTGTCGCGGCTCTGAGTGGGGCCGCTGCGGAAACTCCGAGCCCGGCCGGGATATGTCACGGCCGATAAATCTATCGGGAGGCCGGTTAGGCTGTACCGACCCCGAATCGTAAGAACATTGTATAACGATCACCTCAGATCAACACGTAACGGTCCCAATGCGTGCAAAGGTGACTGTCTGCGTCGCGCAATCTCAATTTCGCTGAGTGTCGGGTAAGTACTTGGCTACACGCTAAAATGGCATATTGAATTCTATGCGAGGGTCTTTCGCTCGCACGATGCCTCGTGAAGTCTGTTCCTGAATTGTTCCATTTTCCCGAGTTCGTCAGACGTGATCTTCCACACATGGGAGTATCGTTATGGAACCCGCGACAAATCGAACGATGTTTCGTTGCGTTGAGTTGCTTCTCGGCGTGCCGCTCTGGGATACATTCAAGCCAGCTACCTGCATGGCTGACTGCCTGCACACATTTCTGGCTCAACCGGAGCTGGCTCAGGTCGGCGCCATAACCATCGTCACCATTATCACCAGGGTGCTGTGGTCATCCGCCGTCGATGCGGGGCGCGACGCCAAAAGGCTTATGCGTGGGCTGCTCGGCAAGCGCTTGAAGCCGCAACCGGTCAACGACCTATCTGATCCGCCGAAGGCTTGATTTCATTCCACCCGAGAATTTTGGCATCCATATGCAAGGGCAATTCGCCTTCGGCCAGAAATCGCTCAAGGCAGTCCATCTCTCTAGGTGTTGCAGTGGTGCGGGTTGCGACATCCAGGGCCGAAAGCTGGAGTACATCTCCAACGCGGATGATGCCCTGCCGAAACAGCTCGTTCGCCATCCGTCTTAGTCTGGGCTGCTTAGCCACGAACGAAACAAAGCTCATGCGCATGATCGGAAGATACGACCTTGGAATGTATGTAGTAAAATGTACCGTGTTTTCTGGCAAATGTGTTTTAGTGTAAGGGTGTTTGATAACGAAGGTCTTGACGATATAGCCTGAGACGGAGCCAGACGCATCAACTATCGGTTTGGAACGCATATTCGCGTTATTTCGTCTTTAAGTTCAGCTCACGATTACAATATATTGAAGTCGTGAGCCAATGCTGCGCGAATTGTCATCAAATTGTCACACACTAATGTCGTGCCCTGCGCTATCCTTCCCGTATCTAAGGAGAGCTATTCCGCTATCCTTCTTACATCAAAGGAGAGCTAAATGAACAAATCTGACGATCAAGCTGCAATTACACGTTGTGAGCAAGCCGGAGAATTGGCGGGGTATGTGGCCAGTAAGAATCACATGCCCAGTCAGCGGGTGAGGGAGGCCATCTTGATGGCAACAGCAATGGCAGCTGCCATACAGAAGACCAACGGCAGAGAGTAATCTCGCTGTTCGCCGGTGAAAAGGGTCCGATTCGAATATAGATTTGGGCGGCCAGCAATTAGGGCCTTGTATTTACACTGCTCAGTGATGCACCACCACGCGAAATGGGGGTGGTGCTATGGATCTGCCGGGTAGGGAAGTTTCTCCGACAATTACCTATCCGCAGCGGAGGCCTAGCCCGCGCGTTCGCCATCCTCTGCTTATTCGCCATTTGGCCTACTGGAACCCAATAGAGCGCGCGTCGGCAACTGAAACGCCAGACTCCGGCTTCATCATTCAGGCCACACGAGAGCGCCTGGCGCTTGCGGAAGAGACGATAGCCTGCCTGGGGCGAAAGCTAAAGAACGCCTCAGACAAGCAAGACGGCCTGCCGCGAGGCGTGCGCAATTTTTCGTCGCCGCAAGGGATCAACGGCCCCTGGAGTCTCGACCAGCGCCTCGTCATCTTTGAATTCGACTGGTGGGTATTTCATGCGACAATCCGTATTGAACTCGATGTCGAAAGCTTAAACATTACAAATTTATTGGATCTTGCCCCAGATACCGGGCGGGATTTCAAGTCGTCGGAAGCGAATGGCCAAAACTTGCTAGATCAGCTCAAAATATTTCAAAATCTTGTCGATGCGTGTGATGCGGATGATATTACGATCGAACGCCACGATCTCTCGGAAACAGCAGAAACCTGCTTCCATCTGGTGTGGTCGAATTTTTTTGACAATATCCTGTTCACGCCCGAGGCGCCATTAAGTCACGTTGGCCAACGTTTCGTCGATTTTCGCGGTGTTGTTCTGGGTGATGCGATTGATGAAACAAAAGATCCAGCGTTCTACCCTTTCCAGGAGCCGTTTTGGTATCGCTCCAGTCCGGACAGGCCCCGTGATGCACCCGACATTAGTAACCCTGACGCGCATTGGCGAGGGAGGGCGCGAATTCTTTGGCCTCTAATGACCGCACCGATCAAAGACGCGGACCTAATCGATCACGAATTTACCGCAACGATTTTCGATGGCTCAGCCCTCTATATAACTGCCCTAGGCGCTCAGCCAACGGGTTTGACTGATGCAGATTCGATCCCCCTCTATTATGGAATTTACACCACTGGTATGGGCGGCTGGGCTATTGGGCGCCTTGTTGCCAAGATTAACGAGATTGGCACTCTGCGAATTTCATCGCTGCAAGATATCGATAAGCTTCACGAGGCCTTTTCGCTCTTGCGTGAGGCGGAGATTATAGTGCAGCTTGCGTTCGATCGGGAAGCTCAACAGCATGTGACTACTCCGCGCAAGACTGTCAAATCACTAAGCAAGGATTTGGAAAATATCCGTCGCCGAATAAGGGAAGCTGATAGAACAGTTCCGGGTGGCGTTGCCTACAGAATCGATCAATCGAGAAATTATATTAGAACGTTCAACAAGATCGTGGAAGATTTGGGCGTAGAATCGGTTGGTGGATATCAGCCTTACCCAAGATTCGTCGATTCAAAGCATCGGAGTGCGTTCAGCTATATAGAAATGCTTTGCACGCGTCACGAGCGTTTGAATAAGGATGTGAGGACACTCTACCAGCGCTATCAAACGGAACAAATTAGAAGTTTTACAAAGTCTATTGAAGGATTTCAGGAAGTCGCCGATTTCGTGTTAATGGCATTTCTAGCGCCATACTATTTAGGCATGATTTTGACGTATGTTTGGTGGGGCTACCTGTGGCCGGCGCATGAACATGGCGCTCCTGCGACGATGTGGTCTGGGATATTTCTTTTCTTCTTGTGGTTGGGAATCGGGCGCATGAAAAAGGGCGAGATTCCAATCGAGGCGGAAGAGCCCTTACGGGGCTGGGCGTGGCGACCGCGCATGCGCAAGCAATGGACTCTGGCGATTGCGAATATGAGCAGACTCGCAATGCTCGTTACGCTACCGGTTTTAGCGGCGATCGCCTTTAAAGGTTTCTACGACGGAGCGGCGCGGTACCGAAACGCGGTCGCGAAAGACGCGATAGCCAAGGCCGAAAAGCGTGCTGCAGCGGCCAAAGCCCAAACTCCACCCGCTTCGAAAGCTGCCCCGCGTTAGCAGAGAGAGCCTCGAGTAGGCGGATCTAAATTTAAATGTTATTGCGAGCGCGAACTCAGATATGCCATCTGCGTTATAGCTGCGCCGGCCAGGGCAACGATCGCTCCGATAACCGTGCCGAGAACTATGAGTCCGTTTAGAAAGCTGGACATAAGACGTCTCCATTGTGCCCGCTAAACGCGCCAGCGACGCCTGTACTCTCGCGTCCGTCACTAACTAGTTGTCGCTGGTACTTTTATCGACTGGCGACCGATCACATCATGCGCCGTTCAATCGCTTCGGCTCGCGTGCGGTTAAAGCTATATGATGCTACTAGATGCTACTTGATGTTACATGAGATTTGTGGCATGTGCTGAAATTTACGGCGAGCCTCACGCGAGGGCTGGCAACGGGTTGGTGGACGTAGTGCGCGAATGGGCTGACGTGTTTGTGCCGGCGCTCGATGAGCGGCTCACGCTGGAGGGGAAGGCTCTTTTCTTTATTCCCTCAGCGCTTGAGCATTGCTCGCAGGCGCATCTGAATCGTGCCTATCTCGGATCGCTCTCTAATACCGCAGAAATAGGACCGGTTCGGGCGGGGCGAGCTGCTATCAGCAAGGTGCTGCGGTTTGAACCTGTGACATACGCGAGCGCGCGAGGGTTCCTTAATGTCGCAAATTATGGCCTCAAAAGCCGCGATGCCCCGCTAATGAATGTGTCAGATATTGTGGCTTGCGTCTTCAGACTCAAGGAACCGGACACAATTGCTGCTGCGCTGAACCTCTCTCCGCAGATGATCGCAGCGGGAACATTGCTGCCGCAGGAATTGATTGTCGCTGCTCTCGGAAGGTTTCGGCTGCAATTTGTTGATGCGTTTGCGATTTGGCGGTTTCTATTAAATTTCCAGCTCAGCGGGCCAGCGTCAGGCGGCGGGTTGGAATTTCTTACGGATAACCCTGCAGATTTTATAAAGACCGATGGACGGTATCCTCTTGCCATTAAAGAGGTCGGTGACAGAGAATTTGTCTACGGCTTAAGAAATCTCGAACCTGCCGCTGCAAAGGGGCACTATTGGGCAATCGAAGACAGCTAGGGCGGGGGGCTAAATACGGGTAAATCGGTCGAAGGTATCTTCAACCTCCTCGTCCTCCCACCCCGATGGCATGGCGCCCGTGTCCTCGAACACCAGCAGCGAAATCGTCATTTCATACCGGTCGGCAAAAATCGCCATCTCTCGAACGGATCTATCGGGCGACCACACTCCGGGCGCTAACGTGACTCCGGCAGGATCGGTATTGAGATGGCCTTCGGCGGCGACTGAGCCGATCGGGAGCTCCATTCCCTGAGGGAAGAAGATTCCCGTTCTTTTCGCCGAAGCGCTGCGTCGGCACCATAAGACGTAGCCATTCGTCGCGACGACCACGGTAGCACAGACCGATGTACTCTCTAGCCACTTCAATGCGGCCGCAGTGAGCGACACATCGTACCGATCAGCCCAATGACGAAGCATCTCCAGGCTCATTGGATTGCGGCCGATTTGGGCGCGGAAGTCATCCAGCGGCATCAGGAGGTACGAGGCGAACTGTTCCGCCTGCTGTTCGATCAGCCGGCGATGCGCAGCTCTTGCCTCGCCGAGCACGTCCGTCTGGCCGCATTCGAAGCCGGCGGGGTTTTGCAGCCGGTGAACCAGATAGTGCCCCAGTTCATGGGCGAAAGTGAAATTGATGCGTCCTGGCGACGCAATGGTCGGGTTATAGAGAATGGCCCACCCGCCTTTATTCGTCAGCGGCATGAGGGCGCCCTCGAACGTGTCGATGTCCGCTCCCGCCACTTTGTGAATGGGGTCGGCGTAGCGCTTCGAATATTCGAGCGCGATCTGCTCCACCTTTACTGGGAATCGCGGACCCCACATCCGGCTCAGGAAAATGCCCCAAGCGCACGGTGTCGTGGGGTCGCGCATCAATCGTCCAACACGTCCAAAATACGCTTAAGCTTCTCCTTCACGCCGGGATCTGCGACCTGGTATTTCCGGTAGAACGCAACATCCTCGACATCCTGCGTCGCCTCTGTCTGCTTTGCGTCTGCCAGGTACTCGGGCGTCACGCCGAGCGCCGCCGCAATGCGATTGAGCTTTTCACCCGATGGCCGGGCGACGTCCTTATTCTCGATTTCCCACATATAACTTTTCGAGCTGTCCGTTGCCTGCGCTAGCTGTTCAAGCGTCAGACCCCGCGCCATTCGAAGCTCCCGAACCTTTTGACCGAGCGCCGATGCCATTGAATCTCCTTTGGTTCTGTCACGTTCGGTGATAACCTGATTCAACCTACTTGACAACCGAACTCGTGATAACCATATCTTCTGTATGGCAAGGGCGAACTTTGCCCAAAAGGAGTTAGTACGATGACGAAGGGTAAAAGTGGGAACGGCCCCTACCGCAGCGCGGTGAGCGGTCAGTATGTGACGCCCGGCCAGGGTAAATCTCAGCCGCGTACGACGGTACATGAAAGTCCGGGGCCGAGCAGCAGTTCGGGGCCGCACTATCGCAGCGCGATCAGTGGCCGCTACGTCACCACCGCACACGGCAAGCGCAGCCCGAACACCACCGTTCGTGAGGACTAGCAGCTAGGGGCACGCCGTATGCGACGTGCCCTCCATTTTTGGGAGGATTTATGGCCGACGTCACTTACCCCTGCTATTGGGAACGCAAGGACAATAGCGGGTACTGGTATTGGATTTACTACGCTAGCAATGGCAAAGCGATTTCGCGCAGCAGCGAAAGTTACGTTAAGCGCTCCGACTGTGAGCATTCGATCGAGCTCATGAAGGGATCGAGCAGCGCGAAGGTGTTTTACACCGATTAGGAGACTGCCTCGCTGCGGGAGAGGCGCTTTGTCGATGGACGTAGCTCAAAGGCATACATCGCGAGGAAAATGGTCGGACGCAGGCGTTCCGCACAAGGGCTGGACTTGCGGTGGGGTCGAGGACTTGGGGACACCGCTTGAGGTCTGCCAAATGTGCGAAAGCGTCGATATTCGCTTCGTCCATTATATGGAGCATCCCGACTTCGCCGAAATTCTCGCGGTTGGCTGCATCTGCGCGGAGCATATGGAAGAAGACTACGTCGTTCCGAAACAGCGAGAGCGGCGACTGAAAGCAATCGCACGACGGCGTTTGAGTTGGGGGCGGCGCAAATGGCGTTCTTCCGGCGTTGGAGATTTTTATCTCAACTCAGAGGGCTATAATCTCACCATCCATCCCGACGATGAAGGGAATGCCTGGAAAGTAGCGATTTTGCATCGCGGGACCGGGCAGCGACAGGAAGGCAAGCGGCTGCACCCATCGATTGACGCCGCGCAATCTGCGGCTCTCGATGCATTGCTGTGGGCGAAAGAGCGTGTCGGCTCGCAAAATATTGACGGCGAAATATCTCGCTAAAGTGGTCGCGGATTGCCCTGCGCGCGCGACACCCCGTTGCCTGGGCCGTACTCGGATCGTCGGATAGCGCGACTGACATTGAGTCCGGAATGGCCGTAGTATGTAGCGTCGACTTGTATCAGCGTCGGGTGTCGGGGGTGACGCTTTACCCCTGACCGGAGCGCGGGGCCGTCCCCGCTCCGGCGAGCGGCGTCATGCTGCGAGCCGGACAAATGCGGGTCACAGGGGTGGCATTGGAACCCCTCGCCACGCCCCTTGTGCTGTTGCCGCTTTGCAACTTAAGCGAGCATAATCCCATAACAGAACAACCTACTTACTAACACTTCTTCGGTGCACATTGCTTGCAATGTATAAGTGCACCCATGCGGCTTAGCTCTACCTACTGTTGCTGTTCTTCTTATGTGTTTCGCGTGCTTCGGGGCGTGGCATGGCGATCTATCACCTGCGCCTGAAAGTACATTCTCGCTCCCTCGGTCGCGCCGCACTTCCGGGTGGCGCGACCCGCCGCTCGGCGATTGCGGCGGCTTCCTATCGCTCGGGCGCGCGCCTCTATGACATGGCACAGGGCAAGTGGTTCGACTATGAGAAGCCGGACGTTATCCACGCCGAAATCCTTGCTCCCCAAGAGGGCACTATCCCGGCCTGGGTGTTCGACCGCCAGACCTTATGGAACACGGTCGAACGGGCGGAGAAGCGTGTCGATGCGCAGTTCGCCCGCGAGGTCGAGATTACCCTGCCGCGCGAGCTGGATCGGGCCGAGGCTGTCGAGTTGGTCCGGTCGTTCGTGCGGGAGCATTTTACCGGCCAGGGCATGATTGCCGATATTGGCATCCACGAGCCCCACGCGGCGGACGGCGAGTTGCAACCGCACGCCCATGTGCTGCTGAGCTTGCGCCGGTTGGACCCGTCCACCGAGACGGGGTTCTCGCGGACCAAGGAGCGGGATTGGAACGAAACCGAGGAAGTTGCTCGAGAGGTGGCGGAAGCGCGCAAGCGGTTCAACAATACGGGCCTGCCTGCCGACAAGGAGGCGCTCGAGGCGGCCGAGGCCAGGCGCAACGTCAATGTCTGGCGCGCGGCCTGGGCGGAGCATGCCAACCGGGCGCTGGAGCGCGCCGGGTCGGGCTCGCGGATCGACCACCGCACGCTGGAGGCCCAAGGGATTGCGCGGCCCGCGCAACCCAACCTTGGCATCGCTCGGCATATCGAGCGGGCATACGGCTATATCCGCGAGCGGGTGACGCAGTGGGTGTCGGTCAAAAAGCGCACCGCGCTTTATGACGAACTCGGCCAGTACAAGCAGCGCGATCCGGCGGCGGTGGCCGGGTTTATGATGCGACTCTCGGACATGGCCGAGAGCTTCGCGGCGCAGTTCCGCCGCGACCCACCACCCGACATCCCGGAGGTTCCCCTTGAGCACTGACGATTTCAACGAGGTATTTGGTGGAGGGCCAGCGGCGCGGCCCTCGTTCGTGCAACGCACCGGCCGGGCCGAGGTGCTGCCGTCCGAGCCGCAAGGCGAGGTCGCCGGCAGCGGCCCTTACCGCCCTTACGGGTTCATGCCCGCAGGGACCAACGAGTGCTGCGATGTGCAGCGCTGGGTGGACGGAACGCAGATCGCCGAAGGGATCGAGTTCCAATATCGGTTCCTGATGCAGATCGGCTATGTCGGCGAGGAGCAGATCAAGCTGTTCCTGCCGGACTGCATCGTGGTGATCGAAGGCCAGCGCTTGCGCGAATTGCGCAAGAAGCTGGCGCGGCGGCAGGTGACATTCATCCAGCAATATGCGCCGCAGGTCTGGCCATCACCGCCGCGCGGTGAGCCGGTTATTACCAGCATCGCGGTGGTGCGGCCGGAGCCGGCTCCCAATTTTCGTGCGCGGGGTGGGTGAGCATCATGCAAACGAAAACGTCCGAGACGGGCGAATCTCGAGCGCTAAGCTCTCGCGTGCTAAATTAAGTCCAGCCGAGTGTCGCAGCAAAATTACCGCTGCTGCCGATACGCGTGATGATGAAATCGTCTGACAGACCAGGACTGCCCGGCTGAACATCAAGAACAATCCGCAGTAAAAAATTGGTTCGTCCGTCCAGCGCTTTATCCAATTGCGCAGGAGTGATAGCCAGATCGAACCGCTCCACTGGCCCAACGGTGTCGTTAGGGTCCTTCAATCGTCCAATTTCTGTATCGTTGATAAAAACCTGATGGCCTTGCCATGCCCCCCAAGTTTCCACATCCGTTGTACAAATTAGAACCGAAATGGATGTTGCTGCTGGATCGACCCACGTTTTTCTAAAGGGGAGTGCCAGCGTTTGACCGATGTAGGTCGCATCCTGAAACAGGCCAGGATTATTGCCTAGCTGATATCGTCCCGCTACCCACAATATATCGGTCATATATCCGGTCTCTACAGTTGTGCACTGCTTGTACTTTACGCTCACCTTAGCGTCCGGTGCAACCGCTCGCCAACGATTGAATGATAAAATCTCTGTTCTAGCGGGGTAGCAACAGCTCCCGGCAATATTCCGGCAGTGCGACATAGGCTTGCGCGACTGTCGGTGCTTGTTGAGGTCTGCGCAGGCAGACCGTAACCGGCACCTGCTTTGCGGCGCGGGCGCGCGGGCGTCGGGTGCGCCGCCATTTGGCGACGCGCACAATCGCGTAAACCAGCGAGCCGAGCCAGAACAGGATCGCCATTGGGCGATCGTCGGGGCGCGACATCACGGCGGCAGCCATGAACGCGCAAAACGACCAGATGAGGATTGCCGCGACGGTGCGCAGAAACGTCGCTTGATAGCGTTGCTGCGGCGTGGTGCCGTTCATCGCTTCCCACTCGCGCTTCCAGCCGAGATAGGCGTCGCGGGTCTGCGAGGCTTTGCCGCAGAGCGCGCCGATGACGATGAAGACGATGAGGCCGGTCGCATCCTGCAGACCGTTCCAGGTGCGATAGCCGGTGACGAAAATGCATGCCCATACAGGCAGCGCCGTCCAGGGATGGCCGAGCACCATCGCGCCAATGGGCGGACGCCTCATTGTGCGAAACTCACATGCAGGTAGTTGCTGCCCGACGCGCGGAACTGCTTACCTGCTTGAAACCATAACCCGGTGACACAGCCCTTATTGACGCGTCCGCCCGTGAGTAGCGAACGCGCGAACGTCGCGGGCTCGATCTCGTAATCCATCGTCTCGCTATAGCCGTTGCTGTAGCTGGTGCCGTGGTTGAGGCCGGTATTGCGGCCCCAGCTTTCCCCGGCATTGCGGCTGCTGCCGGAGTTGAACGAATAATTCCGCTGGCCATTGCTGTAGGAAACGCTGCTGCCGGTGTTGCTGCCCCAGCCAACATTCTCGCCGTCATTCATGCCCATCGAGCGGCCGGACGAGCCGCCGTCGCTCGCATTGAAGCGGCGTTGCAGCGAGCGGCCGATCGTGTCAGCTGCCCACCGATTCGTCTCCGGATCGGCGTTGCTGTGGAAGATTTTTGTTTGAAACCCCGCGAGCAGCATGTCGGCTTTGTGCTTGGCGTCCATGCCGCCCATGCGGGCGTAGTAGGTCGGCAGCGATTGCGTTAAATAGACCGTGCAGGCACGGCTCGAACGGCAGGCTGCTTGATAGTCGGCGTCGAACGAGTTGCAAAAATACTGACTCTCATCCGCCCATAAAAATACAGGGCGCTCGCGCTGATCAGGCGGCAGCGCATTGCGCGCCAGCACCGCGCGCTGCCACATGAATTTCATCAATTGCTGGCCGATCACGCCGTCTTCGTTCCACGTCAGCGCAGACATATCCATGATGATAAGCGCGCCGTGGAAGGTCAGTTCCGGCACGAGCGTCGTCGCACCGCAGAACGCAGTCTGCAACCGCCCGCGCTGGAAGCGGTCGAGCGCGGTCGACAAGCTGATCGCGATGTTGCCGCGCGTCTTGCCGTCGAGCTGGGCGTACTCATCGCGCCAGTAGTTGGCGCAGAGCTCAAAATCGCCCGGCGGCAGCGGGCGCACGGGGTTGCGTCGCGCCGCGGCGAGTGCGTGGAACATGAAGGATTGCTGCTGCCAAGCAGCATCATGCAACTGACCCTGACCGGTCGGCGCGGAGCTCACGAAGCGGATGATGTCGGGCACGCGCACGTCGCCGGTCGCGGCATAGAGGATCGGGATGGTGTTGCGCAGCAACTGGCGGGTCGTGTCTTCCCAGAAATTGTTACCCGCGCCGCTGGAATCGGCCTTGGCGAGGCGCGCGGCCTCCAAGATCCGCATCAGGCACTCAATGACGCTGCCCAGACCTTGCGCACCCTGGCGGGCAAGCTCGTAGCTGATGAAGTTGAACCCGCCGCCGCGTTCGCCGAACAGCATGACCGAATTGCTTCGGCCATGTTGTTGCGCGTAGCGCAACCATAGCTCGACCTCGTCGGGCTTGGCGGCGAGGATCAGCCCGCCGAACCCGGCGCGCAGATAAGCGCCAGCCAATGCCGCGCCGGAGCCGCTGGTCTTACCGCTGCCAACGCCGCCGAAGACATGAACGCCTTGGCATGCGTCGGCCAACGAGAAGTAGTCCTCATTCGACAGACGCAGTAAATTTGCATCCAGATCGGATATAAATCGAGTCACTGCTGAATCACTCGCGTCGTTCAACTATGTATCTATCGTCCTGTTCTTTTGCGGGACTCGCAAGCCGTCAATAATGCGTTGATCGTGCAGTAATGAGACGGTTACGTTCCTCCATCTTCTGTGAAGGAGGATTCGAGTGGCGAACGGATTTTGGGATACATTGCTCAGCGGCGTCGGCGACGCGATCGCCGATGCGCGAAGCAAGCTGATCGACGAGGGCTGGTTCGGGCGCAGCGAGGCGCCCGGCGCGATGGGACGCACTATCGCGGAGACGCCCGAGCAAAGCCTGTACGGCGCGACGCGTTCGTTCGAGGAGCTTTGGGCACCGCGTGTGCCGGGCGAGGCGACTGCAGCAGATCGCGGCCCTGAATGCGAAGCGCCGGGCATCGACCGATGAACGCGACCAGCACCGCGATGCTCGCTGAGCATGAACTGGGCTACGGCGCGTTCGAGGCCGCGCGCTTTGCAGGGCTCGCCGCATTCTATTGCGTGGTGGTGTGGTTCACCTTCTCCGGCGCGAGCTGCGCGATAGCGCTGCTATGCTGCGTCGTGCAGGCACATCGCGCGGCACGACTCGCGCCGGGGCCGAACACCGAGGGCGCGGTCGTCCTGCACATCGCGTTGATGCTCATGATGGGCATCGCGATTGCAATCCCGCATTTCGTCGCGCCGATCCTGGGCGAACTGGCGGGGCTGATCGCGGCCTATGTGCTGCTGCTCCATTTGCGCGGCGACAGGCTGCTCATGGCGCTGCTGCCCGCGTCCGCCAAACCCGGCAAAGGGCTGTTGCCAGTCACCGCTGTGCCGGTGCCGGTCGCCACGTTGGTGCGGCGTCGCGCGGAACTGGTTAGCGCAATCGAGACGCTGAGCCAATTGGCGTTCTTCGATGCGGCGAACGACGCGGTCGAGCGCGCATGGTCGCGCCGCGATATCACGGCGCTGGAGGCGCTGCTGAAGCGGGGCGACGCGCTCAACCGCCAAAGCTGGCGCATGGCGGGCGAGACCTACAATGCCTGCGCCGCGCTGATCGACGCCGCGCGCACGCGGCTGGCGCAGGGCATGAAAGAAGCCGAGCCGATCATGCGCCAGCGCGGCATCGACCCCGGCAAGCTGAAAGCCGAGATCAGCGCGCGCCTCGCCGGCGACGCGAAAATTATCGCGATCGAGACGCCGCGCAAGCTGAAACCGCAATATGGGCGCGGCCTCGGCCAGGCTTGGGGCAAAGCCGCCACTGGCGGCGCGTCGTGGCAGGCGGCGCTGGCGGTAACGGTTGCCGCAGGCGTCTTCGCGCTCATCCATCACAGCAAGCGGCTGCGGCAATTGAAGGAGGCCGAAGGCGAGGTCGCGGCGATGGCGGCGGAGATGCGCGGCGATGCGGGCCGGCTCCGCGCCCTCATCGGAACCCGGCTGCTGCCGCAATATGATTGGGCACTGAGTGTGCTGGATCAATTGGCGGCATTGAGTGCCAGCCTCGGCGCACCCGTTGCCGACAACATCCCGCCCGCGCTCGCCGCCGACAATGCGGTTCGCGAAAAGGATCTGCGGCTTCGCTTCGCCGCCGCGGAAGGCAAGATGCTCGTTGAACGCAGGGCAGGAAATTGATGGACCAGGAACCCGGCAGCAACCTCCCGGCACTGCTCGCAGCGGCGCGCCAGCGCGGTAGCGAAGCCACCGGCCAGTTCACCCTACCGCCCGGCCTCGATCACTTCACCGCCTATGTCGGGCTAATCGGCAGCGCGCTCGAACTCGGCAAGCTCGCCGCCAGCGAAAAGCGCGACCTCGCAGTGATCGGCAACCACTACGAACTGGAACGAGCCAGGATCGATGCCGCCTCACGCGAGATCGAAGCCGCCATGATAACCGACTTCGCCCGCAACGAATCGCTCAAGGAGCGCACCTTTGAGAGCATCAACCTGCTCATCGCCGCCGGGCAGTTCGAGATCGCGGGGGAGTTTCACAAGAGGATGATGGACGGCTTCAGCCGCTCATCGCTGGAAGCGATCATTGATTTACGGAACGACGGGATCGCATCAATAGACACGCGCCTGCGGAGCGTTAGGGGTTATTAGATGGAGTTATATATTTTATATAGGGGTGACGATCAGATATAAATTTGTTAATTCTGTCCTTTGTGTCTAAATTTTCTCCAGTGATAACTGAGATTATTTTGGTGACCAATGATCTTTTTTTCTTATTATTGTGATTCCAAATATCAACGAACTGATGCTGTACACTATAATAATCATAGTGATCAGCAATTTTATCGTTGGCCATTCGCGAGAATTCTGGAAGCTTGAACCTACTAAATCTATTTTCACTAAGTCTATAAATAAGCGAACTCTCTTCCCTTTCCAAAATTCGCAGATAGTGAAAAATCAATGCATAGCATTCATTCCTCTGATCTGCCGCATTTTTTCCATTCTTTATCTGGGAAATACGCGTTAGAAAAAATACCACTTCAACCAATCTTTCGTTGACCGTTTTGTGGGTCTCTAATTCATCGAGATAATCCCTTAAATCTATAACGCTCTCAGATTTTGAAAGTAAATCTACAGTCGACATTAGCCAGCTCGAAATTGTTTCAGGGTCCACATACCCAGCCAGCCAATAGTCCAATTGATCGCTTTTTAGTCCCCAATACCTACGAACGTACACTTTCACATCATGATCGAATTTTTCTCTCTCGGTCGTCCCTCTGGTGGGGCGTTCTTTATAATTCGTTTCTATAATTCTACGGACCTCGTACAGCGCATCGTACCTCAAGTTACAGTGCATGATGACGTCCATGCGCTTGTTTCGTACGTTCACAGCTGAATTGGTGCGCAACGAAACCCAGGCGAAGGATGCCGCTATGGAAGCGGCTAAAAGCGTAACGAGAGGTCCCAAAAGGTAGGCCCAATGGGGCACACTCTGTGCTGCCTCCACGCCCATCGCTCACCCCTCCCCACGAAGTTGGGCAAGCTATATGTGCGTTGCAAACGAATCAATCCGAATAGCTCGAGCTACTTTCTACCCGGCGTTGGCTTAGGATGCGGCGTATCGTGAGCAATTTTCATGCAATCGTTAAACCGTTGCGCCGCGATCTGTCCAAGCATACTCCCATATCTCTCAAGTACAGGTGGAGGAAAATAGCCCCCGTCAGTGAATTTTAGCTCTTGCGAAGCCTCGTTCAGAAATGCCCCGGCTTCGCGTACGCATTTTTCTCATCGGCCGATAATGGCATAGTTTTCTCCTCATAAGATTTGTTTTCGCAATTGTAAGGATAAACTATTGCAATTCGTTTTTGTGTTACATTTTCATGACAATTTCTAACTTCCTGAAACTGGCTGTTAATCACCACATGCGCTCTGCTAACTGCCGCTCCTCAACGCCGACCGCATCAAGATAGATCGCGGTCGTGTGAGGCGAGGCATGGCCCATCCAACGCTGGATCACATTGGGCAATATTTCGCATTGCGCAGCGTGCATGCCGAACCCGTGGCGGAGGCCGCGGGGGCATGACATCGGTCCCGAAATTTGAATAGGAGTCATCACCTCACGCACTAAGCGCCACGCTGTCACGCGGTGCATTCGCCATAGGCGCCCATCGGGATGGCACTGAAGCGCCAGCAACAACGCGCACAGTGGCTCGGGGATCGGGACCTCTCGATAGACCAGCCGACGACGCTTGAGCGTGCGGAAGAGGAGCCTGTGCCGCTCGGCGTCGATCTGGTGGTGGGTGAGGCTCAGTGCTTCCGACACGCGACAGCCGGTATAGGCCAGGACCAGGCAAAGCGCCTTCCGGTCACGCGGCAGGCGTTCCGCCGCGTCGATAAAGCGGAGCCGTTCGGCTTCGCTTAAATACTTTCGGCGGCCGATATCGTCGTAGATCTGCCAATGCGCGAGCGGCGCGAAGGGCATGCGGAACTCCTATGCAACATTATGGGCAATAGGGTTGCACGAATAAATTCTCGATACGGGGCGAGCACAAGCGCGGCGCTAGTCACAAAACCCGACCTGACCGGAGAATCATTAGTCGGGTTTATGCCTCAGTTTTCTCCGGCCGCTGGTTCGATCTGACGCTTTTTGCCGAACACGGGAAACATCCTCGCCGCGCCATAGTCAGCGCCGTCTTGTGCGCTCCGCAACACGTCCATATCCGCGTCGGAGATAACGAAGTCGACAGCGGCGTTGTCGCGCATGTGAGCTGCGTTGACAGTCTTAGGCAGCGGCAGCAGACCCAGCTGAAGACAATAACGAATGCAGAGCTGCGGAACGCTCACGGCATATTGATCGGCCATCTCCCGCAAGCCCGCTTCCCCGAGCACCGCGCCATGGGCAACCGGCGAATAAGCCTCGACGAGAATGTCCTTCGATCGACAGTAATCAATCAGATCGAACGGCGTATTCCCTACATGCGCCAGCACTTGGTTCACCATCGGTGCAACGCCGCAGGTCCGGAGCAGGTTTTCGATGTCGGCCCTCTCGAAGTTGGACACACCGATGGCGCGAAGCTTGCCGGCATGGTGCGCGTCCTCGAGCGCGCGCCATGCCTCGGCATTGCCCTCGAAATAGCGGTCGGCCTCCCGGAACTCCGCCCAGGGCTGCGGGCTGTGGATGAGCATGAGGTCGATGTGATCGAGCCCCAGCGCCTGCAGCGATCCGTCGACGAGCTGGCTGGCGTCGGCATAGCTCTTGCTCTCTGCAGCAAGCTTGCTCGTGACGAAGACCTGGTCACGCGGAACGACGCTGCTGCGCACGCCTTCGCCGACGCCGCGTTCGTTGGCATAGGCCTGCGCAGTGTCGATGTGGCGATAGCCGATGTCGATCGCATCGCGCACCGCGCGGGCAGCGTCGTTGTCCTGAATCATCCAGGTACCGAAGCCGAGCTTCGGGATGTGCACCCCATTTGTTAGGGTGAAAACCTCGTCTAAAATCATGATGCGAACCTTTCCGTTTTTATCTCTTCGGCCCTGGGCCATAGCCGGGTTGCTTGGTGAGCGTGGCCCACCGGTCCTGAATGTCGGGGCCGTAGACCTTGGTGGACCAATCGGACGACGACACTTCCTCGAAACCGACCGAGACGGACTCGTCGCCGTAGCCGAGGGTATTTGCGACATCGCGCACTATGGCGTCCGAAAGCGCCTGCTTCTGCGCCTGCGTCTTCCCAGGCCAAAGCTTCACGATCACGTGCGGCATGGGATCAGTCCTTTCCAAGCGGAGCGAGATATTGCTCCTCGGTGACCTTTTCCATCCAGGTCACCGGCGAGCCGTTCACCGACTCCTGAATGGCGACATGGGTCATTGCCTGATGCTGGGTCGCGCCGTGCCAATGCTTGTGCTCGGCCGGACACCACAGGATGTCGCCCGCGTGGAACTCGACCTTCGGCCCCCCTTCGATCTGCGTCCAGCCGATGCCCTCAGTGACGATCAGCGTCTGGCCGGCCGGATGCGTATGCCATGCGGTTCGCGCACCGGGCTCGAAGTGGACGATCGCGCCGCTAACGCGTGACGGATCGGGGCGCTGGAACTGGCCGGTGATGGTGACTTTGCCGGTAAAGTACTCGGCTGGGCCGTCCACGGTCTTCATATCTGTCTTGCGGTTGATCTCCATTGTTCTTCCTTCCTGGGCTGAGACCGCAGTCGCGGTCACTAGCGCCGCGAGTGCGAGTGGTAATGTGGCGAGAAGTTTCATCGCTAGCCTCCCGCCAGATGCTGGCGGAAGAAGGTGGTGAACTTGTCGAAGGGTATTACGTCCACGCGGTCGTACAGGTCCGTGTGGTTGGCACCGGAAACGATGACGAGTTCCTTCGGCTCGGCAGCTGCCGCAAACGCCGTCTCGCTGAAATAGCGGGAGTGGGCGTTCTCGCCGTGGACGAACAGGATCGGCCGGGGCGAAATTTCCTTGATGTAGGTGAGGATCGGCATGTTCATGAACGACAGCGGGTTGGTGATCGTCCACGAACCATTCGAGTTCACGGACCTCGCGTGGAAGCCGCGGGGCGTCTTGTAATAGTCGTGATAGTCGATGAGGAACTGCGCCTCGCCGCCCTTGAGCTCGTTCATGGGCGGACCGTAGGCAGGCGTGCCCTTGGCCGCGTCATCCCAGCGCTGTCGGCTGAGTTGCTCGAGGGTCTGCGTTCGCTGCTCGGGCGTTACGCTGTCGTTGTAGCCCTTCGACATGAGCCGGGTCATGTCGTAC
Organism: Sphingomonas sp. P3_C5; assembly: GCF_056402635.1. Lineage (NCBI taxonomy): Bacteria > Pseudomonadati > Pseudomonadota > Alphaproteobacteria > Sphingomonadales > Sphingomonadaceae > Sphingomonas > Sphingomonas sp. P3_C5. The sequence continues at coordinate 156,424 of NZ_JBFUHA010000003.1, forward strand.
ATCGTACTAACCGCGACTGCTTTCACCCGCTTGTCAGCGGCGACGGCATTCAGCGCCATGCCGCCCCAGCCGCAAATACCGAGAACGCCGATGCGCTCGCGGTCCACTGCCTTATGCAGGCCTAGATAATCGACGGCAGCGCTGAAATCCTCGGTGTTGATGTCGGGCGAGGCCACGTTGCGTGGCGTGCCGCCGCTTTCGCCTGTGTATGAGGGGTCGAAGGCCAGCGTGACGAAGCCGCGCTCGGCCATCGTCTGTGCGTAGAGACCCGAGGATTGTTCCTTCACCGCACCGAACGGCCCGCCAATCGCGATCGCCGGCAGCGGGCGATCGCCGCGGCTCTTAGGTAAGTAGAGGTCGGCGACGAGCGTGATGCCGTAGCGGTTAGTGAAGGTCACCTTCTGATGGTCGACCTTGTCGCTCTTCGGGAAGGTTTTGTCCCACTCTTGGGTCAGGTTCATGGTTGTTCCTTTCAGTGAGCTGATTTGCGCGGCAACGGGCTTGGTGCCGACGACTGCGATCATTGCGGCGGCGAGCATGCCGCGGCGAATGAGGTTGCGTCGGCTCAGCGCGTTTCGGGTGGTGGAAGGGCGTTGCAAGAGTCTCTCCAATTTCAGAATGTCGCGGTGGTGGCGGTGAGGTGCGCAGCGGCTTCCACCGCACGGCGCGATCTGCGCGACGCCAGACCCGCGCTCAGCGCGGACGAAACCAGCAGCGCGGCGCTCGCGACGAACGTGGCCTGATAGCCCCAGCCGTCGAACAGCATTCCACCGAAGGCGGCGCCGAGTGTGATCGCAAGTTGGATCACCGCTACCATCAGGCCGCCGCCTGCCTCGGCTTGATCAGGAAGCGCTCGGCTAACCCAAGTCCACCAGGCCACGGGGGCGGCGGTACCAATCAGGCCCCAACCGACGAGCAGTACCGCGACACTGGCAGGGGAAGAGCCAAGCACAATCAGCGCTCCGGCAATCAAGGCCATCGCGAGCGGCATCGCAATTAACAGCCCGTATAACGTCCGCTTCAGCGCGAGCCCGATCGCGTACGTTCCGGCAAGGCCACCGAGGCCAAGGCCGAGCAGCATCAGCGAAAGCGTAGTCACATCCACGGCAGTGACCGTCTCAAGGAACGGCCGAAGATAGGTAAAAAGTGCGAACTGCCCCATGAAGAACAGGGCGACGGCGAGCATGCCGAGTGGAACCTGCGGGTGGCGAAGAACCTTGAACGCAGCCACGCCGCTCGCACGTTCGCGGCTAGGCATGCTGGGCAGGCTGAAATACTCCCAGGTGAGCGTCACAGCGGCAAGTGGGACGACGCAGAAGAACGCGCCCCGCCAGCCGATATATTGGCCGAGGAAACTGCCAAGCGGCGCAGCAATCGTTGTTGCCAAGGCATTGCCGCCATTGAGGAGTGCCAGCGCGCGCGGCACGGCGTCTTCAGGAACCAGCCGCATCACAGTCGCGGTCGACATTGACCAAAATCCACCGATCACCACGCCGAGCAACGCGCGGCCGATCATGAAAATTGGATAGGTTGGCGCGAAAGCTACGATAGCTCCGGACGCAATCATCAGACCGGTGAGCAACAGTAGGAGCGTGCGGCGATCGAGCCCCCGCGTCGCGGAGGCGATGAACAAGCTCGTTAGCACGGCGAAGACGCCAGACACGGCGATCGCCTGTCCTGCCTGGCCTTCGCTAACCTGCAGGTTGGAGGCGATCGGAGTGAGCAAGCTGACCGGCATGAATTCCGACGCGATCAGCGTCGAAACACAGAGCGTAAGCGCAAAAACCGCTGGCCATCCGCCCACGCGGGCGGTGGCGACGGCGAGTTCAGCTCTTTCGATGGGACTTTGGGCGTTTTCCATGTTCGAGATTTAGTGCTTGGGCATCGTGCTGATTAGACGCTATGATTCGCATGCACCTGTGATCAAAATTCAATGATGAACCGCGAAAACATGGCCGACTTGGTCGCGTTCCTTGCAGTCGCGAGGGAACGCAGCTTCACGCGAGCAGCCGCAAAGCTCGGCGTCTCGCCGTCTGCCCTGAGCCACACGATCCGAAAGTTGGAGGAGCGGCTTGGCGTGCGTCTTCTCACCCGCACCAGCCGCAGCGTATCAACCACGGAGCCAGGGGAACGCCTATTAGAGCGGGTCGGCCCACACTTCGACCAAGTGTCAGTAGAAATCGAAGGGCTCACCGAGCTGCGCGACAAGCCCGCAGGGACCCTGCGCATCACCACGGGCGATCAGCCCGCAGAGTCCATCTTGCTACCCGCATTGGCCAAACTTCTGCCTGTCTACCCGGACCTGACGATAGAGCTGACGGTCGACAACGGTTTCGTGGACATCGTTGCCGAGCGGTTCGATGCTGGCGTTCGCCTCGGTGAGACCTTGGCGCAAGATATGGTAGCCGTGCGCATTGGTCCGGACATGCAGATGGCGGTCGCCGGGTCGCCAGCGTATTTTGCGGAGCACGGAGCGCCGCGCACGCCCGACGAACTTGCCGGCCATAACTGCATCAATCTTCGCCATCAGGCGAAGGGCGGAGTATCCGTCTGGGACCTTGAGAGGGATGGTCGTGCCGTGAACGTGCGAGTTGACGGGCAGTTCGTCGTCAACGACATCGCGCTGGTCCGTCAGGCCGCCGCGGCTGGCCTTGGTCTGTGCTACCTGCCGAAGGACTACTTACAGGTAGAGCTTGATGCTGGGAAACTCGTGCAAGTGTTGGCAGATTGGTGCCCGCCGTTCTCCGGTTATCATCTCTACTATCCAAGTCGGCGGCAGCAATCACCGGCGCTAGCGGCCTTCATCGCGGTGGTACGCTATCGACGTTGAGATGGCCCAAGCCCACACACCACTCCGGTCAACAAGTCACTGTATTTAAACGAATCTCAATGCAACAAAATTGCCCATAATGTTGCAGAGTGGCATTTTTCCTCCTGATCGTAGGGAGGAAATTCGATGCTCGGGGGCCTTCGTCAGACGCTGTTCTCAGTTGGGATTGCGGCCACCCTTTCAATGGGCGTGCAGTCCGGGTCGGCGGCCGCACAGTCAGCCGCAATGGACCCCAAGGAGCGCGCATATACGCTGACGCTGGTTTGCGTCGTCGTGGCCGCGAACGACAAAGACGAAGCGGGCCACGCGCGAGCGCTCGATGCTGCACGCAAGATGGCCAAGGCGCAGAGCTACAGCGATAAGCGCCTTACCGATGATCTCTTCAACATGACCACTGTTCTCGGCGTAGAGGCACGCGAGAAGCCTGATTCGATGAGCGAAAACCGCGCCTTCTGCCGCCGCCTCAAGCTGCTCGAGTGATCACACCTTACCAGTCGTCGCGTTTTGACTGCGCGCCGGTTGTCGGGCGACGGCCGATCCGGGGCCAGTGTTACTGGCCACGTCGGTGGTCGAGGTCACACCTGCTGCGTTAAGAGCTGCCAGCACATCGTCGAGACTGCCACCCGATGCAGCCGGTGCCGGTGACGTAGCGCCATTGGGGGTTGCCGTCGAAGTCCCCGCCGCTGGTGCAGGCTCTTGTAGGCCCGATTTCGCCTGCCGCACCTGCGCCTGCAATTGGGCAAATTCTGCGCTGTCGCCAGCGCCGTGGGCTTTGGCGTCGTCCAATTGGGCCTGCTCGATTGCGAGGGCGCTGTGATCGCCTTTCGCGGTGTGCTTCTCCAATTCGGCTTCGTAGGCCTTCCGGCGCTCTTCCTCGCGCTTGCGGTAGGCGGCTTCGTCCTCGGCGGAGGCGAATTGCAGGTGATCGTCGAGTACGTGGCGATCGAATAGATCGTGACCGACCGTCTCGATGGTTTTGCGGGCAGCACGGGCGCGCGTGGCAGCGTCCGGCGCGCCAGCGCCTGAGGCACTCGCGGTTGCCTGCTGCGCCAGGGCGCTGGCCGCACCGACGGCGGCGGCGACTTCGGCCCGAATGTCGGCGAGTGCAGTGCTAGAGGCGGTGCCGATCTGCCGGCGTAGGCCTATCAGTGAGGTGAGTTGGGTGCGGCTGGCGGCGACCAGGCTGCTGTTGCTGCCGTCGCGCCCTAGCTCGGCAATCGCGGCCTCCAGCGCCAATTCAGCGCTGGCGATTTGGCCAACCAATTCGGTGCGCAGGCTAGCCTGCGGGTCAAGCGGCGGGGCCGCTTGACCACTCTCAACTGTCATTTTGGCCGTTATGGATATCTCGTGCGTGCGTGGGTGAACCTAGGCGCAGGATAGCACAGCAATCCCTAAAAAATGGTTAACAAAACCCTAATTTCTAGATGCGAAGGGTTTCTGCGCCTCTTGTTACGCAGGCGATACTTCCCATCTCGGCCACGGCACAAAGGAGTCAGCCGTGGCGAAGAATACAGGCAATGGGTTTCGAGTTGGATCGGTCGATGATCGGACACAGTTTAAGGCCCCCAACGGTAATTTTGTGAAGCGCGATGCCGGATCGGGCCGGTTCATGGATCAGAAGAGCGGCGGTCAGCCGTTCAAGGGCGTCGCCAAGGAAAAGGACGGTCGGCGCAGCTAAGCCGATCAGGTCGTTTCACGGGTTCCATTTCCCCGGCGCTGATTGGGCGCTGGATGTTCGGTCATGACAGACGGTGCCGGTGGGCAAGGCGATGGGCTTCCTCGCGTGCAGCCCTATCCCGCCTGAGCGGCGCAAACGGCCTGTGCCCATCCGGCTAATGCCGTCCGTCGAGGTGCCTCCTCCATCGTGCAATTCAGCGCGGGGAACAGGAGGAACTCATGAACCAACTGCACGAACTGACGCTGCTGATCGACGCTTTTGCAGCGTTGATCGCCGCCATTGCACAACTGATTAACGCGATCCGGCGGCCCCCGTAGGGGCCGCAATTTTCGCGCGCGGGTGAGGCAATTGCCCCAGCCGTCGCGGTCTGGCATGCCCTCGCTTTGAAGAAACCACCATTTTGGATGTAACTATGACAGACACCTCCTCCCTTACTGCGCTCACGGCTATGATTACTGCCAATTTTGTGGCGAATAACCGGGTCGGCACGGGAGAGATCGGCGGCGTCATCGGTTCGGTCTATTCTGCCCTGGAGGCGCTGGGCGTGCCGGTTCTGGCGCCGGAACCCGAGTTCACCCCGGCGGTGACGATCCGCAAAAGCCTCTCCAGTCCGGACAAGATCATCTCGATGATCGACGGTAAGCCTTACTCGCTGCTCAAGCGCCATCTGACGACGCAAGGCCTCACGCCTGCCGAATATCGCGCGCGCTATAACCTGCCGGCGGATTACCCGATGACGGCGCCAGCCTACGCGGAGCGGCGCAAGCAACTCGCGCTCAAGATCGGGCTCGGCCGGAAGAAGGCAGTGTCGGCGGCTACCGTCGATCTTGCCCCGCCTGCCAAGGCTCGGCGTAAGACAGGCCTCACAACTCCGAAATAAATCGCGCCCTCGGTGCGGCAGGCGCCGCACCGAGGGGTGCCGAGACTATCGGGCCTCGGCATTGGCAGGTTTTTCGGTGATCTCGCGCATAACGATCTGACCTTTGATCGGCAGCGCATCGCAGTTGATCGAGAAACCTTTGCCGTCGCGGTTGCGCCAGGCGGCCCCGATCGGCTGCCAGAAGGCGGATTTGCCCTCGCCGGTGACAATGTAGAGGCGGTGAGTCGGCTTGGTGCTGGAAGTTTTGGTTTGCGTGGTCATGTTTTGCTCCTTGGTGTCCGCCGCCGGACCATCCTGCGGCTTCATGGGGAGCAAAAGGGGGCAGGCCAACGAGCCGAGGGTCACACCCCGCGCCAGCGCCCGAAGGGAGCGGAGCTGCACAAGCGTAGCGCGGAAGCGAGCTGGGTTTACCCTCGGCGGGCCTGCCCTAAACGCTCATCCATCAAGAAACCGTGGGTTGGTGCTGCGGTGGATGGGGGGAGATCAAACTCCGCAAAGCCTGCATCTTTAGGCTGGTTCTCGCGTTCTCTATCGGTGGCGTTGGTGCCACGAGGAGTAAGTCTCATGAACGGTGGCGATAAAGAGACCCCATCCGCTTCCGACCTTGCGGACATTGATCGCGCATCACGCGCTGGCGAAGACGACGGGAATGCCGGGACGCATGATCCCGATGACAAACTTGAAAACGATACGCCAGAGCAGGTTGAAGCTTATAATCAGAGCTACGACCATGCGAGCGATGAGGCGAAATGACGGCGCGCAGCGATCTCAATAGCTGCGTCAAATAGGCGCGGCTATCGGCGCGTCACACCCAAATCGCAACGCAGCGCCGCCTTCAAACTTTCGTGCGCGGCATTGCGCGCCTCTCGGTCGTCATTGGTATCAACGATTGCTTGAATGGCCGAATAGCCGCGCGGTTCAAGGGCCGGACACTGTGGCACCTATCCTTCTACTTCAGGCTCCGGCCAGCGGTGCAAAAGCGATTGCTCATGCGATTGTCGAGGCGCAGCCGCTGCGCTGATCGGCGCCCGCCATTGGACGCGGCCTTGCCCGTTGCCGACCAACTCGTCCTCCATCTGCTGTATGAGCTCGCGGTTCCTATGCCAGAACTGCTGTATCGCCGGATACGAGCGCTCGCCTGCGTAGAGCAGCTTTCGCTTCTCATCCTCTGACCAAGTTCTGTCGACGTAGATGAGTTCTTGGGCAATGTATTTTCTTACGCGCTCTCGCGCCCCGACGGTGATTCGTCCCGTAATCAAATGCGACGATCCGCACTCAAGAAACTCCATCAGGTTTTGATAGCCGATATGGGCGTCGATAGGATTCAGTGCGTGGCGAATTGCTTCTTCGTGCGCGCACATTCTGGAGAAGAAGGCCGATTCCGCTTCGCTCGCTTTCTGGACCCGATCGTACTGGCGATTGTCCGCGGCGATTGCCGCATTTGCCGACGATGCGAGAAAAGTTCCGATTGCGGAGCCGGTGCCCCACAGGGAGACGAACGACATTTCGAACCCTCGCCAATCTTAGACTGGCTCTCTCCCTAGGTATTAAACCTTAAGATTCTCCCACAGTGTATCAATCTAAAACAGAAGCCGTAGCTGTTAACCGCTTTTGAATGCGATGGTCGCTGCACGTTCGTTCCGCCGATGACCAACATGATCCTGGTTCCTGGATCATTTCGCTTGGACGCTGGCGGGTACCCGCCGCGCGCTGCCCTTCCGCCAGGCGTGTTCACTTCATGGCTGGTGCGGGCGGGGGGACTCGAACCCCCACAGGCCTTGCGGCCCTACGGATTTTCTTACCAGCTACGGCTTTCGCCGCCGCCCGCGAGGGCGTTTGTGGTCTGGACTATCCCTTCACCATGCCCCGCGAACGCGAGGGGTAGGTGCTGCCCGTCTAGTCTCTACACCTTCCCGGTGGCCATAAGCCGCCGGGCTTGGCTCGGGATTGCCATTTTACAGGGTTCCCCGAATTTGAGCAGTTCTACATCGCGGGTTTCCCCGTGAGCACTCAAGTCGTCTAAGTCCGGTGCGTCTACCAATTTCGCCACGCCCGCACAGCCGACGGCAGCTATAGTCGGCTGCGGAATCCGCGCCAAGGACCATCTATCATCTATCCGCAGCTATTCACGCCGCTTGGGTGGCTTGCGGACGTTCACAGCTTCGGCGTCAATCATGTCCTTGATGTGCGAGGCGTAAAATGTCTCGATCATCTCGACGCTGGTGCGACAGTTTTTTGCGATTTGATAAATGTCTGCGCCTTCAAGAAGGCGCATGGAAATGTAGGTGTGCCGCAGGCTGTAGGTCGTGCGAGGGCTGCCCTCGCGGTCCTGCTTTAGGCCAAGTTCATCCAAGATAGTGTTGAAGAGTTCTCGTTGGATGGTTGGGAATAAGAGGTCGTGAGGCTCGCGGTCGTGCCGCTTCTTCATGCGGAGGAACGGCATCACGGCGCCGGGCATTGACTTAGCCCAGCCGGTGCCACGCTTGCCGCGCACCGCTATGTGGAGAATGCGCTGCCGTCCGGGTCCGTCCTCGACGATCTGTACGTCCTCGACTTGAAGGCGCTTCGCCTCATCGGGCCTCAGGCCCGTGTTGCCCATGAAAAGCACGTAGTCGTGGAGGTCTTCGCAGGCTGTACGCCAGCGCTCTTTTTTAGGGTGCTTCGCCCGCTCGCGCGTCGCTTCGTAAAGTCGCTTGTACTCATCGGGAGAGAACCAGGCGCGATGTGAGACCTTTGAAGATGCCCGGTAAGGATCACTCATAATCGGCATGGCGGGCAGCCAGCCGTGCCGATTCGCGCATTTCAAAACCTGTCGTAGGCAGACGATCTCTTGATGCATTGTGCTGCGCGACGGGGCCTTGCCGTTGCGCTCGCCAGTGATTCGATCGGTGCCACCTTTCGTGATTCGATCGATTCGATAATCTTGGATCAAGCCAGACGTGATCTGGTTGATGGCCTTCGTTCCGAAGAAGGGAAGGAGGTAGAGGTCGAGTCGCTCTTGATGGCGTTGCACATATCGAGGGCTGCGCTGCCCTGCTGTGATGACTTTGAACTCGGTCATGAACCGCTTGGCCGCGTCAGCGAATGTCGGACCAGAATGAAGTTCGCCGCGAGCGGCTTTGCCCTTCAGTGTAAGGAACCAGTCCTCCGCCACGTCCTTGGCCTGTGCAAGGCTCGCCGTCTTGGTGCTGTGCCGAAGTTGCGCGCCGCCAACGCTGGCGCGGCATTGCCAGTAATTGCTTCTCGGGCGGCGAAAGAGCTGCACCTTGCCGCCGAGGATTTCATGAACCGCTTCAGCCATATGTAGCGCCCTCTCACTGCGCTAAATGCGCTAGGAGTGTGCTAGCGTTCTATGGCCTTTAAAGTACTACAAACACACGAAAAATCAAGCAGATTTTCTGCTTTTAAGTCCCGTGCGTCTACCAATTTCGCCACGTCCGCGCAGATCCTGCGAAGCGCATGGACGGACGGGCGTCAAGCCCGTTAGTCAGGGAAAGCCTGGCGTCAGACGTTCAAACGCTGGCGCATTTCCTTGCCGGGCTTGAAATAGGGGACGCGCTTGGCGTCGACTTCGACCACTTCGCCGGTGCGCGGGTTGCGGCCGGTACGGGCATCGCGGGCGCGGGTCGAAAAGGCACCGAAGCCGCGGAGCTCGACACGCCCGCCGCTTGCGAGGCGCTTGGAGATTTCGTCGAAGAAGGTCGTCACGATCGCTTCGACGTCGCGCATGGCCAGATCGGGGTTTTGCGCTGCGAGTGTCTCTACGAGTTCGGAACGGATCATAGCGCCATCGACTCCCTCAAACCGATTGTCGGTTAGCGGTTTTCACCCACGGTTTTTTGCTCCCACCCGTGAAATAACGACCGCCCCGGACCTTTATCTACATTAACTCAGGGTCGCACGATAGGACCGAAACGACGGAAAATCGCAAAAAATAGCCATTAAGGGCAGGGGAATAGCCTTTCCCCTGCCCATAATGGGTCACCCTTACTTCTTGGCTTCGCCGCTGCGCGCCTTGAGCGCTTCGCCGAGAATGTCGCCAAGCGATGCGCCCGAATCGGACGAACCATATTGCGCGACAGCCTGCTTCTCTTCGGAGATCTGCATCGCCTTGATCGAGAAGGTGGGCTTTTTCGAGCGATCGAAGCCGGTGACCATCGCATCGAACTTCTGGCCGACCTGGAAGCGCTCGGGGCGCTGCTCGTCACGGTCGCGACCGAGATCGGTGCGCTTGATGAAGCCGGTCGCGCCGTCGTCGCCGACCTGTACTTCGAGGCCCGCGTCGCGGACTTCGAGCACCGTCACGGTGACGATCGCATTCTTGTTGAGGCTGCCGCCGCCGCTGCTGCGGGCAGCAACCGCGCCGCCTTCAGCCGCGCCGCCGACTGCCGGAGCACCGCGCTCGAGCTGCTTCATGCCAAGCGAGATACGCTCCTTCTCGGCATCGATATCGAGCACGACGGCCGAAACCATCTCGCCCTTGCGGTGCAGGTTGAGCGCGTCCTCGCCAGACACGCCCCAGGCGATGTCGGACATATGGACCATGCCGTCGACGTCATTGTCGAGGCCGATGAACAGGCCGAACTCAGTCGCGTTCTTGACTTCGCCTTCAACGGTCGAGCCGACCGGATGCGCCTCGGCAAAGGCCTCCCACGGATTGGCCTGGGCCTGCTTGAGCCCAAGCGAGATGCGGCGCTTGTCGGGATCGACCTCGAGCACGACGACGTCGACTTCCTGGCTGGTCGAGACGATCTTGCCCGGATGGACGTTCTTCTTGGTCCAGCTCATCTCCGAGACATGGACCAGGCCTTCGATGCCCGGCTCGAGCTCGACGAACGCACCATATTCAGTGATGTTGGTCACGCGGCCCGACAGCTTGGCGCCGACCGGATACTTGACCGCGGCACCTTCCCACGGATCGCTCTCGAGCTGCTTCATGCCGAGCGAGATACGCTGCGTGTCCTTGTTGATGCGGATGATCTGGACGCGGACGGTGTCGCCGATGTTCAGAACTTCGCTCGGGTGGCCGACGCGCTTGTAGCTGAGATCAGTCACGTGCAGCAGGCCGTCGATGCCGCCGAGATCAACGAACGCACCATAATCAGTGATGTTCTTGACGACGCCGTCGATCACCTGGCCCTCGGCCAGCGACAGGATCAGGCCCGAACGCTGCTCTGCGCGGGTCTCTTCGAGGATCGCGCGGCGCGAAACGACGATGTTGCCGCGCTTGCGGTCCATCTTCAGGATCTGGAAGGGCTGCGGGATGTCCATCAGCGGGGTCACGTCGCGGACCGGGCGGATATCGACCTGCGAACCCGGCAGGAAGGCAACGGCGCCGTTCAGGTCGACGGTGAAGCCGCCCTTGACGCGGCCGAAGATGACACCCTCGACACGAGCGGTCTTGGAGAATTCGGTTTCAAGCTTGTCCCAGGCAGCTTCGCGGCGGGCGCGGTCGCGCGATAGCATCGCTTCGCCGTGGACGTTCTCGACGCGGTCGACATAGACTTCGACTTCGTCGCCAACCTTGAGATCGGCCTTCTGGCCGGGCATCGCGAATTCGCGAAGCGGAACGCGGCCTTCGGACTTGAGGCCGACATCGATCACGGCGAGATCATTCTCGATCGCAGTGACGGTGCCCTTGACGACGCGCCCTTCGAAGCTGTCGGCATCGCCGAGCGTTTCGTTGAGGAGGGCCGCGAAATCGTCGCGTGTTGGGTTTGCCGAAGTGGCCATAAAGTATCTGTATCCTAGTTCAGTTTCCGGCCAGCCGGTTGTCTCCGGCGGTCTTGGCCAATGCTGCCGCGGCGGCCGATTGCCGATCGCGACGTCCAACGACAATTGCCCTCGTGAAAAGCTGCCGACGAAAGCGAAAAGGGCGCGTAAGCGGGTCGGCCAAGTCCCTTCGTTGAAAAGGGGTCGCCGTTTCCGCTTCGCGCCTCGCCGGGCTAGGGTGTCGCCACCTTTGCCGCTGTCCGAGCCTCCACGAGCGTAATCGCCCGCTGGATGGCGGCGTCTATAGAGAGAAAGCTGGTATCCAGCAAGGCGGCATCGTCAGCCGGTTGCATCGGCGCGGTACCGCGAGTTGAGTCGCGCAGATCGCGGGCGCGGATATCGAGCAGGACCCGGTCCAGGCTCACGGTCGAGCCGCGCGCGCGGAGCTCGGCATGGCGGCGCTTGGCGCGGATATTGGGCGTGGCCCGGATGAACAGTTTCGCATCGGCGTCAGGCGCGATCACCGTGCCGATATCGCGGCCGTCGAGCACCGCACCGCCCGGCTGATGCGCGAACCTGCGCTGGCGGTGGAGCAGGGCGGCGCGCACCAGCGGGTGAACGGAGACGACGGAGGCGAGCTTCCCGATCTCGTCCGTGCGCAGGATCGGGTTTTCCAGCAGCATCTCGTCGAAATCGCAGGCGGCGACGCAGTCGGCCTCGATACTGGGGTCGAGCTCGAGCCGCTCCACATTCGCGGCGACGGCGCGGTACAGCAATCCGGTGTCGAGGTGTGGCAGGCGATAATGTTTGGCGAGCGCGCGTGCGATCGTGCCTTTGCCCGATGCTGCTGGTCCGTCGACGGCGATGATCATTCTGGTACCAAGCGCCTCATCTCCCAAGCACGTCAAGCGTTTCGAAGAAATTGGGATAAGATGTAGCGATTGGCGAGACATCGTCGATAGTCAGCGCGGTTTTCGCGGCGAGCCCCGCCACCACCATGCTCATCGCAATGCGGTGATCGAGCTGCGAGGCGATCGTTCCGCCACCGCGGATAGGCTCGCCGCCCGAGCCTTGGATGGCAAGCCCGTCCTCGAATTCCTCGGTGTGTACGCCGCACGCGCCCAGCGCTTGTGCCATCGCGACGATCCGGTCGGATTCCTTGACGCGCAGCTCATGTGCGCCCCGCGCGACGGTGCGCCCTTCGGCAAAGGCGGCGGCCACGAACAGCACCGGATATTCGTCGATCATGCTCGGCGCGAGGTGATGGGGCACATCGACGGCCCGGAGCGTGGCATGGCGGACGCGCAGATCGGCGACTGGCTCGCCGCCGACGATCCGCGGATTTTCCTCGGTGATGTCGGCGCCCATCATCCTCAGCACTTCGAACAGCCCGGCGCGGGTCGGGTTCAGGCCGACATTCGCCACCACCACGTCGGAGCCGGGCACGATCGACGCGGCGACCACGAGGAACGCGGCTGACGAGGGATCGCCCGGCACGATGATCGATTGCGGCTTCAGCTCGGCCTCGCCGGTGAGCGAGATGATCCGGCCCTGGTTGGTGACCTCCACGCTCAGCTCGGCGCCAAAGCCTCTCAGCATCCGCTCGCTATGATCGCGGGTCGCGATCGGCTCGATCACGCGGGTGATGCCCGGCGTGTTGAGCCCCGCGAGCAGCACCGCCGACTTCACCTGCGCCGAGGCGACCGGCAGCGTATATTCGATCGGTATCGCCGGGCAGAGCCCGCGCACCATCAGCGGCAACCGCCCGCCGGGGCTTGAGGTGATGTCAGCGCCCATCATCGACAGCGGCTCGATCACCCGCGCCATCGGCCGCTTCGAGAGCGAGGCGTCGCCGATGAATGTCGCGGTGATCGCGTGGCTCGAGACGAGCCCCATCAGCAGCCGCGTCGAGGTGCCCGAATTGCCCATGTCGAGCGCCTGCCCGGGCTGGAGCAGCCCGCCGACGCCGACACCGTGCACGCGCCACACATCGTCTGCCCCGCGCTCGATATCAGCGCCCATCGCGCGCAATGCGGCGGCGGTGGCGAGCACATCCTCGCCTTCGAGCAGCCCCTCGATCCGGCTTTCGCCGACGGCCAGCGCCGAAAACATCAGCGCACGGTGGCTGATCGACTTGTCGCCGGGCACGGCAACGGTGCCGCCAAGCGGGCCGGAGGGACGGATTTCGCGGGAGAGGGGGAGGGGGTGGGCCATTGGCGCGGGCTTTTGACAGTGCGCTTGCGCTATGGCAAGGCGCGCCCCACTTTGCGGGTCACACTCGCAAAACTCCCATTTTTTCGAAAGGTCGAATCGGCACATGGTCAAGCCGGAATGGGGCACGAAACGGTCGTGTCCGAAATGCGCAACGCGCTTCTATGATCTTGGCAAGGACGATCCCGTCACCTGCATCGCATGCGGTCAGGCATGGGAGCCCGAGCCCATTCTGAAGTCGAAACAGCCCCTGCCGTTCGACGCTCCCAAGCCCGAGCTCATCAAGAAGGACGATGATCTGGTCGGCGAAGACGAGGATATCGACACCGGTGAAGACGAGGAGCCCTCGCCCGACGACGAGGTCGATCTCGGCGGCGATGACGATCTGGGCGTCGAGACGCCGACGGACGACGACGAACATTGATGTGATCGCCCGAGCGCGCCGGCCTGGCCGCTGCGCTCGGGCAAGTTTTATCGGCGAACGGCTTTAGAGCCGCTTGCCAAGGGCGCATCGCCTCGCTAGGGGCGACGCCTTCGCGGGAAATTCCAGACCCGCGAGATGGGGCCGTAGCTCAGCTGGGAGAGCGCTGCGATGGCATTGCAGAGGTCTGGGGTTCGATCCCCCACGGCTCCACCATTCTTCCCTTTTTCCTGAATCCCGCCGCTCCTGGGCCTCACTGTAGGGAGCCGGGGTAGAGCCCTATTCCTCACTGTCTTTCCGGCCGAACATCTTTTGGCGGAAGAGTGATCTGGTCGCTGGCGCGGGCGGTGGCGGAGGCGCTGGCCGGGCTGCCGGCGGCGGTGCGTCGTCGCCGCGGGCACGAACCTCGAATCGCCCACCGGCGCCTTCAGCGAGAGCCCGCTTCTCACGCCATTCGTCCGTCAGCTCCTGCTGGGCTTCCTGCTCGGGAGGCATCAGGTCGGTCGGCGGGTTGCGGTCATCGAACGCCCGGTCGCGCGGCACAAAGTCAGGCGACTGGAAACCCTGCGCGCGGTGCATGAGCGGCACCAGCTCGTAGAGCGGAACATCGCCCTCCGTCGCGTCGTGATGGATAACGCGGTAGGAGAGGCTGCCGTCCTCAGGCCCGAAAGTGTCGCCGTCCGGGATGATATAGCCCTTGTCGTGCGTCGCGAGCCGCAGGAATGCGAGGATCGTCTCGAAATTGGCGCTCCAATCGATCACGCTCGGCTCGATCAGCACTTCGCGGCCGATGAAGTGGCGGGCGCCGAAGGTCCGGATCCCGGCTTCGGGCCTTCCGCCGGCACCCCCGGATTTGCCGAACAGGAAGGGGTGGATGTGCAGCGGGCCAGGTGCGCCTGCGCCGGCCAGCGTGCTGAATATCTCGGGCGGGAAAAGCAGGTTGCTCTGGGTCCAGTGGATGAGCTCGGCCGGCGCGACATCGCAGATGATGCGCGTGATCTGCGCGAGCGCCTGGAGCCGCGTTTTGAACTGCGGCAAGGAGGCGCCCTCGCGCGGCATCCCGATTTCCTCGAGCATCGCCGCCATCTCCGAATCCTCCAGCGCATCGCCGAGCACGCCGTGCGAGACGTTGACCAAGATGTGCGAGCGGCCCTTCTGGATGCGCGCGCGCGCATCGGGGCAGTAGGTGCCGGTCACCACCGAGGAGAGCGGCTGCTCGAAGACTGCCTCGTTCGCGGGCCTGTCCATATATTCAAGCGTGATCATCAGATCGTCGCTGCCGCCGCCGCCGAAGAGACGATAGAAGATGCCCGGCTTCGCCTCGACCCTATTGAAGCGCCCGCCCGATCGTTCCTCCTCCATCTTCGTGAAAGCATCGACCATCTGGTCGAGCGATGTGATTCGCTGGTCGAACACGATCGCCGACTGGAGTTCGTTCGGAAATTGCATCTGTCCCTCCCGGTTCAGGTCGCTCCTTACAATGAGAGGCGTTTCAAAAGACTGACTGCCGCTCGCGGGATAATGAAGGTGCGGATCAAAGGCCTTGTCGCGACCGCGCCTGTACCGGAGCGGGATACGCGCCGTCGGGGCAAAGATTCCGTTCGCCGTCAAATCGGGAAATAGAGTAAAGGCGTCCCGCCGCCGGCTAGCGTCGGCAATCCTAGGGGGGACCTATGATGATCCAAATACTGAAACGGGCGGTGTTGATTGCCGCCGCGGCACTGACGACTGGCATGCTTTACAGCGCACCGGCTGCCGCACAGGCAACGCGGACCTGGATTTCGGGCGTCGGTGACGATGCCAATCCGTGCAGTCGCACCGCGCCGTGCAAGACCTTCCAGGGCGCCCTCCCGAAAACGGCTGCCGGCGGCGAGATCAACTGCCTCGATCCGGGCGGCTTCGGCGCGGTCACCATCACCAAATCCATCTCGATCATCTGCGACAGCAACGAATCCGGCATTCTCGTCGCCGCGACCAACGCGATCATCGTCAACGGCGCCGGCGCTGTCGTGCAGATCAGCGGCATCGACTTCGAAGGCCTCGGCCAGACCGGGGTCGCAGCGAACTCAGCCATCTGGTTCGCCAACGGCGCGTCGCTCACGGTGCGCAACTCGAAGATGCGCGGGTTCCGGAACAGCTACGCCATCAACTTCACACCCTCCGCGAATGCTACCCTGACCGTCGACAATGTCTCCATCTCCGAAAGCGGCATTGCCTCCAACGTTCTTTCGGGCGGCATCGTGGTGGCCCCGCAGGTCGGCGTCAGCGTCCAGGCGACGCTCACCAATGTGCAGATCGTCAACAGCCTCAATGCCGGCTTGCGGATCGACACCCAGGCGGGCGCCGGCACCGCCGCCGCCGTCGTGATCAAGAACATCCAGATATCGAACACCGGTTCCGGCATCACCCTGCGGTCGGTTGCCGGCGCTCCGGCGACCCTGATGCTCACGGATTCGATCGTCTCCGGCAACGTCGCGACAGGCATCATGGCGAAGGGCGCCGCATCCGTTGCACGGGTCGGCACCACGACAATCACCGGCAATCTCGATGCGCTCAGCATCGCCGGCGGCGCGTCGATCTTCAGCTACGGCAACAACCGCGTCGACGGTAACACCAACGACACCGCGTTCACGCTGCCAGTGATCCCCTCGCACTGATCTGCTTTCCAGCTTGGCAAGCAAGCGCCCCGGTCGGAAACGGCCGGGGCGTTTTTCGTTCAGCCCCAAGCCGCTGTTAACACTCCATATGCAATTCGACGCGATAGTGACGACACCGTAACGGTATCGAGCGAACCGGCTCCTGGAGAGGAAGAACAATCCATCCAGGGGGATTTGTGTGGCCGACGCCGTTTTGAAGCTTGCCTATGAAGTTTCGCGCGTAACCGAAGAAAAGGTCGGCCTGATCGACGGCGTGATGCGCCGGACGGGAGTCCTCGCGCTCAATGCCCGGCTGGAAGCGGCGCGCGCCGGCGATGGCGGCTCGGCCTTTGCGATCGTCGCGCAGGAAATGAGTTCCGTCGCGGGCGATATCCGCGGCATTGTCAACGAGCTGCGCGAAGCGGTCGCGACCAATATCGACATGCTGAAACGCGCCGGATCCGAGATGCAGTTCGAATTCCGCGGCGAACGCCTCGCCGATCTGGCACGCAACGCAGTCGAGATCATCGATCGCAACCTGTACGAGCGGTCCTGCGACGTGCGCTGGTGGGCGACTGACGCAGCAATGCTCGAGGCCCTTGCCGCGCCGGGCCCGGAAACCGCCGCCCGCGCCCAGGAGCGGCTGGCGACGATCCTGCGCTCCTACACTGTCTATCTCGATCTCTGGATCGCCGATGCGAACGGCAAGGTCATCGCGCACGGCCGCCCCGATATCTATCGCGGGGTGATCGGCGCCGACGTCTCGCAGTGCGAATGGTTTCAGCGCGGCATGGCGGCGCAAAGCGGGGATGATTTCGCGGTGTGCGACATCACCACCAAGCCGCTGCTCGGTTCGGCGGCGGTCGCCAGCTATTCGACCGCGATCCGCGCCGGCGGACGGAGTGACGGCGCGCGGATCGGCGCGATGGGCATCTTCTTCGATTGGGCGCCCCAGGCCGCCGCGATCGTCGAGGGCGTCGGGCTTTCGGACGAGGAGCGCGGGATGTGCCGGGTGATGCTGCTCGGCGCAGACCACCGCGTGCTCGCGGCGTCGGACCGGCGCGGGCTGCTGAGCGAGCGCTTCAGGCTCGACACCGAAGGGCGGGAGCGCGGGTGGTACCGCGAAGGCAACCGCATCATCGCCTTCGCCAGCACACCGGGTTACGAAACCTATCAGGGGCTTGGCTGGTATGGCTGCATCGAATCAGCGATCGACCCGGCTTGGGTGGACGGGGGCGGGTGAGGGCCAGATGTCTCACCTCGCGTGAGGGATGCGCCATGGTCGTCATCAATACTCTCCGATAGTCCCTGATCTCCCCTTCTCCCGGTGGGCGCCCTATTCGGGAGCCACGACCCTCAACAGGTACATCGGCACGCACTGACCGGTGCAACGGTTGCAGCGACCGATGCAACGGTTGCACGCAGCGGGTGCAACGTTGCATCTGGATCGATTTCGTAACAATCTGTTGGCCATGGCGGACTCCGACGACTTTACGGCAAAGCTCAGCGTCGTGCTCAAGGCATTGACGATCAGCAGGGGGCGGCTTGCGGTAGAGGTCGGCGTCGACAAATCCCTTGTCGGCCGGTGGTGCGCCGGGACGGTGCGCCCTTCAGCGCACAACCTCGCCAGGCTGACCGAAGCGATTGCCGCTCGCTCGGCCGGGTTCACCATGCACGATTGGGACAAGTCGCCGGCGGCGCTGGCGGAGCGCTTCGGTGTTTCCTTGTCCGAACGCACCGCGAGGTCGCCGAACGAGATCGACTGGATCGCACCCCAGATCTTCGCCGAGGCAATGGCCAACACCGGCGCGCGTTCGAACGACTATGAGGGGTTCTGGCGAACCACGCGCCTCGCATCGGAACTTCCGGGTGAATTCATCCACGATCACATCATGCTGCGGCGTACATCGACGGGCATGCTCGGCTTCAGAGCCGGCGTGTTCGACGTACGCTTCACCGGCTGGGCGCTGCCGCTGCAGCATCAGCTGGTGACACTCGCCAATGTCGATGACAGCGGTACATTCGTGTTCGGCATCTTCAATGGCACGGCGCGTCACCGTGCGGACGTCATGGACGGCCTGTTGATGACCTGCCTGCGCGATGCGGGAACCTCGCCGGTGGCGATGCGCTGCCTGATGACCCGCATCGGGCAACTCAGCGGCGATGCCGCCGCCGATGACGAAAGACTGGATGAGCTTCTGACATCATCTCCAGTCGCCACGCCGGAGTCCGCGCCTGATGCGGTGCGCGAGCATTTGTGGAGCGAATGCGGCATGGAGAGTTTTGCCAAGGGCGGTGACGCGACGCTCGCCATGCATTTCGCCCGCTCCATGGCGCGTGGGCCGCTCTTCTCGGCGCCGCTGGTGGGCTGATCAGAGACGCGACTGGGGCGCGGACGCCACCGGATCGCCCAGCCCTGTTCATCGGCCGCTCGGAGTCCCGACACGAGAAACTTGTGGACCGCGGGCGCGCGTCAGGTTCAAAAATAGCCATGGACGACAATATCCTCGCCCGATCTTCAACGGTTGCGCATGCGCCGTTCCACATTGCGAGCTTTCTGGTCGACCCAAGCCGCAACCTCGTCGATTCAGGCGGTGAGCAACAATCGCTCGAGCCGCGGATCATGGACGTTCTGTGCCACCTCGCGGCGAGCGGCGGCGCAGTGGTGTCGCGCCCGGCGATCATCGATGCAGTCTGGGGCCGGGCCTTTGGCGCCGATGAAAGCCTCACGCGCGCGATATCGCGCTTGCGCAAGGTGTTCGGCGACACCCGCTCGCCACCCTGGCTGATCGAGACGGTTCCCAAACGCGGCTATCGGCTGATCGCCCCGGTGCGGTTCGACCGGGATCCACTCAAGCCCAACGCCGATCCGGCAACCCCCATCGTGCGCCCGAAGCCGAGGATCCTGATCGGCCTAGTGCTGGCGTTGACGCTTCTGGTCGGCGCAATTGCGCTCTGGCGCACCCTCGCCCCGGCGCGCGCTTCCGATGACGCGATCTTCGTCACCCTGTCTCCATTCGATTCGATCGGCAACGGCCTGGACGGTCGCGGTAAGCTGCTCGCCGAGCGCATAGCCGCGTCCCTGTCGCGGGTCAGTCTGCTTCGGGTGACGAGAACCGATGCGAAGCCGGCGGCGAGCGATTATCTTTATGCAATCCACGGCACGATGCAGCGCTCTGGCGAAAAGCTGCGGGTGACAGTGACGCTCGACGATGCCGCGACTCATGTCACCTTGTGGTCGGGCAGTTTCGACCGCCCACTGGACGCGGGACCGGCCGACGATCTGCCGGGTACGATCGCCGCCGAGCTCGACAACCGGCTGCTCGCGGCCGCCAAGGCGACGATCCGCAAAAAGCCGAGCCAGGACCTGAAACCCTGGGAGCTGACCCTGCTCGCGACCTGGGTACCGGGCAGCGACGAAGTCTTCCTGCGCCCGCACACCGCCGATTCCTTCTGGCCGCAGCGTCGGGCGCTCGAACTCGATCCCGGCTACGCCCCAGCCCATGCCTCGCTCGCAAGCGCCCTCGCATACCGCGCCATGTTCACCTCAAACATCGACGGCACCGCGCTCCTCCGCGAAGCCGGCCAGCACGCCGAGCAGGCGCGCGCGCTGGCGCCCTATGATTCCGGCGTGCTCTACGAACTCGCCACCTATTATCGGCTGGTCGGCGACCGCCCCGGCGCGATCGCCGCGCTCGACCGTGTCATTGCGATCCAGCCCGATCATCCCACCGCAACCCTCGACCGGCAATTCATCGCCGGCCAATGCACCCCGGGCGCGCCCGCCGCGCTTGCCGGCCTCGAACAGGCGCTTACGCGGATCTCGCCAGAAAACCCCGTCCGCTGGGTCCTGTTGTCGCACATCGGCGATCTCCATCTGGCGCGCGGCGACTATGCCGCGGCCAGGCAGGCAGCCGAACAATCGCGACAGATCGTCCGGATGACCTGGTCGGGGATCACCCTGGCCGCCGCAGCAGCCGCGCTGGGCGATCAGGATGCGGCGCGCCAGGTGTCGCGCGAGACCCGCCTCGAATGGCCGAAGCTCGACTGGAATGCCTTCGCGGCGAAAGGCGTGCCCCTGTGGTGCCTGCGCGGGACCGACCAATCCAGCGCCGCTGCGGCCTTCCGTCGGCTCGGCGCGATCGATCAGCAAGGGCTCAATCCCGGCCTTTGAGAAAAACATCGGCCAACCATCACCCATCCCACAGGACGCCCATAGCCCGACTTGCCACAGCCTCGCCCATCCCAACGGCAGAGGCGCTGACACATGTGGACTTTCCGAATGACCAGCCTGGTCGCCGCGGCACTGGCCGCCGGCGGCGCGCAGCAATCCATGGCGCAGCAGGCGAGCGAAGCCGCCGCACCGGACAAATATCCGGCAAGCTATTTCGAGCGCTTCCACCCCAATAGCGCGCTCGATATGGTCCGGCGCCTGCCGGGCTTCACCTTTCAGCCCGGCGATCCGACCCTGCGCGGCATGGCTGAATCCGCCGGTAACGTCGTGATCGACGGCAAGCGCATTGCCGACAAGACCTTCAAGCTCGAGGATGTGCTCGATCGCATCCCCGCATCGCAGGTCGACCGCATCGAGCTGATCCGCGGCGGCGCGCCCGGCATCGATATGCTCGGCCAGCCGGTCGTCGCCAACATCATCCGCCGCGTCGCCGCCGGGGGCAGTGCGGCGGTCACGCTGAGCAGCGGCATCTATCTCGACGGCCGCGTCACGCCCGGCATCACGATCGAGCGTTCGCGCACCTCGGGGGACGGTCACAGCCTGTCGTTCAGCGCCTCGGTGTCCCGCTATGTCGAAGTCAACAAGGGCGATGGTCATCGCTCGCGCATCGGCCCTGATGGCGGCCTGATCGAACAGGCCCGCGTCAAAGCGGCGGCCGGCGGCACGACCGGCTATGCCCAGGCGGCGGGCGAGCTGCCGGCGCTCGGCGGACAGCTCCGGCTGAACGGCACGGTCACCTGGACTGACTATCGCGATCACCAGGAAGACCGCGCCTTCTTCCCCACGCCCGTCACCACCACGCTCGACGAGGATCTCGGCGGTGTCGCCGGCGGCCAGGCGGCCGGCGAAATCGGCGCGCACCTCACGCGGTCCTTCGGCAGCCGGCTGGACACTGAAACCACAGTCTCCGGCAGATTGGGGCGAAAGAGCTACAAGTCCCTATCCCAGGCACCCGGCGCGCGCCTCTCCTTCGACGAGGATGATCGCACCGCCGAAGTCCTCGGCAGGGTCCAGATGCGCTACCACGCAGCCAAGGCGCTGACCCTGGCGCTTGATCTGGAAGGCGCTTTCAACAGCCTCGACACAAGCAGCGCGCTTGCCTTCAACGCCTTCGCGATCCCGCTCCCCAATGGCGATGCGCACGTCACCGAAACGCGCGGCGAAGCCGGCCTCCTCGCGACTTGGCAGGCCTCGCCCAAACTCGAAGTGCAGGCCGGCATGCATATCGAAGCCTCGAGGATCAGCGCCGAATCCGAAGTTGATCAGCGCAACAGCTACACCTTCCTGAAGCCGAACCTCCATTTCACCTGGACTCCGGCAAAGGGCCACCAGATCCGGCTCCGTGCCGAGCGCACCGCCGGCCAGCTCGATTTCGCCAATTTCATCGCCGCCGCCAGCCTCGACAAGGGCGTGGTCTCCGCAGGCAATACAGCGCTTCGGCCGGACAGCGCCTGGCTGGTGGAAGCCGCTTATGATCTGCGCACGTCCTCGCGCTTCAACCTGTCGCTCACCTATCGGCACAGCTGGCTCCGCGACGTGATCGACCGCGTCCCGGTGCGCGCACCGGGCGCTGCCAGGGCGTCGTTCGACGCGCCAGGAAACATTGGCTCGGGCAGCGAGGATCTGGTCTCAATCGACACGACGATCCCGCTCGGCCGATTGCTGAGCAAGAGCGAACTCAAGCTGAGCGCGACCTACCGCCATTCCTCGGTGACCGATCCGACGACCGGCCGCGAGCGGCACGTATCGGCCAGCAAGCCCTTTACGCTCACTGCCGATTTCCACCAGGACCTTCCCCGCCTCAAAGCGGCCTGGGGCGTCACGCTGGACAGCGGCTGGCACACCGACACCTACCGCTTCAACGAGGTGGACGCCGAGCGGGCCAGTGCCCTGCTGACCGTCTTTATCGACTATAATCCGAAGCCGAACCTGTCGTTCAGGGTCGAAGCGAGCGACCTCCTCGGCCGCCGCTATCGCCGCCTGATCGACTTTTACGACGGACCGCGCGGCAGTGATCCATTGCTGTATCGCGACGACCGCAGCTTGAGCCTTGGGCCGGCGGTCACGTTCAAGATGCGGCGGTCCTTTTGATGCCGATGCTCGCGCCGACGGCGCATGGGGCGGGTGATGATGCCTCACCTGGCATGAGGACAAGGGATCGTCACCCGTATCACCGGCGCTCGGGATTGAACGTCATCCCGTCGCCGACCTGGTCGATCGTCAGCAACGCGCGGGTCGGCAGCATCGACCAGCGCACCTTCTCCTGATCATTCTCGATCGAACCAAGGCCAGTGCGGACCTGGCGGGTGAGATAGTTGATGCTGAGCGTCTGCACCTCGCCGCTGTTGCGCTTGGTGTCGTTGGAGTCGAAGCCGATCAGGCGCAGCGCGCCCTGCTGCCAGCGGAACGTGAAGACGCTGTAGCCCATATCCCAACCGCCGGCGCTCATGAAAAGGCTGAGCCTGACCTGGAGTGCGCCGCGCTTGATCTCGATCCCGCCATCGATAACGCTATCGGCGGAGAACCAGTCCTCGGCGCACGGATTGTCACGGCGCGGCACGAGGCTGTGGTTCTGCATCGCCAGCCGGTACCCGCCGCCGGGCTGCGCCAGCACGATCGCCAGAATGCGAGGATTGGTGTCGAGCGTATCGCCACAAAACCCGCCCGGGTTGGGGATGATGTTGCGCGGGTCCCGCTGGTGGAACGCGAGGGCGAGATCGCTGAGGCCATCGCCGTTGAGATCGCCCGCCTGTTGCTGCTCCAGCGTCCAGCCTTTGGGCACGAAGGCCTTCGTATCTGGCCCAGCAGCAGCGATTACCGGGTAGCTTACGGGTGGTAGCGCGCGGTCCTGCGCTTGGGTGATGCCGGGTAGGAGTGACAGCGCGGCGGCGAGAAGCGGTTTCAGCATTGCCCTACTGTGACCTGCGCCGGCTCGAACGGCAATTGGCGCCTGGCGGCAGGGAATTCGGCGGCGTGTACAATCCGCTATTTCGAGGCGCGATACATGTGTCGCCAGCGCGCCCCTTGCACAGGGTCCGCAGACAGCGTCAAAGCAATGCGTGATTATAAATCTCAACGGATGGCCCGGTGTCGGCAAACTCACGATCGGCCTGGAATTGGCCGAACTTCTCGGTGCGCGGCTCCTCGACAATCACTCGCTGCTGAACATCGCCATAGCCCTTACCGATTATCCGACTGAGGCATATTATGAAGCCGTGCGCGCGCTCAGGGATGTGGCTTTTCGATGCGCACTTGCTCTGCCCCCCGGTACGCCCCTCATCTTCACGAGCGTCAACGCGACTGGGGGACTAACTGGCTTCGCGGAACAACACTGGGTCGCCGTTCGCGACCTCGCGGCGCAACGAGGCGTCCCGCTCGTGGCAATAACGCTGGAATGTGAGCCGGGCGAACGCGCGCGAAGAGTCGCCCAGCCCGAGCGCCGCGTCAGTAAAAAGCTCCGCGACCCGGCGCTTGTTGAGAGGATGATGATTGGCCGCGCCCTTTTCGATGAGGGTGCGGACTATCGGCATCTTGTGGACACGACGCTCGACGATCCGAAGACAAGCGCGAGCAAAATCGTAGCCTGGATACGAGATACCGTCGGACCTTCGAGTGACAGCCCACTCCTTGGATCCGGGTTCCGGTGACGATGCATTTATCTACTATCCTCGACCGTCCATGCCTACCTGACCTAGGCTGGCCCGGGCTTGAACAGCGTTGCTTCAATCAGGCGACGAACTTTCACCTTCCGGGGCCTGCACGCGGATAGCGCTGATCCAGACGCCCAGCAACGCAAGCGGCAGTAGGACCATGAAGCTGCCTTCCGGCCCGACCGATCCGCCGGTCAGCCATGTCGGGCCGTCGAAACTGGACGTCAGGAGGGACCCGGCGCTCTTCATGCCGCTGTCGGGCACGCCGAAGATGAAGGTCTGGGTGAAGTCCCAGGAGGCATGAACGCCCAGAGCGAACCAGAGGCCGCCCGTCTTCCGGACGCTGAACGCCATCAGCAGGCCGAACAGCCCCACCTGGACCACCCCGGTGGTGGACTCGTCCTGGTTGCCGAGATGCAAGGCGGCGAAGATCAGGCTGGTGATGATTGCCGCGGGCCAGAAGGAAATCGCGCGGCTGAGCTGGATCAGCGCATATCCCCGGAGCAAGCCTTCCTCGGCGATTGCCACCAGGGCGAAGAGCAGCGCGTAGCCGGCGCCATAGCCGGCAACGGTGCCCGCCGGCAGCGATGGCGCATGAACATGTACTGCGCCAAGCACAGCGATCGACACGATCAGCAGACTCATCATGGAGAAGCCGGCCGCGGCGCCGACAAGCACCTGGCGCGCTTTTGGCGGCCAGCCCCAGCCGAACCGGATCAGCGGTTCGCGGGTTAGAAGACCGAGAAGCACCGCGGGCAGGACGGTGCCCAACAACGCCAGAACGGCTTCCGACACCACCAGAGGCCAGAGCGACGGGCCGTCGGGGTCGATCTGGGGGTCGAAGGCCAGCGTTAGCACGATCGCCCCCACGATCGTCAGCGCAACGGCCGCCGCGAGAAAACCCAAAAAGCGAAGCAAGGCATAGCCGCGATCGGCGAGCCGCCGCGCGCGGGTCAGCGGATCTTCGGCACGGATGATTGTGAGCATGCGGCTGAACCAACTCCGTTTTCGACGAAACGGGATGGTCGAGCGCGCGCCGGGCCGTCAAGGTGGCGCGTGCGATTGCCGATGCAGCCGGCCCGGTTCGGTTTGGTGACACGTGCAACAACCCCTCAATTTTGGGAGGTCGATGCTTCGCGCAGGCAGACAGCCGCGATGTCCTGAAATCTCACCCGAGACCCGCCAACCGAACGACGGAACTGAATCCCCTCGGAACCGTCTCACGCCAGGGGCGAATTCGGAGAGCAGCATGCACACCACAATCCATGAGAGCGCGTTGCTGGCCTTCATCATCTGGATCGTGATCGGCGCCATCATCGGCTGGCTCGCCGGCCTGGTGGTCCAGGGTGGCGGGTTCGGTTTTGTCGTGGATGCCTTGATCGGCATTCTCGGGTCGGTCCTCGGCGGATGGCTTTTCCCGCGCCTCGGGATCCCGCTTGGCGGTGGGCTGACCGGGTCGATCCTTGCGTCCATCCTTGGCGCGGTGATTGTGGCGCTGGCGGTCCGCTTGTTGCGACGGATTTAGGGATATCGGTGACGGCGCAGGTATCTCTGCGATCTGGCAAACCAAAGCCGGCGCCGGCGCGCTCAATCGGCGATTTCACGCGGCTCCTCGATTCAAACCGAGGGCTCCCCATGGCAAGGTGAGGATCGGACGGAGCTTTCCCCAAAGTTCCGCCCCGCTCTTTCTCAGTCTTGAATATATGCACAGGGCGGCGCTGGCTGTTCCGCGGCAAAACAGCCAGCATGCTGGCTGTTAAGCTGGCTGTTACCTGGCTGTTATTCAATAACAGCCAGCCCTCGCGCAGCCATTTGAAAACGCGTCGAAAATTCAGCAGAAAAATCCAACATAACAGCCAGCAAAATTTTTCCGCGCGGAACACCCAGTAACAGCCAGCCAATCGCTCTGATTGAGGCCCGCGACTCGGCGCCGAACAGCCGCCTGAGCCTCCCTAAATCGGCAATCTTGTGGTGGCCTTCACCTCTTCGAGCACCGCATAGGTCCGCGTTTCACGCACGCCCGGGATGCTCGTCAGGATATCGCCGAGGAAGCCGCGATAGGCGGCCATGTCCGCCACCCGCACCTTCAGCAGATAGTCGAATCCGCCCGCGACCATATGGCATTCGAGCACCTCGGGAATGTCCGTCACCCTGGCCGCGAACGCCGTGAACACATCGTCGGTGGTGCGATCGAGCACCACTTCGACAAAGATCAGCAAGGCGCGCCTGAGCTTCGCCGGATCGAGCAAGGCGGTATAGCCGAGGATCACCCCGCTCGCCCGAAGCCGCTTCACCCGGTCGAAACAGGCGGCGGGCGACAGGCCGGCGCGGCTCGCCAGCTCCTGGTTCGTCATCCGCCCATCCTCCTGCAACAGCCGCAGGATGCGCAGGTCCACCGCGTCCACCGAAGCTTCCACAGTCCGGGCTGCCATATCTCTTCTTTCTTCGGAAAAGGTCGCGATATCACGAAGCACATTCAGCAGAAACAGGCGTATTGACGTAAATCATTCAATCCAACACCCGCTTCCAAAGGAATCCCGATGCCGCGCTCGCCCTGGGACATGATCGACGACGTCAAATATCAGGACGAGACCGCCGCGATCGCGGGTCTGCTCGCGCGCCAGCCCTTGTCGGCGGCGGATCGCAAGGCTGTGGTGAAGGAGGCGGCCGCCCTGGTCGTGTCGGCGCGGACGGCTGCGGGCAAGCAGGGCGTGGTCGAGGATTTCCTCAAGCAATTCTCGCTCGGCACGCGCGAGGGGCTCGCGCTGATGTGCCTCGCCGAGGCGCTGCTGCGCACCCCCGATCCCGAAACGCGGGACCGGCTGATCGCCGAGAAGATCGGCTCGGCTGACTGGGCCGCACATATCGGCCGCTCGGACAGCCTGTTCGTCAACGCCTCCACCTGGGGCCTGTTGCTCACCGGCAAGCTGGTCGACGCCGACGAGGCGGCGAAGAAGGATCTGGGCGGCTATATCAAGCGCATCGCCACCCGGATCGGCGAGCCGGTGATCCGCCAGGCGGTCGGCGCCGCGGTCAAGATGATGGGCGAGCAGTTCGTGCTCGGCCGCACCATCGAGGCGGCGCTCGCCCGCGCCGCGCGCGAGGACACGCTCTGCTCGTTCGATATGCTGGGCGAGGGCGCGCGCACCGAAGCCGATGCCGAGCGCTATGAGCGCATCTATGCCGATGCGATCGAGGCAGTCGGTGCGGCGGCCGGCGGCATGGGGCCGGAGCGCGGGCACGGCGTCTCGGTCAAGCTCTCCGCGCTCTGCCCGCGCTATGAGGCGGTGCAGCCGGATCGGGTTTGGGATGAGCTTTATCCGCGCATCAAGCGCCTCGCGCTGATCGCCGCCCGCCATGATCTCAACTTCGCGATCGATGCCGAGGAGGCCGACCGCCTCGTCCCTTCGCTCGAGCTGGTCGACCGCCTCGTGCGCGAGCCCGAACTCGGCGCCTGGACCGGCCTCGGCGTGGTCGTGCAGGCCTATCAGAAGCGCGCCCCTCTGGTCATCGCCGGCCTCGCCCGCCTCGCGCAGGAGTCCGGGCGGCGGATCATGGTCCGGCTGGTCAAGGGCGCCTATTGGGACAGCGAGATCAAGCGCGCCCAGGTCGCCGGCCTGCCCGATTATCCGGTCTACACCACCAAGGCGGCGACCGATCTGTCCTATATCGTCTGCGCCAAGGCGTTGATCGATGCGGCGCCGTCGCTCTATCCGCAATTCGCCAGCCACAATGCCCATACCGTCGCCGCGGTCCGCCGCATGGCCGATGCCGCCGGCGTCCGGATCGAGCATCAGCGGCTCCACGGCATGGGCGAGGCGCTCTATGCCGGCGTCGCCGAGCACTATGGCGACATTACCTTACGCGCCTATGCCCCGGTCGGCGGGCATGAGGAGCTGCTGCCCTATCTCGTCCGCCGCCTGCTCGAGAACGGCGCCAATACCGGCTTCGTCCACGCCCTGCTCGATGAGACCATCCCCGCCGAGGATGTGGTGCGAGATCCGGTCGCGATCGTCGAGGCGCACCCGCGCGCCCATGCCCGCATCCCGCTCCCCCGCGCGCTGTACGGGTCGGCCCGGCTGAACTCGATCGGGCGCGATTATGCGATGGAGTCGGCGCGGGCGACTGCGGCTGAGGCGCTCATCGCGGTGCGTGCCGAGAAGCTCCGCGCCGGGCCGATCGTCGGCGGCAAGCTCGTCGCCCGGCCAGCGGTCGCGGTGACCAACCCGGCCGATCGCAAGCAGATGGTAGGCGAAGTCGGCAGCGCCACTGTCGCCGATATCGATTCAGCCGCCAAGCTCGCCCGCAAGGCCCAGCCGCGCTGGAATGCACTCACCGGTACCGGCCGCGCCAAAGTGCTGCGGGCCATGGCCGATGCGCTCGAAGGCGAGACGGACCGCCTCGTCGCGCTCCTGTCGCGCGAAGCCGGCAAGACGCTGGACGACGGCGTCGCCGAGGTCCGCGAGGCAGTCGATTTCTGCCGCTACTACGCCATGCTGGCCGAGCGCCAGTTCGCCGCGCCCGATGTGCTTGACGGCCCGGTCGGCGAGGTCAACCAGCTCTCGCTGCACGGCCGCGGTACCTTTGCCTGCATCTCGCCCTGGAACTTCCCGCTGGCGATCTTCACCGGCCAGATCGCCGCCGCGCTGGCCGCCGGCAACGCCGTCCTCGCCAAGCCCGCTGAGCAGACCCCACTGATCGCCGCCGAGGCAGTCCGCCTCTTCCACCGCGCGGGGCTCGATCCGGCCCTGCTCGCGCTGCTGCCCGGCGACGGCGCAGTGGTCGGCGCGGCCCTGGTCTCGCATCCGGGCATCGACGGCGTCGCCTTTACCGGGGGCACTGACACCGCCCGCGCGATCAACCGAGCGCTCGCCGATCGCCCCGGCCCGATCCTGCCCTTCATCGCCGAGACCGGTGGCCTGAACGGCATGTTCGTCGACTCGACCGCACTCCGCGAGCAGGTCGTCGACGACGTGATCCAATCGGCCTTCGGCTCGGCCGGCCAGCGCTGCTCGGCCCTCCGCCTTCTCTATCTCCCTAACGACACCGCCGACGACATCATCGCCACCCTCGTCGGCGCGCTGGAGGCGCAGGTGCTGGGCGATCCTTCCGATCCGGCTACCGATATCGGCCCGGTCATCGACGAGGAAGCGCGCGCCGCCCTGGTCGATCATGTCGGCCGGCTGGAGCGCGAAGCGAAGATCCTCGCCCGCCTCGAACCCGGCCCGCTCGCCGCCAGGGGCAGCTTCTTCGGCCCCATCATCGCCGAGGTGCCGAGCCCGGATTTCCTCGAACGCGAGGTGTTCGGCCCGATCCTCCACATCTATCGCTATGATCCGGCCGATCTCCGCAAGATCGCAGGCAAGCTCGCCGCACGCGGCTACGGCCTGACGCTCGGCGTCCACAGCCGTATCGACCGCTTCGCCGACGAAGTCAGCGCGCTTGTCCCCGCCGGCAATGTCTATGTGAACCGCTCGATCATCGGCGCAGTGGTCGGCGTCCAACCCTTCGGCGGCGAGGGCCTGTCCGGCACCGGCCCCAAGGCCGGCGGCCCCCACGCCCTCCTCCGCTACGCCCTGGAGCGCGCGGTCTCGGTCAACATCGCCGCACAAGGAGGAGACCCTGCACTCCTCAACCTGTGAGCCGCTTTTCTCCCTCTCCCATCGGGAGAGGGAAGGGGCCCGTGCGAAGCACGGGAAGGGTGAGGGTGACCGGCACGACCGTCTCGCCCTCAACCTCACCCCGCGCTGCTACGCAGCTTGCCCCTCTCCTGAAAAGGAGAGGGGAAGAAGGGCGCCCACACCATGTATGAATTGGACGGCACTCAGCCCCGCGCCTTCCAGCGCAGCGACATGCACGACAGCCCGGCATCGATCCGGCTGATATGGTCGGTGGAAACCGCGATCACGTCATATTCCTTCGCAAGCCGGTCCACCGTGCGGCGATACTGGCCGGCGACCAGCAGCCGGGCATTGACCCGGAGCGCATTGGCGGCGCCTTCCTCGCCCGGCTCGGTGACGATCACCCGGAAGCGGTCGAAGCGCCCGCTCGCGGCGCCGGCCGGCGTCGTCAGCACCGTCTCGTCGTCGATCAGGCTCCCGGCCGTCTTCAGGTGCAGTGCGCCCTTGGGCGGCTCGATCACCCGCGCGGCCCGGCCGAGCCGGTCGAGTGCCGCCACCAGGCTGTTCGCGCCCTCGCGGTCAGTGCGGCCCGAGAGCCCGATCAGCACCAGGTCAGGCGTCACCATCACGTCGCCGCCATCGGCATGGCCGGCGGCGAGCGTCTCGACCACCGCGAAGTGCCGCCTGAGCGCGGGCGCGAGATGCTCGGCCTCCGCCGCGCGCGTCGGCGCGCCCGGCCGCAACAGCACAGCGCCCTCGGTAAAGACCAGAGCCGGGTCCTCGACGAACACCGAATCGGGAAAAGCCTCGAGCGGATCGAGCATCTCCACCGTCACGCCGGCCTCGGCGAGCGCCTCGGCATAATGCTGATGCTCGGCGAGAACCCCTTCATAGGTCGGGGCGGGGCCGTTGCCCGCGGTCAGGCCATTGACGACCGAGCGGCCGGGGCGGCGGAGCAGGGCGGTATCGAAATCATGACAGCTCATCGCCCCTGTCTAGCTGACACGAGCGCTGAGAGAAGCACCTTGTTCGCCGTGGCCGATGCAGCACCCCGGTTTTTGTTCCATGGAAATCGGCGCTGTGGGAGTCCCGCAATTGGACGCCCGTTAACTGCACTCTTTGCTGGCCTGAATCGTAAACAGCGCGTTAACTGTTGGCATGCAACGCCTGTTCGCCCTCGTGGCTCCAGCCACCCGCCACCCCTTCCGTCACACCATGGCCGTCAAGGGGGCCATCGAAAGAAGGCGACGCAACGACGATCAGGATCTCAAGCTGTTCGCGATGAGCTTCACCGCCTTCTTCATCTGCATCTACACCTTCATTTTCTAAAGGTCGGGCATCTTCTGAAGGTCGCGGGTAGGCGCCCTAATCGCAGGCGAGGTGCAGCTTCTGGGCAAGCCACGCCGAGGCGACGCACATGCCCGCGACCAGGAACAGCACATTCTCGGGCGACATGCCTAGTGCCGAGATCCCGGCCACGCCCAGCGCGCCCAGCACCATCGCGCCTGAATTCACGATATTGTTGGCGGCCACGGTGCGTGCGGTCTGGTCCCTGGTGACGGTCGTGGTCAGGAAGGCATAGAGCGGCACGACGAAGATGCCGCCGGTGATGGCGATCCCCATCAGCACCAGCACCAGCGGGACGGCGCGGGGCAGGGTGAAGAACTCGAGCATCCCGTAAAGATGATGCGGGTCCGCCGGCATGTCCCAGGTGCGCACCAGCAGCGAGAAGACCACGATCAGGGCGCCCATCGTGATCACCGCGGCGGGCGCGTATTTGGCGGAGGTCTTCCCCTTGAGCAGCGCGTTGATCGCCACCGAGCCGATCGCGATGCCGATCGAGAACATCGCGGTGAGCGTGCTGTACACCCGCGGATCGGCGGCCAGCGCGTTCTTGATCAGGGGTGGGAACAGCACGATCAGCACCGTCCCGATCATCCAGAAAAAGCTGATGGCGAGAATGGCGAGGAACAGGCGCGGGATGTGCATCGTCGCGCTGACCAGCCGCCAGGACGCGGTGATCGGGTTATAGTTGATCTCCAGTTCGGCGCCCTCGCGCGGCGCCGGCGGCACCCGTCCTGCGATAATCCGGCCAATGATGGCGACCGCGAAGGTGAGGATCAGCGCCTGGTCAATCGACAGCCATCCCGCCGCGATGGTGCCGAGCAGGATGGCGAGATAGGTCGATGCCTCCACCATCCCGGTGCCGCCGAGCACTTCATCGCCGTGAAGGTGCTGCGGCAGGATCGCGTATTTGATCGGGCCGAAAAAGGTCGAGTGGATGCCGAGGCACAGCACCGCGAACAGCATGATGCCGATGCCGATATGGGTATGCCCCGCCCGCGCAAGGATCAGGCCGAGCCCGCCCACCACCATGATCGCGATCTCCGCTGACTTCACGATGCGGATGATCTTCGTCTTGTCGTTGGTGTCGGCGAGCTGTCCCGCCAGCGCGGAGAGGAGGAAGAAGGGCACGAGGCTGAAGCCGGTCGCGATCGAGCTGAAGCCCTGTTCGGCCTGCCTGTCGTGCAGCACATGATAGGTGACGAACAGCACCATCATCTGTTTGAACAGGTTGTCGTTGAATGCCCCCAGGAACTGGGTGGCGAAAAGCGGCAGGAATCGGCGCTCCTTCAATAGCCCGAGCGCACCATGCATGATTTTGATTAGGTCCCAGTTGCCGCTAAAAACG
Organism: Sphingomonas sp. P3_C5; assembly: GCF_056402635.1. Lineage (NCBI taxonomy): Bacteria > Pseudomonadati > Pseudomonadota > Alphaproteobacteria > Sphingomonadales > Sphingomonadaceae > Sphingomonas > Sphingomonas sp. P3_C5. The sequence goes on from NZ_JBFUHA010000003.1 coordinate 188,989, forward strand.
TGGCGCCCCGCATAGACGAGGGGCGCCCCCGCCAGCAAGGCGCTTGTTCCAGCCGGGCTTTCGCCGCACGCCGGGGCCGTCTAGGGATGGATGCGCCATGTTGACACTTCCCAATCTGCTCACCCTGTCGCGGATTTTCGCGGTACCGCTCCTGGTCTGGACATTATGGTGGCCGCATTGGCCGACCGGCTATGCGATAGCCTTCGCGCTGTATTGTCTGATGGGCATCACCGATTATTTCGACGGTTATCTGGCGCGCGCCCAGGGTGCGGTGTCGAAGCTCGGCATTTTTCTCGACCCGATCGCAGACAAGATCATGGTCGCGGCGGTCATCCTGATGCTGGTCGCCACGCACGACATTTCCGGGCTGAGCCTGATCGCCAGCATGATCATCCTGCTGCGCGAGATCGCCGTTTCTGGCCTGCGCGAGTTCATGGCGCAGCTCCAGGTGTCGGTGCCGGTATCGCAGCTCGCCAAATGGAAGACGACGCTCCAGCTGGTCTCACTGGGCGGGCTGATCCTCGCCGGTGCGGTGCCGGCCTGGCCCTGGCTGCAGACCGCGAGCATCGCCGCGCTCTGGGGTGCGGCGGCGCTGACGCTCGTCACCGGCTGGGATTATCTGCGCGTCGGCCTGAAGCATATGGATTGAGCTGGTGGCGATCGACCTGCTCTATTTCTCCTGGGTGCGCGAGGCGATCGGCACCGGGAGCGAAACCCTCGATCCGCCCAAAGGCCTGGCCAGCGTCAGCGATCTTGTCGACTGGCTGGCGACCCGAAGCGAAGGCCATGCCCGCGCCTTTGCCGATCGCGCCCGGTTGCGGGCCGCGGTCGATCAGGTCTTCGTGCCGCTCGATGCGCCGCTGGGCCGCGCGCGCGAGGTCGCGATCTTCCCGCCGGTAACCGGGGGATGATTCGCGTTTCGGTCCAGAGCGAGCCACTCGACGTCGCGGCTGAAATCGGCCTCCTTGCGGGTCCGGGCGTTGGGGGGATCGCAACCTTCACCGGCGTAGTCCGCGCCGATGACGGTGTCAGCGCGCTCGAGCTCGAACATTATCCAGGCGCGACCGAGGCTGCGCTCCGCACCCTGGCGGACGAAGCGGCGGGACGCTGGAGCCTGGACGCAGCCATCATCACCCACCGCGTCGGGGTGATGCATCCAGGCGATCTGGTCGTGTTCGTCGGCACGGCTGCCGCCCACCGTGCCGCTGCGCTCGAATCCTGCGCCTATCTCATCGACCGCCTCAAGACCGAGGCTCCGTTCTGGAAGCGCGAAACCCGGGGCGATCAGGCAAGCTGGGTTGAGCCGCGCGACAGTGACACGGTCGCCGCCGCGCGGTGGAGCCGCGACGACTAACCGAGCTTTGGGATCAGCACGCCGTTGACGACATGGACGATGCCGTTCGACTGGTGAACGTCCGGCGTCTCGATATAGCTCTTGTTGCCGTTGACGTCGGTCAGCAGAAAAGCGCCGCCCGGATTGGTCACGGTGATCGGCTCGCCCTCGACCGTCGTCAACGTGGCGGTGCCGCCACCGGCCTTGATGCGCTCGCTCAGATCGTAAAGCGTGATGGTGCCCGGCACGACGTGATAGGTCAGCACCTTGGCCAAAGCCGCCTTGTTCGCCGGCTTCATGAGATTGTCGAGATTGCCTGGCGCAAGGCGGCCGAACGCCTCGTTGGTTGGTGCGAACACGGTATATGGGCCGGGCCCGGACAAGGTCGAGATCAGATCGGCGGCCTTTGTGACGTTGACGAGTGTCGTGAGATTGGGCGCCGCGGCAAGGTTGGTACCGATCGGCTTGGCGGCGTCCAGGACAGCGCCGCCGACTGGTGGGTTGGGTGCGGCGTTAGTGGGGGCGGTAGTGGCCGGCGTTGCCTGAGGTGCTTGCGCCTCAATGGCGGAGGCGGTCATGGCGAGCAGGCTGGCAGCGGTGGTTAGGAAAAAGGTACGGGAAAGCTTCATCAGTCACTCCGTGATCGACATGGATTTTCCAAAAACGCAGCTTTCACGGTAGGGTTCAAAGCCTGAACGGCTTCCGAACCATCACTGCGCTTCGGCAAGGACCTTGGCGAGCAGGTGGAAATCCTTTTCGCGCGGAGATGCGCGGCGCCAGACCAGTGCGATCCGCCGTGCCGGATTTGCGGCGTCGAGCGGTCGGGCGGTCAGGCCGGTATGATCGAGGATACCTGCCTTCAGCGCCATCTCGGGCAACATCGTCACGCCCAGGCCGTTATCGACCATCTGGACGATGGTGTGGAGCGAGGTGCCGAGCATCGTCGCCTCGGCGCGCAGCTCGGGCCGGTTGCACGCAGCGAGCGCATGGTCCTTCAGGCAATGCCCGTCCTCGAGCAGCAACAACCGCGTCTCGTCGATATCGGCGGCCTTGATCGCCCTTGATGCGTCGCCGATCTCGGCTTCGGGGCCGGCGACGAACAGCCGGTCCTCGAACAGGAACTGCGAAGAAACATCGCCGCAGCCATAAGGCAAAGCGAGCAGCACGCAGTCGGTGCGGCCATTGTGCAGGCCCTCACAGGCGGCTGCGCTTGGCTCCTCGCGCAGGAACAATTTGAGGTCGGGATAATCGCGCCGCAGCCGGGGCAGGATGTGGGGCAGCATGAAGGGGGCGATCGTTGGGATCACGCTCATGCGCATCTCGCCCGAGAGCGGCCGGCCAGCGGCGCGCGCGAGATCGCCCAGTTCTTCCGCCTCACGCAGAACGCGGCGTGCCTTGTCGGCGATACGGTCGCCGAGCGGCGTGAACCGGACGACGCGGCGGGTTCGCTCGACGAGAGTCACCCCGATCAACGTCTCGAGTTCGCGGATTCCGGCCGACAGCGTTGATTGGGTCACAAAGCACGCATCGGCCGCTCGCCCGAAATGACCATGGTCCTTCAGCGCGACCAGATATTGCAGCTGCTTCAATGTCGGCAGATAGGTAGCCATAATCGTCTCACTCGATCAACATCGCCTAAATAACCTGTTGGATCGATTAAAAGCCAGCTCTATATGCGGCGCAGCACAGACGGCGAATCAATCGCCGCGCCTGCGAGGATGTCCGATCGGCCGACCCAATTCTTGAGGAGGCCCAAAAATGCTCACTGTCGGCGACACGCTCCCCGATTTCACCGTTCCCGTTCAGCAAGGCGTCGATGCGCTCCCGGCCGGCGAGACGCTCAGCCAGGATGCCTTCCCGGGCAAGTGGAAGGTTTTGTTCTACTGGCCGAAGGACTTCACCTTCGTCTGCCCGACCGAGATCGTCGGCTATGCCGCGCTCAAGGACGATTTCGCAGATCGCGATGCCGTGCTGATCGGTGCCTCGACCGACACCAGCCATGTTCACCTCGCCTGGCGCAAGTCGGATCCAGATCTCGCGGCTGCCGACTTCCCGTGGCTCGCTGACAATGGCGCGGTTCTCGCGTCGAAGCTCGGCATCCTCGATAAGGACGCGCATGTCGCCTACCGCGCGACCTTCATCATCGATCCCGACAATGTCATCCAGGCGGTGCAGGTCAACGGCCTGAACGTCGGCCGCAACCCGGCCGAGACGCTCCGCGTCCTCGACGCGCTGCAGACCGACGAGCTTTGCCCGTGCAACTGGAACAAGGGCGACGACGTCCTGAAGGTTGCTGCGTAAGCGCTACTTATTCCCCTCCCGCTTGCGGGAGGGGAGTGGTTGGACCCGGATGGGTCAATCATGCCCCCGGCATGATTGAGAAATGCCCGGGGGGCATTTCGACCCTCCGGGTGCAACCACTGGGAGGGCGTGTCCGCACAAGCGGCGCGCCCTTTTCTATCTCACAGGCCCTCCCCCGACCCCTCCCGCAAGCGGGAGGGGAGAAGGCAGGAGGGGAGGAAGAAGGATTCTTATGTCTCTGAAAGACTTCGCGGGCACCTTGCCCGATTTCGCCAAGGATATCCGGCTGAATGTCGGCTCGCTGCTCAACGAGCAGCATCTGCCCGATCAGCAGAAGTTCGGCCTGCTCCTCACCTGCGCGCACGCCACCGGCTACAAGCCTCTGGTCGACGTGACCGAGGCTGAAGTCGCCGAGAAGCTCTCGCCTGAAGCTGCCAACGCGGCACGCGCGGCTGCTGCGGTGATGGCGATGAACAATGTCTATTACCGGTTCACCCATCTCGCCGGGAATCAGGAATATCGCAACATGCCGGCCAAGCTGCGCATGAACGTGATCGGCGCGCCGGGCATCGACAAGGTCGATTTCGAGCTGTTCAGCCTCGCCGTCAGCGCGATGAATGGCTGCGGCATGTGCATCGATGCGCACGAGACTGTGCTGAAAAAGGCGGGCGCGACAGCCGAAGCGATTCAGACAGCGGTGCGGATCGGCGCGGTGATGAAGGCGGTCGCGACCGTGCATGCGGCGGTGAACTAAATCCCGCTCCCGCTTGCGGGAGGGGAGTAAGAAGACGGGGGCTTTATTTCGAGAGCGCCGACCAGATCGTGTAAGCGCTGGTCACCGTCAGCAGTACGCCGACCATCGCCATCAGCAGCCGGGCCGGTACGCGTTTGGCGAGGAGCCCCCCAAACGGAGCTGCGATCAGGCCGCCGATCAGCAGGCCGACGGTCTGCAGCGTGAACGCCGCAAACCCCATCGTTCCGATGAACGTCGCCGAGATCGTCGTGGTCAGGAAGAATTCCGACGTGTTGACGGTGCCGATCGTCGTGCGCGGGCTGGCGCCCTGGACCAGCAGGTTCGAGGTTACGACCGGGCCCCAGCCGCCACCACCGGCGGCATCGAGGAACCCGCCGACCAGTCCCAACGGCTCGATGATCTTCGGTTCGCGCGGCTCGACCTTCCCGCGCCAGGCACGGTACAGCAGGTAAAGGCCGATCGATGCGAGATAAGCCATGACGAACGGCTTCGCGACCGAAGCGTCGATATTGCTCAGCACATAAGCGCCCAGAGCGCCGCCGATCATCCCGGGAATGACGAGCCTGCGGAAAAGCTTCCAGTTCACATTGCGGTGATAGACATGACTGATCCCGGACGCGGCTGTGGTGAAGGTCTCGACCGCATGCACGCTGGCCGAGGCAAGCGCGGGCGGCAGACCGAGGATGCTGACCAGCAAAGTGTTGTTGATGACGCCGAACGCCATGCCGAGTGCGCCATCGACCATCTGCGCAGCAAACCCGACAGCGATGAAGGGCAGCATCGCCTCGAAAGTCGCGAGCGAAACGTCGAACATCAAAGACCTCTCCGCGACTGATTACGAGCCGAAATCGCCCGATAAGTTAAATCCTACAAGCTGGATAGGGTTTGTGCCCGAGAAGTTAGCGACAAGCTGGTCCTTTAATTCGCTCGAATGAGCGCCTAAATACGGGCGCTACAAAGGGGACGCGAGATGATGGAGCGGATGTTCGCCTATCTCGATTCGATCAAGGCGCGCGATCCCGCGCCACGATCCAGGCTTGAAATTCTTACCTATCCAGGGGTGTGGGCGCTCGCCTGGCACCGCGTGGCGCACCGGCTGTACAAGGCGAGATTTTATTTCCTCGCCCGGCTGGTGAACCATTTCTCGCGCGCCTGGACGGCCATCGACATCCATCCGGGTGCAACGATCGGGCGCAATTTCTTCATCGATCATGGCTTTGTCGTGATCGGCGAGACAGCGCAGATCGGCGACAATGTCACGATCTACCAGTGCGTCACTCTCGGCGGCACCAGCCCCGATAACGGCGTCGCCGGCAAGCGCCATCCAACCATTCTCGATGGTGCGATCATCGGTTCCGGCGCGCAGGTGCTGGGGCCGATCACCGTCGGCAAGGCATCGCGGATCGGGGCCAATGCGGTCGTCACCCGCGACGTGCCGGAGGGCGCGGTGATGGTCGGCATCCCGGCGCGCGCGACGATGGTCGAGGGCGGGCAGAAGCAGACCGGCTTCCTTGCCTACGGAACGCCGTGCAGCGAGATGTTCGATCCGCAGACCCAGAAGGTCGAGCTGCTCCGCTGCGAGCTGGAGACGATGCGCAAGCGTCTCGACGCCCTTCTCGCCGAGAATCATGGGGATCTGCGCGATCGTGCGTGACGGCCTCCCGGCAGGGGCCTGATGGGTACCATCACGCCATTCCCTTTTGGCCAGGGCCGACCGAGCCAGGTCGGCTTCGAACGCCTCGAACTCACTCGTATCCTCGATCTTTATGGCCGGATGGTCTCGGCCGGGCATTGGCGCGACTACGCGATCGAGTTTACCCGCGACGTGGCGGTGTTCGCCGCCTTTCGTCGCGCGGCCGAGCGGCCCGAATTCCGGATCGAGAAGAATCCGGCCTTGCGCAACCGCCAGGGCATGTGGTCGCTCGTCAACGAGGCGGGGATCATTCTGAAGCGCGGGCATGAGCTTGCGCCGGTACTCGCGCCGATCGAGCGCCGGCTGATGAAGCTGGTTGGCGAATAGTTGTCGGCTGCGGCCCTTGCCGACGCAAACACCCAATAAAAAAAGCCCCCGGCGACCGCTAGGCTGCCGGGGGCAAGCGGCCCACTCGCGCGGGCCCTACGTGACAATCAGGCGGGGACGAGGGTCCCGACCGGAGGCAGCCGGTTGCCGAGATTGCCAAGAGTGTTGACCACGATGCGACGCATCGGGTGCCAGAAGGCCGAGAGCGTCAGCAATGCCGAGCCGATCGCCAGCGCGGTGAAAGCCCAGGCCAGCTCGACCGCGCCCGCCGAGTGGAACAGCGAATACATCGCGTACAGCACATAGGCGAGGCTCGAGACGAGCAGCGCGCGGCGATCCACCGCGAGGGCCACGAAGCCAAACACCAGGTAGAGCGCGAAGACGATCAGCGCTGTGGTGACGCCGATATCCTGCCCGAAGATGCCGAGCATCTGGAATATCGGATGCGCGATCAGCGGAGCGGCGGCGAGGTGCAGCCAGAAGGCTACGTCCGACCGGCGGGTGCGGCGCTCGCGATCCGACATGTCCCACCACATAGCCAAGGCGAAGACGAGCGCGCCGCTGACGAGCAGGATCGGATAGATATGGTCCTTGGCGGCAGGCGCTGCGGCGAGCGTCAGCGCGACGGCAACGCCGACCAGCGCGACTGCGCCGGCGGCCACCGTGATCGGCACCATGAAGCGCTTCCAGTGCAGCCAGGCCGCGCCTGCCGTGACAAGGCCGATACCCGCGCCGATAATGGCGTTGGTCTGCTCCGAGAAGTCTGGATCGAGGTCGACCAGCACGCCGACCAGGGTCGCCCCGACACCGCCGGCAAAGGCGAGCAGCAGAAGGATGCTCGGCAGTGCCATGCGCCGCTGCCGGGTGAAATATTCAGCGAGTGCCCAGGAAACGATCGCCACMGAGCCCCCTGCGAGCGGTGTCGCCACTGATTTGCCGATCCAGGCGACGGCGACCAGCACGAGCCCCACCGCGATCGAGACGAAGATGTCGTTGAAGCCGGTCAGGAGCCTGAAATGCTCCTCGTCGACCGCAGGGGCCGATTGGCTCACTGCAATGTGGTTGCGAAGCGCTGCCGCGGCCTGGGCCGTGATTGCCCCCGCCGCCACTGCGCCATCAATGTCGCTTTCGCTGTACATGGCATTCCTCCTGTTTGTTACAGAAGAAGTACCATAAGTGTATTGCCATTACAATACACCAACACAGCTGGGTTTTCAGTGCGTTGGCGAGATGCTCATCCGCCCTGCAGCTTCTTGAAGATCAGCATGGATTGCTCGGCGCCCGATTGCGGCGTGATCTCGCCCGTGCGGTCAGTGATCTCGGCCCAACTCGCCGCGACGCCTTCGGGGCTCAAGGCCTCACCGGTCAGCAGCTTGCCCTGAGTCAGCGTGACATAGGCCGCCTGGAACACCCCTGCGCCCGCCCCGACAATGGCGTTGGTCGGCGCGTCCTCAGATACCAGGAACAGTGCGGCTGGCACGACCTTGTCGGGCGAGAAAGCCTGGAATGCCTCGGGCGGGAACAAGTCCTCGGTCATCCGCGTGCCGGCGACCGGTGCGATCGTATTGACCTTGATGTTGTTCTTCGCACCTTCGAGATAGAGCGTCTTGGTCAGCCCGGCGAGGCCGAGCTTGGCCGCGCCGTAATTGGCCTGGCCGAAATTGCCGTACAATCCGGTCGAGGATGCGGTCATCAGGATGCGGCCGTAATTCTGTTCGCGCATCGTCTCCCACACCGCCTTGGTGACGTTGGCCGATCCGATCAGATGGACATCCACCACGAACCGGAAATCCGCCGGCTCCATCTTGGCGAAACTCTTGTCGCGCAGCACGCCGGCGTTGTTGATCAGGACATGGACGCCGCCCCATTTCTCTTTCGTCTTTGCGACCAGCTCGACCATATGCTGGTATTCGGTGACGCTGCCGCCATCGGACATTGCCTCGCCGCCCGCAGCCTTGATCTCTTCCACGACCTGGAGCGCCGCATCCGAATGGCCGGTTCCATCCCGCGCGCCGCCGAGATCGTTGACGACGACCTTTGCGCCGCGCTTCGCCAGCTCGAGCGCATAAGCGCGGCCAAGGCCGCCGCCGGCGCCGGTGACGATCGCAACGCGGTCCTTGAAACTGATGATCATGCGAGGCGCTCCTGAAAGATTATGGAGCGCTTCCTAGGCCATCATTCAGTGATGGCAAGAGCGGCCGGCGGCAAGCGCTCCAGCGCTCGCCCGATCCTCACTTTGGCGAATTACGCTCCAGGCATTTGTCGAACTGGCCGGGCTTGCAGATCGGATAATGCGCGAGCGGCGGTGGGGCGGGATAGGCCTCGTCCGGCGAAGGCGCCTGCACATAGACCGGTTTCACGCCGGGCGGCAGCGTGCCCATGATCGCGGGATGAGACGGCTGATAGCCGCCGACCGGATCGGCCGGTACCGTTGTTGAGGCGTTGGTTGTCGTTGTTGCCTGTGCCGGCATGTCCTGCGCCATCGCCGGCGTGGTGGCGGCAAGCGCCGCGAGGAGGATGATCTTCATGAAGCTCTCCTGCTTTTTATGCGCAGACGATTGCTGCGCGCAGGTGAAACGCATCGATACCGGTAATGCTCCCCCGTTGCGGAGGCGATTCGAAGCTCGCCTCAGGCGCCGGTGTCGAGCGCGTAGCCGGCCGAGCGGACGGTGCGGATGATGTCGGGCTTGTCGGTGCCGTTGATCGCCTTGCGCAGCCGCCGGATATGCACATCGACGGTACGCGATTCGATGTCGGAATCATGTCCCCACACCGCATCGAGCAGCCGCTCGCGCGAAAAGACCCAGCCGGGATGCTCGAGGAAATGCTTGAGCAGGCGGAATTCGGTGGGGCCGAGCGGTACCACCTCGCCAGAGCGCCGTACTTTGTGGCCGACCGTATCCATCTCGATATCGGCATAACTAAGCTGCTCGCCCGCCAGTGCCGGCCGCACCCGACGCAGCACCGCGCCGACCCGGGCGACGAGTTCGCGCGGCGAAAAGGGCTTGGTCACATAATCGTCAGCGCCAGTTTCGAGCCCGCGGACGCGGTCCTCTTCCTCGCCGCGTGCGGTCAGCATGATGATCGGCACATTCTGCGTTTCGGGCATGCGGCGCAGTCGGCGGCAGACCTCGATTCCTGACAGTCCTTCCACCATCCAGTCGAGCAGGACGATATCGGGGGCCTGTTCCTTGGCGAGCAGCAGGGCCTCCTCGCCATCGGGCGTCTGCTTGACCTCGAAATCCTCGCGCTTGAAATGATAGACCAGCAACTCGGCGAGCGCCGCGTCGTCTTCCACCAGCAACATCTTCGCCCGAGCCATGCGGCAATTCCCTCAATTGGGTGCGAGTGCACCGCGGTCGCGCTCGGCCATGTGCGTGCCGGTCGCTGCATAATAGACCATCTCCGCCACGTTGGTGGCGTGGTCGCCCACCCGTTCGAGATGTTTGGCGACGAACATGAGGTGCGCGACCTGACCGATGGTGCGCGGGTTTTCCATCATGTGCGTCACCAGCACCCGGAACAGGCTGTTGTAATAATCGTCGACCGCCCGGTCGCGCTCGCAGACATCGACAGCCGCTTCGGCATCGCGCGCGGCGAAGGCATCGAGCACGTCATGCACCATCTCGGCGGCAAGCCGTGCCATGGCCGGCAGAACCGCAAGTGGCTCTATTTCGCGATGGCCGTCGATCGCAGGCACGCGCTTGGCGATGTTCTTGGCATAATCGCCGATCCGCTCGACCACGCCGGCGATCTTCAGCGCCGCCACGACTTCGCGCAGATCGCCATCGACCGGCGCGCGCTGCGCAATGATCTGGACGGCGAGCTGCTCGACCTGTTTCTCGAGCGCATCGATCTTTTTGTCTTCAGCGACGATCCGCTGCGCCCCGACCAGATCGTGACGCTGCAGCGCCTCGATCGCGCCGGCGATCGCGCGTTCGGCGAGGCCGCCCATCTGCGCGATCAGGCCGCGCAATTCACCGATGTCCGCGTCGAAGCTGTCTGGACGATATTCGTTCACTGCTGGGTTCCGTATTCCTGCCCGGAACGCCGACATTGTGCCGCCGCCAGGCTGTTCGCTTGGGTCCCTGTTGGCAAACGCTGGCACGATGGTGAGTCCGGGCATGCCGAGGCCTGTGTGGCACTGGCGTTACCGTTTGATGACAAGACCACCATGCGCGGCATTTCCATGCGCGGGCAACATCACCGTTACCGTTGTTCCCTTGCCGACGATACTTGCGATCTCGAGCCGCCCGCGATGCCGTTCGACGATATGTTTGACAATAGCGAGGCCGAGGCCGGTGCCGCCCGCCGCGCGGCTGCGCCCGTCATCGACCCGGTAGAAGCGCTCGGTAAGCCGCGGGATATGCTCGGGGGGGATGCCATCACCCTCATCGGCAACGCTGATCCGCACCACGCCCGCCTGATCGCACCATAGCCGCACCGCTACCGGCGCGCCGGCGCGGCCATATTTGACCGCATTACCGACCAGATTGTGAAGCATCTGGCTCAATTGCGCCCGGTCGCCCGAGATTGGCGGCACCCCCACACCAAGATCGAGTCGTACGTCACTGCCGGCGAGTTCGCCGCGAACCTCCGCAAGCAGGCTGGCCAGATCGACCTCGCCGTCCGGCGGTCGATATTTCTCCGCCTCGATTCGGCTGAGCGAAATCAGATCCTCGACCAGCCGCTGCATCCGCAGCGATTCGTCAAGCATGATCTTCAGGAACCGGCCGCGGATCCGCTCGTCGGCACCCGCTTCGTCGGCCAGCGTTTCGATATAGCCGAGGATGGAGGCGAGGGGGGTGCGCAGTTCGTGGCTGGCATTGGCGACGAAATCGACTCGCATCCGCTCGGCCGCATCCTGGCCGGTGCGGTCGATCAGATGGACGACTCGCTCACCGCCCTTCGCGCGGCAGACATGCATTTGCCAATGCTGATCGAGTCCGCCCAGCCCGACCAGATCGATCGGGCCTTCGCGGTCGGGCGCCATGTCATGAGTCAGCGTATCGACCGCTGCGGGATGGCGAATCGCGAGTCGCACGTCCTCGCCGAGGATATAGCTGCCGAGCAATTTCCGCGCGGCGGCATTGGCATGGCTGACCCGGCCCTCGGTCACGATCAGCACGGGCTCGACAATGCCCTCGATCACCTCTCCGGCATCAAGTGCAGCGGGTGCCTCGAAAGCCGGAGCCGATTGTGCCAGCGAGTCTTCCATATGGTGTCGCCTACTCATTCGTCGCCAACCTCGCCAGCCTTGCTTGCCAGTGATTTGCGAATGTGAAAGGACCATGACGATAAAGGGCATATCATGAGCGACGACACACAAAATGATCCGCCGAAAGGCACTACCAGCCGCCGCGCGCTGATGCTCGGCGCGGTAGGTGCGAGCGCAATCGTTTCGATCCGCCCGGCACTCGCGCAGACGGCCGCTTCCGTCGTCACCTGCGAAATTCCAGTGCCCGATCCGGGCCGGGCGGGCAATTATATTGCCGCTGACGGGTCGCTGGTGCCAGCCGGCACGCACGGCGCCTTCGCGCCCGCGGGCAAGGCGTTCAAGGGCGAGGATGTGCGGATTGCGCTTGGTGGCGGGCAATTGCCGGGCACGAGCTATGAGCAGAGCCGCGCCTACACCAACTATATCCGCCGCCTGCAATCGGGGACGAGCGGCTTCACCTGCTTCGCCTCGCTGCAGATGCCACGCGGCTGAGGCCGCGTCCGGATGCCCGATCGCCTGTACCGCATGGCGCGGCCCGAGGATTTGCGCATCGCCCACCTCGACAGCTTCATGGCCGTTTATCATCGCAGCTCGGGCATCACGCATCTGATCACCGCGCCGGCGCCTGAAATCCTGGCAACGCTCGGCGAGGCTGGCATGACCTTTACTGCTCTCCGCGAGACATTGGCCAGCGAGTATGAGCTGGGCGATCTCGATGACGCGGCGCTCGCCGCACGCCTCGACGAGCTGGTCGCCGCGGGGCTGGTCTCGACCGGATGAGGCATGTCTTCTCAGTCAGGATCGGGCCGGTCGGTTTCCGCATCGGCTCGGACTGGCGCGCGCCGATAGCGCAGCTCGAATCGCTCTACGCCGATTATCCCGCGCCGCGCGACGGGGTGCCGGACTTCAATGTGCGCCTGTTCGCCGCGCGGCCATGGCGGCGTTTCGTGCGACCGGCGGTGATGATCGGCGGCGATTTCGTCCTGCCCGAGGCGGCGCCCCTGCCGCTCGCGCAAGGGCTGCTCGCTGCCGAAATGGGGATGAACCTCCAGATGGCGCTCGGTCAGCGCCGTTACCTGTTGCTCCATGCTTCCGTCGCCGAGCGTGACGGGCGGGCGCTGCTGATGACCGGCATCTCGGGCGCTGGCAAATCAACGCTTGCCGCCCTGCTCGGCGCGCGCGGCTGGCGGCTGATGGGCGACGAGTTCGCTTTGGTGGATCCCCAGACTGGAGCGATTCACGCTTTCCCCCGGCTGGTGAGCCTGAAGAATGAGGCGATCGGCGTGGTGGAGGCCGCAGTACCGGAAGGCCGATACGGGCCTTTGCTGGCTGGCACGCCCAAGGGCGATATCCGTCATCTCGTCCCCGACGCGGGCGCGATCGCCGCGATGGACAAGCCAGCCAAGCCGGCGTTGATCCTGTTTCCGCGCTTCGGCTTCGAGCAGGCCGAGCGCGATGTGCTGCCGAGCGAGGTGTTCGTCCGGCTGACCCAGGCCTCGACCAATTATGTGGCACTCGGCGAACGCGGTTTCGACGCACTGACCCGGATCGTGAAGACCGTGCCCGCGCGGGCGATCGACTATCCCGATACCGACAGCGCGATAGTCCAGGTGGAGGCTCTATGGGCGGCGCTGTAAAAGACGGCTGGCTGCTCGCCCGTGCGCTCCGCACCCCCGCCAACACGCTTGCGCTCGACAGCGAAGGCTGGACCGCGTTGATTGCGATGGCGCGGGCCGAGCAGATGATCGGCACGCTGGCCTGTCGCCTCGAGGGGCTGCGGCTGCCGGAAACGGTTGCGCGCATCCTTGCCGACGCGCGCGCCTCGGCGGAGCACGGCCGTATTGCCGCCTTGTGGGAGGCCGAGGCTGCCCGCCGTGCGCTGGCTCCGCTCGGTGTGCCGCTCGTGTTGCTCAAGGGCACGGCCTTTGTCGCGGCGCGCTTGAGGGCGGGGGAGGGGCGGTCGATCGGCGATCTAGATATCCTCGTTCCGCGCGCCAGGCTCGATGCGGTCGAGGCGGCATTGCTCGAGGCGGGCTGGGAATGGGTAAAGCCCGATCCCTATGACGATGCCTATTACCGGCAGTGGATGCACGAGCTCCCGCCGCTGATCCACCGCGAGCGTGACCGGATGATCGACGTCCACCATACCATCCTGCCGCTGACCGCGCGGGTCACACCCGATGCGGCGTCGCTGCTCGCCGCCAGCGTCGAGGTGGCGCCCGGCCTGTTCGCACTCTCGCCGAACGACATGCTGGTCCACGCCGCCGCGCATCTCTTCGCTGATGGCGATCTCGCCGGCGGCATGCGCAACCTGTGGGACGTGCAATGCATGGTCGAGCAATTCGGCACTCGCGGGCTCGACGATCGCGCCGCGCATCACGGGCTCGGTGCGCAGGTCGCTCGGGCGCTTCGGCTGGCGGCGGCGCTCTATGGCGACGGTGCGACGCTGAATCCCGCCGACCGCCTCTATCTCCGCCGTCTGACCGCCCGGGACGGATGGGGCAGGGCCACGCGCCCCGCCACTCGGCTGGGTTTCTACGTCCGCTCGCACTGGCTGCGCATGCCGCCCGCCATGCTTGCCCGGCATTTATGGACCAAGTGGCGCAAGGCCTGAAAAGCCGATTATCGCGCCGATGCCGGCCACCCCCGTTGCCATCGCGGTCAACTCAGGCTAAAGGCTCCGCCATGCGACAGATACGCTCCCTCCAACGAATGCACCTCACCCGAAATTGGTGAAGCCCGTTCGGCTGCACCGCATTCTGGCAGTGTAGCTTAGAGGTAGAGCAAGCCCCTCATAAGGGCGAGGTCGTTGGTTCGATCCCAACCATTGCCACCATTACTTTCATCTCATTACTTTTGATCGCCGGAGCCGAACACGGTGGACGGGGCTGACTGTTAATCAGCATATGGCAGGTTCGATCCCTGCCCGGCGAACCACATCAGCGAGCGCGCGGGCGCGGCTTGGCCTCCAAAACCAAAGTCAGCAGGTTCGACTCCTGCCGCTGGTGCCATTCCCCGTTCGTCTAGCGGCAGGACACCGGCTTTTGGCGTCGGCAACCGAGGTTCGAATCCTTGACGGGGAACCAGCTTTTCAGCCTTGTCAGCAAACGCACCTGGTGAGGTTTGTTCCTGGGTGCTTGTCATGCAGACCCCAGCAGCTAGGCTGGTTCTCGCTTGGTAAGGGGCAAACAATGATGAGAAGTTTGGGTGCCGCGCTGCTGTTCTGTGCTCTGGCAGGCTGTTCGCCAGGCACCGATGTCCCGGTGGCGGAAAAGGCCGTGGCGCGGTTCCATACCATGCTCGATGCGGGCCAGAATGCGCAAATCTATCAGGAATCGGCCTCCGAAATGAAGGGCGCGGCAGCCGAGTCCAAGCTCACCGACCTGCTCGCTGCGGTTCACCGCAAGCTCGGCACGGTGAAGAAGGCTGAGCAGAAGGGCTGGAACGATCAGGTCAATACCGGCGGTCATTTCGTCACGCTGAACTATGCCACCACCTACGAGCGGGGCGACGCGGCCGAGACCTTCGTCTACAAAATCGCCGGCGAGAAGGCGGAGCTTGTCGGGTACAACATCAATTCCAACGCGCTGATCATCAATTAGGACGGATTGTCGCTTGGGTGCAGGGCATCCTCGATTCAACGCGACAGCAAAGAGTGGCACTCCGCAACAGGACGGAAACTTTGGCCTCCGCCGCGCTCTTTTTTATTGTCAAAACATATCCGTGACTGGCGCTGGCTGTTATCCTGCGGAACAGCCAGCCCACTGGCTGTTTCCTGGCTGTTTCCTGGCTGTTATTCAATAACAGCCAGCAGCTTGTAACTATATGAAATCAGGCAGTGAATCACTGATCAGATTCCAACATAACAGCCAGCAAAAAATTTTGCGAAAATAACAGCCAGGAACAGCCAACGGCCTTGTTGGAAGGCGTCGCTCAGGTCCGGCACCCGATCCCCTCCAGCGCCGGGATCAGCTCCTCATAGCTGTCGATCACGATATCGGCCCCCAGCTCCTCCACCGGCTGCATCAGGAAACCGAAGCTGACCGCGATGTTCGGGATGCCGGCATTCTTCGCCGCCATGATGTCATAAATCGAATCGCCGATGAACGCCGCGCTGCCGCCGCCGCAGCGGCGGATCATCTCGTCGATCGGCGCGCGGTGCGGCTTGGCGAAGCCCTTTCCCATCGTATCGCCGCCGATCAGCGCATCGAACCGGTCACGCAGGCCGAGTTCCACCAACAGCTTCTGTGCGAAGCTTTCGAATTTGTTGGTGACGACAGCCAGCCTGGCGCCTCTCGCTGTCAGCGCATCCAGTGCCTCGATCATACCGGGAAAGGGCTTGGTCTCGATCGCGATGTGCGCCTCGTAGTACGCCAGCATCAGCTTGTAGAGCCGCGTGAGCTCCTCGTCGCTGCAGCCACCGGTCGCGGCCATGGTGAGCGACAGCATATGCTTCGCGCCGCCGCCGATCATCGGCTTCACCTCTTCAACGGTGAGTGGCCGTCGCCCCGCATCAGCCAGCGCATGATTCACCGCCGTGGTCAGGTCACCGCTGGTGTCGAGCAGGGTTCCGTCGAGGTCGAAACCGACAATATCGAATGAAAACTTCGTCATCTGTACGCGCCTGCCAGCGCGGCTATGGAATTGGCAAGCCAATCATGGCAGGGCCGCCGCGTGGAGGCCCAATGACCCGTCCTGTAGCCGCGATCATCCTTGCCGCCGGCAAGGGCACGCGCATGAAATCCGATCTGCACAAAGTGCTTCACCCGATCGCCGGGCATCCGATGCTGCTGCATCTGATCGCAAGCGTCGAGGCGCTGCAGCCGGCGCGCGTGGTTGTGGTGACGGGCGCTGGGCGCGAGCAGGTCGGGGCCGCGGTGGCGCCGCTCGGCGTGGTGACCGCGCTCCAGGCCGATCAGCTCGGCACTGGCCATGCGGTTGCCCAGGCGCAGGAAGCGATCGGCGATTTCGCTGGCGATATCCTGATCCTTTACGGCGACGTGCCGCTGGTGACGACCGCGACGATGGCGCGGATGCTCGATCGCCTCCACGGCACCGACAATCCCGCCACGGTCGTGCTCGGTTTCCGGCCGGCTGATCCCGGCGCTTATGGCCGGGTGATCGCCGATAGCGACGGCCATATCGTCAAGATGGTCGAGTATAAGGACGCCGCGCCCGAGGAGCGCGCGGAGACACTGTGCAATTCGGGCCTGATGGCGGTGCGCGGCGAGGATCTGTTCGCGCTGCTGGCGATGGTCGGCAACGAGAATGCGGCGGGCGAATATTATCTCCCCGATATCGTCATGCTGGCGGCCGAGGATGGCCGCGTATCGGCGGTGATCGAGACGGATGCTGCCGAGGTCGCTGGCGTGAACAGCCGTGGAGAACTGGCGGCTGTGGAAGCGAGCTGGCAGCAGGTCCGCCGGGCGCAGGCGATGGCCGATGGCGCCACGCTGATCGCGCCCGAGACCGTATGGTTCGCCTATGACACGAAGCTCGGTCGCGATGTCGTGATCGAGCCCGATGTGTTCTTCGGCCCCGGTGTGACGATCGGCGACGGCGCCGTGATACACGCTTTCAGCCATATCGAGGGCGCGACAGTCGGCGCCAAGGCCGAAGTAGGCCCGTTCGCGCGGCTCCGGCCGGGCGCGGTGATGGGCGAGAAGTCTAAGATCGGCAATTTCGTCGAGATGAAGAAGGCGGTGCTCGGCCCGGGCGCGAAGGCCAATCACCTTACTTATCTCGGCGATGCCGAAGTGGGGGCGGGGGCCAATATTGGCGCCGGCACGATCACCTGCAATTATGACGGCTATTTCAAGTACAAGACCGTGATCGGAGCGGGCGCCTTTATCGGCTCGAACAGCGCGCTGGTCGCGCCTGTCTCGATCGGCGCCGGCGCGATCGTCGGTGCTGGCAGCGTGATCACCGCGGATGTCGAGGCCGACGCCCTGGCGGTCGCCCGCGGCAAGCAGGAGGCACGGGCCGGTCGCGCGAAGCGCTTCCGTGACGTGATGGCAGCGAAGAAAGCTGCGGCGAAGAAATAACGGGCCACGAGGCCACGGAGACGAATGCATGTGCGGTATCGTTGGAATTCTCGGCAAGGGCCCGGTCGCGGAGCGGTTGCTCGATGGCCTGAAGCGGCTCGAATATCGCGGCTATGATTCCGCTGGCATCTGCACCGTGCACGAAGGTGAATTCGATCGACGCCGCGCGCCGGGCAAGCTCCTCAATCTGGCCGCCCGCCTCGCCGAGGATCCGCTGCCCGGCAACAGCGGCATCGCGCATACCCGCTGGGCTACGCACGGCGCGCCGACCGAGGACAATGCCCATCCGCACATCGTCGGCGACGTGGTGCTGGTCCACAACGGCATCATCGAGAATTTCAAACCCTTGCGGGACGAGCTGATCGCCGAGGGCCGCCAGTTCAAAAGCCAGACCGATACCGAAGTCGTCGCGCATTTGATCGACCGCGAGCTCGGCCGCGGTTTCGCACCGAAGGAAGCGGTCGCCAATGTCCTGCCGCGCCTGCACGGCGCCTTCGCGCTCGGCGTGATGTTCAAGTCCGAGCCAGATCTGCTGATCGGCGCCCGCCTCGGCGCGCCGCTGACGGTCGGCTATGGCGACGGCGAGAATTATCTCGGCTCGGACGCACTCGCACTCGCACCGATGACTCAGCGCATCGCCTATCTCGAAGAGGGCGATTGGGCCGTCATCAAGCGTGACGGCGTCCAGGTTTACGACAGGGACAATGAACCGGTCAGCCGCCCGATCGTCAATTCGGGCGCCTCGGGTCAGCTGATGGACAAGGGCAATCACCGCCACTTCATGCTCAAGGAGATCTATGAGCAGCCGGTGGTCGTCGCCCAGACGCTCCGCTCCTATCTCCGGCCGCTGGAAGAAATGGTCGCGCTGCCGGATATGGAGTTCGATCTCGGTTCGGTCGAGCGTGTCGCGATCGTCGCCTGCGGCACTGCTTCCTATGTCGGGATGATCGGCAAATACTGGATCGAGCAGTTCGCGCGAATCCAGGTCGAGGTCGATGTCGCCTCGGAGTTCCGCTACCGCGACCCGGTTCTCACCCCGAACATGCTCGGTATCGTTATTTCGCAGTCGGGCGAGACCGCCGACACGCTCGCAGCACTGCGCCACATGAAGGCGGCGGGCCTCACCACGGCCGGCATCATCAACGTGCCGACCAGCTCGATGGCGCGCGAGGTCGACCTCCTCCTGCCGACTCATGCCGGCCCTGAGATCGGCGTCGCCTCGACCAAGGCCTTCACCTGCCAGCTCGCGGTGATGGCTGCGCTGTCGATCAACCTCGCTCGCGCCAAGGGTAAGCTCAACCATGAGATGGAGCGCGAGATCGTCGCCCATCTGCGCGCTGTGCCGGAGGCGATGAGTCACGCGCTCAGCCATGACGAGGAGATCGAAGCGATAGCGCCAAAGATCGCGGCGGCGCGAGACGTGCTCTATCTTGGCCGCGGGCCCGATTATCCGATGGCGCTCGAAGGGGCGCTGAAGCTCAAGGAAATCAGCTATATCCATGCCGAGGGCTATGCCTCGGGCGAGATGAAGCACGGGCCGATCGCGCTGATCGATGATCAGGTGCCCTTGATCGTGATCGCTCCCTCAGGCCCGCTGTTCGACAAGACCGTGAGCAACATGCAGGAAGCCCAGGCGCGCGGCGCTCAGGTCGTGCTGATCTCGGATGCCGACGGCATCGCCCAGGCCGGTGAGAACACGATCGCGACGATCGAGATGCCCAAGGTCCATCCGCTGATCGCGCCGCTCGTCTATGCGGTGCCGGTGCAGTTGCTCGCCTATCACGTCGCTGTGGCCAAGGGCACCGACGTCGACCAGCCGCGCAACCTCGCCAAGTCGGTGACGGTGGAATAACGGCGGCGCCGGGAACGAGGCAGGGAGCTGAATCAGGCCGCGAAGGTGTGAGCCCTTACCGGGTCGTGAGGAGAAAACCCTCAGACGTGTGAAGCGAGGCTCACCTCGCCCCGCCCCCGGATCCCGCCGACGCACGATTGCGGATGCTGCTCAGCAGCGCTTGGGCCGCCGGCCGCTCGGGCGAGTCGTATGGGCCCGCAGCTACCGGCAGGATGATCGCCTGCGCGATCGCTGGTGGCCCTTCGGCGGCCACCGCCTGAGCGAGTGCGAGCCGCGTCTCGGGGGCCGCCGGCACTTCCTCCCACGCGCGTTGTAGTGCCTCTATGGCGTGCGCGCCGGGCGCTTCGCCGGTGGCGGCAAAGCTGCGATAATAGGCCAGCAATGGCTCGACCGCTTCGTTATCCGCCTTGTTTGCCGCGAGGATCAACTTGCGGCCTGCAGCCACCATATTGCTCCGCTCGGCCCCGGTCAGCGCATCGGCCTGCAGGATCATTGCTGTGCCCTTCCACACCAGGACGTGCGGATCGGCCGGTGCGAGCGCCTCGGCGCGGCGAACGGCGACCATGGCCCCGGCGGCATTGCCGCTGCGGCATTCGGCCTCGGCAAGCAGCAACTGCGCGCCAAGCTCGCCCGACCATTTGGTGGCAGCACTCCGCAGTCGATCAAGCCAGCGCGCACGGTCGCTGAGTGCTTCGTCGCGCGCCTTCGTCATGAGTTTGGCGGTTGCAGGATCAGCATCGGCCGGCGGCGCCGGCGGTATCATCACACGCGCACCCAATTCGAGCCGGCCCTTGACGAACGCCGCCTCGCTTTCGCGGAGCCGACGCACTATCGGCTGCTCGATATCCGCTTTGGCATACGTGACTTTGTAATAAGGCTTGCGCGCGGCGAAATAGGCCCTGAGGTCTCGCCCGAGCTGCGCCGGATCGCCGAAAACCGCCGCCGCCTTCTCGGGACCCTCACCGCGCGCGCGCGCAAGCAGATACTGGCTGAGCTGCGGCCGCCGCGTGTCCGAAAAGAACAGGAAGTGGGTGAGCATCCATGCGTGCATCGGCGTCCAGCGCGTGCCGCCCGGCTTCTGTGCCAGATAGGCCTCATTCAGCACGTCCTTGATCGGATAGGCGCCGAATTCGTCGATCACTGCCTGCACGCCCTTTGGCGCACGGCCGAACTCGATCTGATTGTCGCCGGTGACCGCGAAGGTCGAGAAAACCTGGCCCAACCCGTCGAGATACCAGCGCGGGTATGCGGCGGGATGATAGGTGAGCAGATAGTGCTGGGCATAGCCGGCATAAAGCAGGTTCTCGGCGGTCATTTGAATCGCCTTTTCGCCGAAAGTCAGGTCGCCACCGTCAGGCCCCTGCATCCCGGCGAGCGCGAGCGTGCCGATTGCGCTCTGTAGCCCACCCTGGATACTTGCATCTGCGGTTACCGAGGCCATTGAACTGAGCAGGCCACTCACTGATTGGGCATTCACCGTTGTACGCTCGATCACGACGCGCTGATCGACGCGAGTGTTAGCCATCACTGCGCCATCCTCGCGCGGATCATAATAGCGACCGATCTGGAAAAGGTCGTTAAACGGCCCTTGCTGCCAGCGAAGGTTGCGCAGATTCATGTCGTTGAATTCCGCGACATCGCCGATCAGCGTGACGTGGATCGGGACCAGATCGTCGTCCTCGGCCGCGCTCTTGCCCATCAGCCCTGACAGCACATAATGCAGCCATTCGAGATTGCGGGCCAGGCGCGCGACCTCTTTCTCATCGCCGTCGCTCAGCAGCACGATGTGGCGTGTCTCCGCCTGACGCCAGTTGCTGAGCTTTGACCGGACCGAGGTAACCACGATATCCGAACTGGCGCCCGGCTCCGATTGGGCCCGCACGCCAGCGGGTGCCATGGCCACCATCGTGGCAACCGCAGCGGCCCCCAGCCGACTCCAATATGTGCGAACCATCTCTTGTCTCCTTACGCGCATTGCGCAGCCCCATTGATCCCATGACCAGAAGGCAAAGCCGAGCCAAGGTCAAAGGCAAAATCTGACAAATCCGACAAACTGAACGCCGAGCCGCCGCTTTACCCGGCTAATCATCACCGGGAGCTTACCACTGGAAAGCAGCGCGAGCGACGCCAATGCTCGGCGCAGATCATCAAGCAATCTCCACGAGCCGGGCCTCGAGTTCAGCGCGGCGCAGCTGAAGCGCCCGGAAATCCCGCTTCGCCCGCATCAACAGGGCAATCGCGATCGCAAGCAGGACAAGGCCCGAGCCGGTGGCGGCGTAACTGGCCGCGTTTCGCATGGTTGCGGCGAGAACAGCCGCCCCCGCTGTGAACGCTATAGCCGCGGCGACGGCAATCCGGCCCGCAACCACCCGGTGATTGAACAACATTGCCCGGCGCGCCGTCAGCACCCAGGTAGCAAATGCCATCCAGCTGAGGTTGATCAACAGCAATATCCCAAGTGCTACGGTGGTGCGCAGGGGAAGTCCGTCCTCCGTAGCCAGCAGCGAGCTCAACACGACGCTCCCGCCGGTCGCCCCGAGAAGCAGCGCGAGATGCCCCATTCGGGAGCGGAACGAGACCTCCGACAGAGAGCTCACCGCCATTGTCGACCTATTTTCAATATCCATCACATGCTCCTTCCAGCATTGACTGGCGCAACATTCCGCGCGCCCTGAACAGGCGCGACTTCACCGTCCCCATCGGCACAGTCTGAATCTCGCCGATCTGAACAAGCGATAGCTCCTCCAGGTAGAAGAGCGTCAGCGTCTCGCGCTCCACTACGGGAAGAGCGCCGAGTTGGGTTTCTAGAAGCGCGAAGAGCGATTCGGAGGATTCGAGCGTCTCTGCATCCGGCTCATCCGGGACTTCGTCCAGCGCCTCGCGTTCCGCATAGCGAACCCTGAGGCGATCCATCAGGAATTGGTGCGCGACACCGAAGAGCCATGGCCCCAGCCTGGCGCCGTCGCGCAGCCGCGCTATCCCGCGCAGCGCCCGCAACCACACTTCCTGTGCCAGGTCTTCGGCCATGTCGGCGCCGGCAACGCGCCGGACGTGCCGCAACAGCGGCCCAGACCATATCCGTACGAGTTCTTCGAACGCCTGGCGCTCGCCCAACTGGCAACGCACCACCAGCAGTTCGTCGCGCAGCCGGCTTTCGGTATCGGGGGTTTTGGCCAAGATTCGCTCCGTTTCTCCACTCTAGTCGTGGAAAGACGGAAAAGGTTCACGAACTGCGAGGGTGCGCCGGAAAGCAATGTTTGCGAAGAGGTCTTTGTTCAGGAGAACGCGCGGGCGAGCAGGCGGTGAGCAGATCCGGTTCACACAGGACCATGCACTCCGCCGCTCTCAAAAAAACAGCTTCCGAATGCTCAGCCGCACTGCCCTGCCCATCGGATCGAGATAATCCGGCTGGTAACTGATCGGAGTCCCGCCCGCAGAATCCGTCACCCGCTGTTTGCTGTCGAGGATATTGGTGAAGGCGAGCGAGATGCGCACGCCGCGCATCCAGGGATGTTTCTTCAGCAGATCCAGCCTTTGGCTGAGATCGGCGAACAGCCGAATATCGGCGGTGCCGAGGCCGGAGAAATCGAGCGGTTGGGGGTTGCCGGGTGTGCCGCCATTCACCCGCGTGCCGCTGCGGTAATTGCCGGAAAGCCGGAAACCCAGGCCATTATTGCTATAGCCCCCCTGCACCTCGACCTCATGGCGCGGCTGCCCGCCGCTGCCGCCAATCGCGTCGCCGTTGAGCAGATCGAGCCGCGGCCCGCCCTGCTGGACCAGCACCGTGTCAGTGAAATGCCAGGTGTGATAGACCGCGAATTGCAGCCGACCGCCGCCCGCGCCGCGACCGCCAAAGCCGCCCCGTCCGCCACCACCGAAACCGCCGCCCCCGAAGCCGCGCCCGCCGAAACCGCGACCGCCGCCGTCACCGGGGGCGCCGCCGGGGTTCCCGCCGTTGGTGGCAGCGCCTTCCTGCGGCGCGCCGCCGTTCCCGCCGGGGGCCCCGCCGCCCCGCCGACCGCCTTCACCGCCTTGCCCGCCATCAGGCCCGCGGAAGCCACGCGGGAGCTGAATCCCCTCGAGCGGGTTAGGTCCCTTGCCGGCACGGAAGGCCTCGAACTGCTTCTGGATCTTCGATTTCAGCGGCACCGAGAAATTGATGCCCCAGCGCAGCTGCGAGCTCTCGCTCTCGGCGAAATTGATCGGCCGCTGGTCGATCCTGGTCAGCATATTGTTCGAATCGCGGGTGAAGCGGCCGGGGAACGCTGCTTCGATCGCCGCGGTCGGCGTCGGGAAGCCTGCGATGGGATTGTCGGTACGGTTCGACACGTAATTGGCGGTGAAGTTGATGTCCTTCGTCGCCCAGGGCTTCACCGTCAGCCCGAGTTTGCGCACATGGGTCCTGTCCGCGATCAGGTCGGGATTGCCGCCCGAAACCGTCGTCACTGTCGCTGTCTCGCCGCGGATGTAATCGAACACGCGGACGTTGGGCGTAGTGATCGTCGGGTTGCCGAGCTGTGTCGCGCTCGGCGCGACATCCTGGTTGGTCGCGGATGCGATGATTCGGATCGCCTCGATCGGCGACCAGTTCGCGCCATAGCCGATCGTCTGCAGCGTGCCGAAATCGGAGAGATGGTCCTCGGCCAGGTTGAAGTTCAGCGACAGCGATCCGATCGCGTCGAGGAAATGCTTGTTCCGGCTGGTGATCGGCACATCGACATTGATCTGGCCGTTCACCGTATTGCGCTTGATGCTCGCCTGGGTGAGCACGTCGCGATAGGATTTGCTGCTCAGGTCGCTGATATCGCCGCCGACGCGCACGCTCGTATAGAGCGCACCGGCCGGAAGGTTGAGGACCGGGCCACTAAGTAGAAGATCGACGCCCGCATTGTTCGAGGTGGAAAAGGCACGGTTGCCCTGCTTCGAAGCGATCCCGGCATTGGCCAGGCTGCCGCGCGGATCGGCGCTCGGGTCACCGGCGTTGATTCGCGTCTGGAAGGCGGAAGCATCGAGGCCGGTATCGGTGAAGGTTTCAGAATCGACCCGGTCGTAATTGCCCGTCACTGACCAGCGCCATTTGCCCATATTGCCGTTGAGCGTGGTGCCGAGATGATAGTTCAACGCCGAGTTGCGTTGGCGCAGCGGGAGATATCCGCCCGGTATCCGGTCGACCGTCTCGCCGGTGGGCGAGGTCGTGAACGGATTGCCCGCAGGCACCGTCAGCGAAACGCCCGGCAAACCGTTGAGGCCGATGCTGTCGGTCGCCTCGATCTTGCCGTTCACCGTCGCGGAAACGCCGCCAAGGATACTGCGCGCATAGACGGCATTGGTGCTGAAATCGCGGCTCGACGAGAGCAGCGTGCGATAGGGGCGCTGGTCGATCGTCTCGATCTGCCTCGGGTCGGTCTGTGGGAGGATATCCCGCTCATTCTCGGTCAACGCTGAGTTCGCCTGATACTCCGCGTGCAGGTTGAAGCGCCCGTCACCGCGGATCTTGAGCAGGTCGAACTCGCCTTGCGCATTGTTGCGCCCGCCCGCCGTCGGCACCTTGTCGGCCAACTCGACCGTGGTCGCGCGGAAGCGACGGCGCAGCACGATGTTCACGACCTTCTGGTCGGCGCGGTAGCCATATTTCAGCGCGACTTCCTCGGGCAGGATGTCAACCCGGGCGATCGCCTCGGTCGGGATGTCGCGGATCTCGTTGAAGCCCGAAATGCGTTTGCCGTTGAGCAGCACGACCGGCGCGCCGCCGCTGCCGCGCCCGCTGGTGGTCTGTGGGACCAGTTCGTTGAGCAGGTCGGAGATCGAGCTGACCCCGTAGGAGCGGATGTCCGCCGGCCCCAGCTGCTGCTCTGGTTGGATATCGCCGACCACCGAGCCGGGCAGGTTGCGCGAACCCGTGACGATGATGTCGGGCTCGTCGGAATTGCCCTCATCCGCGGGTTGCGGCGCGGGGCGAGGTTTGGCTGGTCCGGCCGGGGATGTTTGCGCGGAACCGGGCGCAGGCGCCGGGGCGCTCTGGGCAATGGCCGCCACGGGAGCAGTGCTCGTCAACAGAAACACGAAGATGCCGATACGCCGCATAATCACTCCAACCCTCTTGATGAGGGCTCCCTAAACGCAATTTGTCGCAAGAATGTGCCGGTCATCACATGAAGGCACGATTGACAGAACTTCTCCCCGCGGCGGATAGCGCGGCGATGACGAATTCTCCCCTTATCGCCGGAATCGAACTCGGCGGCACCAAATGCGTCTGCATTCTCGCGACTGGGCCGGAGGATATTCGCGACGAGGTCCGCATTCCGACCACGCAGCCGGGGGAGACACTGGCCGCGATCGAGGCGGTGCTTGGTCGCTGGTCGGGCTTCGCCGCGCTCGGCATTGCGAGCTTCGGCCCCGTCTCGCTCGATCGTGGGGCCAGTGACTACGGCTTCATCACCGCGACGACCAAACAGGGCTGGTCGAATACCGATGTCGGTCGCCGGCTCGCCGCATTTGCCGGGGTGCCGACCGGCTTCAACAGCGATGTCGCGGGTGCCGCGCTCGGCGAGGGGCGCTGGGGCGCGGCGCAGGGCGTGGACCACCATGCCTATGTCACTGTCGGCACCGGCATCGGCGTCGGGCTCGTGCTCGGCGGCGAGCCGACCACCGGCATGACTCATCCCGAGCTTGGTCATATCCGGCCGGTCAGGCTGGCGGGCGATGAATGGCGGGGCTCCTGTTCCTTCCACGGCGACTGCCTCGAAGGCCTCGCCTCCGGCACTGCGATCAGGGCGCGGACGGGGCAGGGCGCCGAGACGCTTGGTGCGGACGATCCTGCCTGGGACGGCGTCGCCCATGCGCTTGCGCAGCTCCTCCACACCCTGGTGCTGACCGGCATTCCGCGCCGGATCGTGATGGGCGGCGGGGTGATGACGGGCATCCCGCATCTCTTCCCGCGGATTCGGACGAAATTGATCGCCAGCCTTGGTGGCTATGGCACCGCCCCCAGCCTCGATCCGGTCGAAGCCTATGTCGTCCCGGCCGCGCTCGGCAACAATGCCGGGCCGCTCGGCGCGATCGTGCTTGGTGTCCGCGCTCTGCGATAAACCCCTATAACAGCGTTAACGGCGCTTTAACTGCGTCTGGTTACGTCGTGTGAAGGGCACAAAGCGCCCGCATAGGGTATCAAGGGACAGTGCTGCGATGCGGATTCTGATCGTCGATGACGAACCGGCCATGCACGATTCCTACCGGCGCAGCTTCGCGCCGGCAGGTGCGGCCGATACCGATGCCCTCGACGCTATGGCGGCCGAGCTGTTCGGCGACGAAAGCGCCCCGGCGCCCGCCCCGTCGACCAGGAACCTCGTTCTCACCCACGCGATGCAGGGCCTCGACGCGGTCTCGCTGATCGAGCAGGCGGTCCGCGCCGGCGATCCCTATGCGGTCGCCTTTATCGATGTGCGCATGCCGCCGGGCATCGACGGCAAGGAGACCGCCACCCGAATCCGCGCACTCGACCCCAATATCAATCTGGTGATCGTCACCGGCTATTCCGATTTCTCGCCGATCGAGATCAGCAAGACAGCCGGCCCCGCCGACAAGATCTTCTACATCGCCAAGCCGTTCGAGGTCGCCGAGGTAAGCCAGATGGCGATGGCGCTCGCGCACCGCTGGGAGGTCGATCGCGAACTCGCTGAAGCACGCTCCGCGCTCGCCGAGAAGATCGTGATCCTCGAGGAACAGGGCCTCGAGCTCGCCGCGAACGAGAGCAAGGCGATCCACGCCGCCAACCATGATTCGCTGACTGAGGCGCCCAACCGTCGTGCCTTCCAGCAAGCGCTCGCCGAAAAGGCGCGCGGCTCGGTCGGCTTTGCCACCGCGCTGGTCGATCTCGATCGATTCAAGCTGGTCAACGATACGCTTGGCCATGTCGCCGGCGACGACATGCTCCGCCAGATCTGCGCGATCCTCCAGGATAACGTGCCCGAGGGCGGCATGGTCGCACGGCTCGGCGGCGACGAGTTCGGCCTGTTGTTCGATTCGCCCGGCGAGGAAGCCGCCGGCATGGCGTGCGAACGGGTCATCAAGGCATGCGCCGTCAGTTTCAAGCTGTTCGGCCATTCAGTCCAGGGCGCCGCTTCCGCCGGCTTCGTCTATGTCGACGGCGAAGACGAGAGCGATCCGGTCGATCTGCTTCGCCGCGCCGATCTCGCGCTCAATGACGCCAAGCAGAGTGGCCGCGGCGTCGTTCGCGTATTCGACGAGAGCATGGACGAATCGATTCGTTTCCGCCGCCGTATCGAGGGCGGGCTGGGCAAGTCGATCGAACGGGGCGAGCTCAGTCTCGTCTATCAGCCGATCATCGCTCGCCATGGCCTTGAGGTCGTCGGTTTCGAAGCGCTGCTGCGCTGGGAAACCGAAGAATTCGGCCCGGTTCCGCCGACCATGTTCATTCCCATCGCCGAGGAATCGAACCTGATCCACGAGCTGGGAGATTGGGTCCTGTTCGAAGCGCTGAAGGAGCTGCAGGAATGGCCCGGGCAATATGTCTCGGTCAATTTCTCGCCCCGCCAGTTCCGCCGTCAGAATTTCGTCGCCCATATCCTCGAATGCATCCAGCGCGCGGGGGTGGAGCCAAGCCGGGTCCAGATCGAAATCACCGAAACCGCCCTGTTCGACGATGCCGACCGCGCCGCGGAGACGCTCTACAAGCTGCGCCAGATGGGCTTCCGCATCGCGCTTGACGATTTTGGCACCGGCTATTCCAGCCTCTATAATATCCGCAAATTCGCGCTCGATTGCCTGAAGATCGATCGCAGCTTCATCGATGGCATGGGCCGCGAGCGCGAAAGTGCGGCGATCGTCCAGTCGATCGTCCATCTCGGCCGTGCGCTGGGGCTCGAAGTGGTCGCCGAGGGTGTGGAGGCCGAATCTCAGGTCCAGGCGCTGCATCTGGCCGGTGCCTCGCATTTCCAGGGCTTTTACTTCTCGCGCCCGATCAACCCGGACGAGGCGCGCGAGATTGCCGCAATGCGTTTCGTCAGCGATCCTTCCGAAGAGCTTGTTTATCTCGAGCCGGAAATGGGTAACGGGACACTGGGCTGATGGTGCGGTCGCGGAGTCGGCCCATGTTCCGCTCCGCCGCCCGCCGGCTGGAGGTGTTGCGCAACCCTTCGTCGCTCGGCGCCAAGCTCGTCCTGATCCTGACCGGGGTCGGTGTGGTCGGTTCGGTCGCGATCATGCTGCTGCTCGCCAGCGTCATCATCCCCAGCTTCAATCAGCTCGAGGTGAAATCGGTCGACGCACATGTCGAGCGGACTCGCGCCGCGCTCGGCGAATATGCCTCCAAGGTCGAAAGCGCGGTGCGCGATTATGGCGATTGGAACGCGAGCTACGACTATATGGCGCACCAGACGCCCGCCTTCGAGCAGGAATCCTTTTCGCCGCTCGCGATGGAAAATCTCGACGTCAACGGCATGGCCTATATCGGCAATGACGGCCGCGTCGTCATCGCCCGCTGGCGCGACGGACGCGCTGACAATTCGGCGATGCGCGCCCTGCTGATCGCACAAATCCAGCGCATCGATCTGAAGAAGGTGGTGGGAGCCCGCAATTCGGGCAGTTTCTTCGTTCGACTCGGGCAGGATGTGGCCGCTCTCGGCGTCGCCCAGGTCCGCCGCAGCGACGGGAGCGGCAGCCCACGCGGCTATGTGCTGATGGCCCGCCGGATCACCCCACGGCAATTGTCCGGGCTGCTCCAGCTCAGCGCCGGTCTCAATCTTGCCAATGTGTCCGACACTAGCCGGATCACGCCGGGCCAGGAGACGATGCTCATCGCGGTGCCGGTCCTCGGCCCCAACGGGCATGCCGTCGCCAACGCGGTTTATACCGTACCGCGCGACATATCATTGCTCGGCAAGCGCATGCTGATCCTCGCGATCGCCGGATCGACCCTCCTCCTCGTCATCGTGCTTATCGTGCTGAGCGGAATGATCACCCGGCTCGTGCTGAAGCCGTTGCGCCGCGTCGAGAACCATATGCAGGCCGTCCGAAGCTCGGGCTCGCTCGGCCCGCCCGCCGATGAGGAACGCCAGGACGAGATCGGCTCGCTCGGACGCAGCTTCACCGCGATGCTCCGCCAGCTCAAGGATCTGCGCGAGCAGCTCGAGGTGCAGAGCTTCGCCCATGGTCGCAGCGAAAGCGCGGTCGCTGTGATGCACAATGTGCGGAACGCCCTCAATCCGATCAGCACGATCCTCAGCCAGGGCATCGCCCAGCCGCCGCCGATCGACCGCGCCACGCTCGACCGGGCGCTTGCCGAGCTGGCGAAGGACGATCTGCCGCAGGGCCGGCGCGAAAAGCTGATCACCTTTGTCGCGGCAGCGGTCGAAGCTGAAGCCAAGGATCGCAAGGAGCGTCGCCGCCAGCTCCAGATCGGCCGCGAGGCGATGCACTTCGTGCTCGAGATCATCGGCGAGCAGCAACAGGCGGCGCATGACCGGCCCGAGCTCGAGATATGCGATGTGACCGAGATCATCGCCAAGAATGCGACGATCGCGCGCTATTCCGGCGAACTCTCGATTGCCTTCACCTTCCCCGCGCGGCCGCATCTGGTGATGGGCAGCCGGGTCATCCTCAGCCAGGTGATCGGCAATCTCTTCGCCAACGCAGCCGAGGCGATCAAGGGCTATGGCACCGGCGGCGGCTGCATCGCCGTCTCGGTGGAGGAGGTGAACGGCCGGACCTGCATCGCGATCCGCGATGACGGCGAGGGTTTCGCCGCCGATCGGGCGCCGACCCTGTTCCAGCGCGGCTTTTCGACCCGCAAGGACAAATCGGGCGGGCTTGGCCTGCACTGGTGCGCCAATTCGATGGCGGCGATGCATGGCTCGCTCAAGCTCGAGAGCGAAGGCCCGGGCATGGGCGCGGTCGCGAAGCTTTCGCTCGCAACGGCGGAGGCGGAACGACGGGATATCGCTGCCTGAGGCCTGTTGGGCGATAGCGAGCCGGGGTTTCGATAACGACCCTTGCGTTCCCGCTTTTATGGGCCGATCCTCGCTCTTTCCCGCGAACGGCTTCGTCAAGGAGCGGTGGGCAGGAGGAGGACAGGATGGAAGATATCCGTCACGGCGCCAGAGCCGTCGCGCTTGTCGGGCCGGCTGGCACGGGCAAGACCAGTCTCGCTGAAGCCTTGTTGTTCGCTGCGGGTGCTATCCCGAGACTTGGCGCCGTCGATGCGGGAAGCAGCGTCGGCGATGCCAGCCCCGAAGCCCGGGCGCGCGGCGGTTCGACAGAACTCAATCTGATGCGCTTCGAATGGGTCGGCGAACGCTATGTGCTGGTCGATGCGCCGGGCTCCGCGGGTTTCGCGGCCGATGCCGAACAGGCGGTGGCCGCGTCCGATCTCGCGCTCGTCGTGATCGATCCCGATCCGGTGCGCGCGCCTTTGGTCGAGCCCATCCTGCGCCATCTCGAGGCGATGGGTCTGCCCCATGCCCTGTTCGTCAACAAGATCGATCAGGCGCGCGGCAGTATCGAGGATCTGCTGGCCGCGCTCCAGCCGATGAGTGCCGCTGCCCTTGTCGCGCGGCAGATCCCGATCCGTGCCGGCGAACGCGTCGCCGGCTTTGTCGACCTCGCGCTTGAGCGTGCCTATCATTACCAGCCGGGCAAGCGCTCGCTCCAGGTGCCGATCGCACCGCACCTCCGCGACGACGAAGCCGCCGCGCGGTTCCACATGCTCGAACAGCTTGCCGATCACGACGACGTCCTGCTTGAACAACTGCTGACCGACGAGGTGCCGAGCCTCGACACCATCTTCGGCGATATCGCGCGCGAGACCGCGGCGGGGCTGGTCGTGCCGGTGCTGTTCGGTTCGGCGCTCAACGGCTTCGGTATCCGCCGCCTGCTCAAGATGCTGCGCCACGACACGCCGACGGCGGCGCAGACCGCCGAACGCCTCGGCATCAACGGTCCGGTGGCCGAAATCTTCAAGATATCCCATGGCAGCACGGTCGGCCGGCTCGCGCTCGCGCGGGTTTTCGGCGAGCCGCTTGCGGAAGGCGCGGAGCTGGTCGATGACGAGGGCAATCACGCCCGCGCCGGGACGATGTTCTCGCTTCAGGGCGCCGCCACCACGAAAATCGCGCGGGCTGAGCCGGGCGATGTGATCGGCATCGCCAAGGCCGAGGCAGTGCGGGCAGGCAGTCGGGTCGGCACGAACGGACGGGCGCCGGCCGCGGCCCCGAGCCGTGCCGCGCCGGTCGCCAATTGCGCGCTGGCGATCGCGGTCAAGGATCACAAGGACGAGGTCCGCCTGTCGGTCGCGCTCAACCGGCTGGTCGAGGAGGATCCAGGCCTCAGCTGGGGGCCGAACGAGACCACGCGCGAGACATTGCTCCACGGTCTCAACGACGAGCATCTCTCGGTCGCGATCGAACGGCTGAAGCGCCGCTACGGCGTGGCGGTGTCGTCGAAGCGCCCGGTCGTCTCTTACAAGGAAACCATCCGAAAACCGGCGAGCCAGCACGGCCGGCACAAGAAGCAATCCGGCGGCCACGGCCAGTTCGGCGATGTGGTCATCGAGATCAGGCCCTTGGCACGCGGCGAGGGTTTCCGCTTCGAGGACCGGATCGTCGGCGGCGCAATTCCCAAGCAATGGATCCCGGCGGTCGAGCAGGGCGTGCGCGACGCAATGATGAGCGGACCCTTCGGTTTCCAAGTCGTGGATGTCGCGGTCGCGCTGGTCGATGGCAGTTTCCACAGTGTGGACAGCTCGGAGCTCGCCTTCCGCACCGCGGGCCGGATCGCCATGGCCGATGCGCTGGCCGCGGCCGCGCCCTATCTCCTCGAACCGGTCGCGCACGTCACCGTGCACGCACCCGGCAGCGCCACCTCGCGGATCACCTCGGCGGTCGCCACCAGGCGCGGCCAGATGCTCGGCATGACGCCGCAGGATGGCTGGTCGCGCTGGGACAGGATCGAGGTGATGCTGCCCGAAGCCGAACTCCACGGCCTCGAGGCGGAGCTCCGCTCGCTGAGCCAGGGAATGGCCCGCTACGAAGCGCGCTTCGATCATCTCGCCGAAGTCACCGCCAAGCTCGCTGACGGCATCGTGCAGCAACGCGCGCACGAGCCGGCCTGAGCTCAGCCGAGCCGGACCGGCCTCATGCGGCTCAGGACAAGCAAGAAGATCGCCGCGACCAGAACCGACGAGGCGCCGAGGCCGAAGAACATCGTAGCCGGGATCACGCCCCAATAAGCGCCCATCGCGCCGGCGAGAAGGCTGCCGAGGAACTTGGCGATATACCAGCCGCCCATCGCCATCGCGGCGATCTGCACCGGCGAGAGCGCGCCGACCAGGGTGAGCCCGACCGGAATGACCAGCAGTTCGCCGATCGTCAGCAGCACGAAATAGGCGGTCACCCACATCGCGCCGACCGGCTGCCCGGTGCGCGCGTTCAACGCCGCCGCGACGACCATCACCACCATAGACAGGCTGGCGACGACGCAGCCAAGGCTCATCCGCGCCAGCAGATTAGCCGGGCCGTGGCGCTCGGCGTGCCTGGCCCAATAGCGCATCAGAAACGGCGTCAGGATGATGATCAGCAGCGGGTTGATCGACTGGAACCAGGTCGCCGGGATTTCGAGATGCGTGCCGAGCAGATCGACGCCGCGGTCGGTCTGATGCTCGACCCACAGGGCGATGACGTTGCCGCTCTGCTCATAGCCGATGCGGAACAGCACCACGACCGCAATGATTGCGATCAGCAGCCGCACATTGCTCCAGTCGAGCACGGTGAAAGCAACGCGCGCGCCGGGCAGGGTCTGCGCGCTGGTCTGCGGATCGCTGGGCAACAGGTGCCTGAAGCGGAGATAGATCACGACGCCGGCGAGCATGCCCACGCCCGCCGCGCCAAAGCCCCAATGCCATCCATAAAGCTCGCCGAGCGTGCCGCACACCAGAGGCGCGAGCAGCCCGCCAAGGTTGATCCCCATATAATAAGCGCTGAACGCCTGGGCCTGGCGGGGATCGTCCTCGGCGTAGAGATCGCCGACCTGCACCGCGAGCGGCGGCATGAACAGGCCGTTGCCGATCGCGACCAGCGCCAGCGCCGGAAACAGCAGTGCCTCGAACGCCATCGCGAAATGGCCGGCCATCATCATCAGCCCGCCAATCACCACGCTGCGCGTCCGCCCCAGCCACCGATCGGCTATGATACCGCCGAAAAAGGGGCTGAAGAACGCAGCCGCGCCATAAGCGCCGTAGATCACCGACGACCGCGCCTGGCTGAAGCCGAGATGCTGGGTCATGTAATAGACCAGCAGCGCCTGCAGCCCGAAATACGAGAACTCGGCCCACATCTGGGTCATGAACAGCACGGTCAGCCCGGGCGGATGGCCGAACAGGGTTCTGGACGCCCCGGGCACCGCCCTGTCGGGCACGGCCAGATCAGCGGCGCTCATGCCCTAGAAATTCAGGCTGAGCGTCAGCGTTCGCATGTCGAACATTACCCAGACCAGGAACAGCGCAGATACGGCGATGACAACCGCCCAGACCGTCGCCAGTCGCCTTCTTTCAGGGCCGGTCGCGATCGTCCAGACATTCCAGAACGCCAACGCAGTCCCGACAATGGCGGCGAGCGACAGCAATTGTACCAGTCGCATCCAGATATCGAGCCTGCCGTCGAAATAGGCGACATCGGTGCTCAGTGCCGTGATCATGCCCACCCATCCGGCGGCAATGATCAACATGAGCCAGGCGGTGAGCCGGGTCGCGCGGTGCAGCATCAGCGGACGGCCGGTAATGGTCGAGCGATATTTGTAGTGCCACCGGGTCAGCGCGACGATCGGCCAGCCAAGCGCCGCGATCAGCATCACCGCCAGCGCAGCCAGCATGGTGGGAATGATCCAGCCGGCATTCATGCCCGTGCTCGCCGGCACGAACAGGAAGATCGGCGCATAGCCGGCCGGCGCGAACGCCGTCACCTTGCCGTCCTTCACGACCGCGCCGAGCCGGTCGTCGCCGCCGACTTCCTGCCACTGCCACGGCGCCACCTCGCGCCAGCGCTTCGGCACGCCGGCAGGATTGGTCAGCGCCGAAACGGTGATCGTGTTGTCGTCATTCACCGTGACAACGGCTTGGCCGATGAGATTGGCGATGCGCAGCCAGTTGGTGGTCGAGCCCCGGCTGCTGACATAATTCCCCGTCATGAGGCGCCCATGTTCGGCGGCGGTGGCGAGGGTCGGCAGCGCCGCCGCATTGTCCGGGAAATATCGCTTGGTGAAGTCGTCGAACACCCGCTGGCGCAGGACATGGGCGGCGCCTTCCTTACCCCCGCTGTTGAACGACATGTACAGCCCGACGCCCTTGTCGAGATAGAGATGCAGGTCGGAATGGAACCAGTCGGTGTCGCCGCCATGGCCGATGATGTTCAGCCCGTTGCGGTCTTCATGATAGAAGCCGAGCGCCATGCCGGGCATCCCCGGAATCGGCGTATTGGCGGTCGCGTACATCAGCTTCGCCGTCTTCGCGTCGAGCAGGGGATTGTTCGCTGAGAGATGCGCGATCATGAACTTCGCCATGTCGGCCCCGCTGGCCGACAGCGCGCCGGCCGGCGACATCGGGATGATCTCATAAGCCTGGGGCTCGCCCGAGGCGGTCATATAGCCCTTGGAAAGGAGCGGCCCGAGTCCGGCCGGCAAGGGCTGGACGAAGCTCGAATGCGCCATGCCGAGCGGCGCGAAGATGTGGCGCTGGACATAAGTCTCGAACGGCTCGCCCGACACGCGCTGAACGAGATACCCCGCGACTGACGCGCCATAATTCGAATAGGAGGCCATGCTGCCGGGCGCATAAATCCGCGCCGGCACCGACCGCTTCAGCGCCGCCTCGAGCGGCCGATTGTCCGCCGGGTTCACTGCGATCAGATATTTCGCTGTCTCCTCGAACCCGGCCGTATGGGTCATCAGGTTGCGCAGCGTGATTGGCTTGCCCCAGGCGGGCGGAATCTTGAAATCGAGATAGTCGTTCACGTCGCGGTCTAGGTCGAGCTTGCCGGCCTGGACCTGCTGCATCACCGCGGTCCAGGTGAAGAGCTTCGAGATCGAGCCGGGGCGGAACAGCGTGTTGTCGGGGTCGACCGGCTTTTGCGCCTTCACGTCCGAATAGCCATAGCCGCGCTGGGTCAGCACCTTGCCGTCCTTGACGACCACTACGACAGCGCCGGCGATGTCGCCGGTTTCGAGGCCATAGGGCATGAACCCGTCGAGCCAGGCGTCGGTATCCGCCTTGGTGAGGTCGGGCGCGCCGGGCGTGGGGGGCAGCGCTGTCGATGGCGCGGCGTCACGCTGCGCCGAGGCAAGCGGCTTGGCCGGATTGAGCGGAGGCGCCTGTGCCGTGATCGGCACGGCGACCAGCAGCAGCGAGGGCAGGGCGAGCCTGAACAGGTGCGAGGCGGCTTGGATCAATCCGGTGCGCATCAGAATTCAAATCCTGCTGTGAGGCCAATCGTGCGTGGCCGGATCATCGCAACGTCGATCAAGCCGGCATAACTGCCGCCATAGGGCCCCGCATAGGTCTGGCCGCCTGAATTGGAGAGGTTCCTGGCGTATATGCTGAGCGTGAAAGGTTTCATTTCGATTCCCGCCCGCAGATCGACGGTCGCGTAGCCGTCCAGGATAAGGCGGTGGCCGAACGTCGCCTGATACGCCGCGTCGAAATCAGCCGGGCGGTCGCTCACCGCAGTGATTGAGGCGCCGACAAAAGCGTTGACCCTCCCGCTCAGCGCCCAGTCATAGTCAGCCGAAACGCTTGCGTTCCAGTGCGGGGCATAAGGAAGCTGGTCGCCGTTCGATCCGCCGACCAGGATGTTCCCCTTCAGCTCGGTGTGGTTGTAAGCCACGGAGCCCATCACGACGAAACCATGGACCGGGCGGAGCGTCGCGGTCACTTCGCCGCCATAGCTCTTTGCGCCTTCGCCATTGCCGTCAGCCGTCACCGGGCCGATCGAGGTCTGGAAGGTGGTCGTGATCTGGGTGTCTTTCCAGTCGAGATAATAGACCGAGGCATCGATGCCGAACGTGCGGTCAGCGGTTTCAGCGCGCACGCCGGTCTCGTAGCTGATCAGCGTATCGGCCCTGAACTGCGCGGGATAGTCGGCCGGCGCACCCGGCGGCACGACATTGGGACCACCCGGCCGATAGCCCTTGGCGACGCGGGCATAAACGGCAACCCGCTCGTTGATCTCGTAGCGCGGCGAAACCGACCAGGTCCACACGCCCTCGGACGACTTCCCGATCAGGGTTCCATCGGCGCCCTGCACCACGACGAACCCGCCGCCTAGGCTCTGGGTCGTGCGCTGCTCATTGTGACTGTAGCGGACGCCGCCGGTGATATCGAAAGCGTGGGTCAAATGCCATGTCGCGCTGCCAAAGCCTGCGAATTCCTTATAGGTCGAATCGAGCTGGGCGGTCAGGAAATGGGTGAAGGGGAAGGGCGCAGCGGGTGCGCCCGGCCCCAGCAGATCCTGCGGAATGGTGCCCGCCTCGGGCAGGAACGCGCCGGTTGCCGGATCGAACGGCCGGTAGAGCTGATAGATCTGACCGGGCTCGCGCGTGTAATAGCCGCCGATCAGCCATTCGAAGCTGTCCGACTTGGCCGAGGTCAGCCGGATTTCCTGGGCGAATTTCTTCTGGCTGATGTTGGAGGGCTCGTCAGTGCCATAGGGCGTGGCCGCGCCGTAGAAAGGGCTGATATCGCCCAGCAGCGGCGTTGCGTCGATGTCCTCGTGCTGGCGTAACGTGGCATAGCTGGTGACTGAGGTCAGGGTGGCAGGGCCGAAATCATATTCAACCGTGCCCGAATAGAGCCGGTAGTCCACCCGATTGCCCTCAGCCAGCGTCTGGTAGCGGAGCAGGCCCTTTCCTGACGCGCCGGTAAAGGGATCGGCGGTGATCGGCGTGAGCGTTGCCGGCTCGGCGTCGATCGTGTCGCGGCCATGGGCGCGAATATTCTGCGCGATCGCCGTCAGCCGAACCGAAAACTTGTCGCTCGGCTTGAACAACAACGAGGTACGGCCGCCATAGCTCGCTGAATGATTGATGTCCTTGGCGCGAATGCCGACGCTGTCGATATAGCCTGGCGTCTCGCGGTAGAAGCCGCTGGCGCGGATCGCGAGTGTATCGCCGAGCGGCACATTGACCACGCCGTTGCCAGACCAGCCAGTGCCGCCGCCATCGACGGTTTCGACACCCGCCTGGCCCCGGATCGAGACGCGGTCGAACTTCGGTGCTGCCGTCACATATTTGAGCAGTCCACCAAGCGAGTTCGCGCCGTACAGCGTGCCTTGCGGGCCGCGCAGCACCTCGATCCGCTCGACGTCGAATGGATCGATGTCACCGGCGAGATGCGCTGCGTTGGTCTGGCTCGTGCTCGATCCGAACGGGGTGTCGTCGATATAGACGGCGACGGTGGGGCTGGCGCCGCCGGTGTTGATGCCGCGCAGGATAATCCGGCTCTCACCCGCATTCTGCTGCTGGATGCTGAGGCCCGGAACGAGCGCGGCATAATCGACCAGGCTGGTTGCGTGGCGCTGCTCGAGCATTTTGCCGGGAACGACCGAGATGGATTGCGGCACATCGATCAGATTTTGCGTCCGCTTCTGGGCGGTCACCACGATGTCGTCATCATAACGGTCATCGCCGCCGGCTTGCGGCGCGCTGGCTGAAGGTCCCCTGTCCGATTGCTGGGCCTGGGCCGCCGGCGTCCATACGGCCATTGCCGTCGAAACCAGCCACAACGCCTTTGATCGAAACGCGATCGCCATCGCTCCATCCTCTGAAAATGCCACGGCATCATGACGTATGTTTCATTTATGGCAACTGTTTTCTTAAACGGCGACGGCAGTTTCCACCGGCGACGCTTTGCGCTAGCCTTATGGTGAGAGGGACCATGGCAAAACCAACCAACACTCAGCACCCGGGCATCGCGCTCCGCGCCGCGCGAATCGAGCAGGGGCTCACGCTGCGAGCGCTCGCCGCCAGGATCGACATGCCTTTCTCGACGCTATCCAAGCTCGAAAACGGCAAGATGGCGATGACCTATGACAAGCTGGTCCGCCTCGCCCAGGGCCTTGGCGTTGACCTTGGCAGTCTGGTTACGGGCACCGCCTCGCCACAGGAACAGCCGCCGGCCGCGCTTGGCCGCCGCAGTGTCTCGCGCGCCGGAAAATGGCTCGCCGCCTCGGAGCGCCACACTCATCATTATCCAGCGGCCGATCTGCTCGGCAAAATGATGGTGCCGATCATCATCGAGGTGAAGGCGCGCAGCATCGATGAGCTTGGCGGCCTCGTCCGCCATTCGGGCGAAGAATATCTCTACGTCATATCGGGCACGATGGAGCTTCACTCTGATCTCTACGCGCCGCTCCCGCTTGCCGCCGGGGACTCGGTCTATTTCGATAGCGGCATGGCGCACGGCTATGTCTGGATCGGCGAGGAGTCGTGCCGGGTCATCTCGGTGTGTGCCGGCCCCGGCATGCAGCGTTTCGCGCAATCGGCCGGCCGCAGCTGGAACCTGGTTTCGCCCGACGAATCGGGAAACGATGTTTCTTATATTGAAACGTGAAACAATCCGTGTGATGTGATGGCGGATGACGACCGCCGCACTCGCTCCGCTGACGCTCACCTATCGCCGCGATGCGATGCTGATGCGCGAACCTTTCCGGATTTCGGGCTATCTGTTCGAGGCGATGCCTGCGGTGATCGCCGCCGTGTCCGACGGCGCGCTCACCGGTCGTGGCGAGGCGGCCGGCGTCTATTATCTGGGCGATGATCCCGCCCATATGGAAGCCGAGATCGAGCGCTGCCGCGATGCGATAGAAGCGGGGATCAGTCGCGAGACACTGCGCGCCCTGTTGCCGCCCGGCGGCGCGCGCAATGCCCTCGATTGTGCATTGTGGGAGCTCGAATCGCTGCGGGCCGGCGTGCCGGTCTGGCAGCTCGCCGGGGTCGGACCGCCAAAGCCGCTGGTCACGACTTTCACCCTTCCGGCCGACGATCCGGCCGAGATTCTGCGCCGTCTCACTGCGCTTCCTGTCGTCAAGGCGATCAAACTCAAGCTTGAGGGAGACCTCGCCGCCGATGCCGAGCGGGTGAGAGCTGTCCGGGGTGTGCGGCCGGATGTGTGGCTCGGCGTCGACGCCAATCAGGGCTATGACGGCGACGATCTCGACGGGCTCGTCGCGATGCTGGTTGACCAAAAGGTGTCGCTGCTCGAACAGCCGATCCGCCGAGGCGCCGAGGCACTGCTCGATGGCTGGCACTCGCCGATCCCGGTCGCGGCCGATGAAAGCGTGCTCGATCTCACCGAGCTCGACCAACAACGCAACCGCTTCCAGGTAATCAACATCAAGCTCGACAAATGCGGCGGCCTCACCGAGGCGCTGATGATGGCCGATCAGGCCCGCCGGCTCGGGCTGAAGGTCATGGTCGGCAACATGGCCGGCGCCAGCCTGTCCACCGCCCCGGCATTCGTCCTTGGCCAGGCCTGCGACATCGTCGATCTCGACGGCCCCTGGTTCCTCCTCGACGACCCCCACGCGGCCGGACTTTACCACGGCGGGAAGATCATGGTGCCTGCTGGGCTCTGGGGCGCCGCGTAGAAACCATATCCGTCACCCCGGACGTGTTCCGGGGTCCACCGGGCGGCGCGAGCAACGTGCGAAACTCACGCGGAGGCGATAGGTCCGGCATGACGTAATATAGCCGTCAGGTTTATGTCATCGCAGTCATAAAATTGTAATACCTACTGTGTTAGTAGGAAATGAGATGAGCGAGACGAGTCGTCTACCTCGAACCCATAGCGACCACCCGGTCTGGGCCGCGCTTTCCCATTACACCATCGGCCCCGACGACGCGGTCTTGCCCTTCGCCGCACGGCTCGCCCGCGAGAATGGCTGGAGCTCCATCTACGCGGCGCGCGTCATCGAGGAGTATAAGCGCTTCTGCTTCCTCGCCGTGACCGGTGACCATGAGGTCACGCCCTCCGACGCTGTCGACCAGGCCTGGCACCTCCACCTCACCTATAGCCGGGATTATTGGGAGCGCTTCTGTCCCGAGATCCTCGGCCGCCAACTCCATCACGGCCCGACAGCGGGTGGTGGCGCCGAGCGGCATCGCTATTTCGAGCAATATGCCGAGACCCTCAAACTTTACGAACAGGTTTTTGGCGAGATGGCACCGGCCGATATCTGGCCCGGCGCCGCGCGGCGCCTGATCGAGGACCCCAAAGCGCGCCGCGTCCACCCGCGCGACGCCATCATCATTCGCAAAACCACATTGCGCCTGCTGCTTCTGCTGGCAGTCGCCGCCGTGGGAATTGGCGCTTTCGCCCATGTCCTGTTCTGGTAGAGGAGCACATCATGTCGCTTGGACCCTTTGATCTGGCCGGCGGACCCTTTCTCCAACTCTATGGCATCCTGTTCGGCATCGCGATCATCGCCGGCTTGCTCATCCCGCGCTGGCTCCGCCCCAACGGCTATGCGCGCCGAGTCACCGATGCCGGCGAGCTCGCTGTTCTCGCCGGTGGCGCGGCCCGCTTTGCCGATGCGGTGGTGGCGGGGCTGCTCGCAACCCGCGCGCTCGTCATGATCGGCAAGAAGGGCTTCTACGCCCAATCACGCGATGCCGGGCGGACTGCGGCTGAGCGCAGCGTCCTCGCCCTTCCCGGCGAACTGAGCTGGTCGAAGATCGCCCGCACGCTCAGGCCGCAGGCCGAGCCGATCGGCCGCAGGCTGGTCGCTGACGGATTGATGATGGATGCCGGACTCATCCAGCAGATGCGCTTCTGGCAGACCTCGCCCTATTTCCTGCTCCTGGCCTTCGGGATGATCAAACTCACGGTTGGCATAACGCGGAACCGCCCCGTTGGCTTTCTGATGCTCTTCCTGTTCGCCACCGCAATCCTGGCGGCGATCCGCTGGTTTTCCGTCGAGCGCCGGACCCGGGGCGGCCTTGCTGCACTCGACGATGCGAGAACGAGCGCTGAAAGGCTGAAGCTGGCGCCAACCAGCTCCGAGACGGATCTCGCGGTCGCCTTGTTCGGCACAGTGATACTGGTCGGCTCGGGCTGGTCGGATTTCCATCTCCTGCGCACCGCGAGCTCGGCAGGCAGCGGGAGTTCGGGCGATAGCGGGAGTTCATTCGGCGATAGCCGCAGTGGCGGCGGCAGCAGCGGCGGATGCGGCGGCGGCGGATGCGGCGGAGGAGGGTGCGGCGGCTGCGGGAGCTGATCAGCGCCGCGCGGGCAGGAACTTCGGAAACTGAAGCGACAATGCCGAAAGCGCCGCGACACCAAAGCCGACCGGAAAAATCTCCAGGAACGTCATCGGGAACCTGAACAGCGGATTGGCATATTGCGCCCGCATGGTTTCGAGCTCAGCCACTTTGCGCGCCAGCGCCTCTCCGGTCAGCCCCGCAGCCTTGGCGTGACGAATGATCCCGGCAATATAATTGTCCATGAAGCTATAATGTGTGGCTGCCAGATAGACTTCCCATAGCAGCGCATACGCCAGGCCCGCAGCCGCTGCGATGGCGAGGCCAAGCCCAAAGGCGGGCAGGAACTTGATGACGCCGCCCCGCTCGACATCGCGATAGCGCTTCACCCCGACAAAGATGAAAGTCAGGATGACCAGCATCACAAGATAGCCGAACCATAGCTGATGGACGGCGCTCAGATGGTCCTGAAGCGTGAAGCCGGCGATCAGGACGGCGCACGTCGCCGTCCCGGACAGCAATCCATAGGTGGCGGCATATCGCATGGTCGGGTTCATTGTCGGCAACTCCTTCGGCTGTTGAGGTACGCCGGGGATAAGGCCACCGTAGCGCCTCGCGCCATCGCCCGAACGGGTGATTTCGGGAGAATCATCCGCATTACTACTCGATCAGCTGCAGCCAGCGCGCCTTCTCGATTGCCTGGATGCGGCGCTGCACCTCGAGCTTTTCATAGACTCGCGCGACATGGGTCTTGATCGTGTTGGGCGAGATGCCCAGCGCCCGCGCCATCTCCTTGTTGGACTGCCCCGAGGCGAGCAGCCCCAGGATCTCGCATTCGCGCGTGGTAAGCCCGAGCGATCGGATCGCCGCGTCGTTGCGCTCGAAATTGGCAGTCGCCGGCCGCGGCGTCAGCTTCGTGCCGGCCCATAGCCCAAGGCTGATAAAGCCGAGCGCGAGCACCCCGATATAGATGTCCGTGGAGAAGAGTCGCACCGCATAGGAATATTGCAGCCATTGCAGCGCGGTCGCCGCGAGCGCGAGTGCCACGGCATAGAGGATGGCCGTCTTCGTCATGAGCTCAGGCTGCCAGAAAAGCGCTGAACTCGCCAGCGGTCACGTTGGCGGGCCTTTCCGGCCACCTTTGTGAAAAGTCGCAACCGGAATTTCACCGTCACCCCGGACTTGTTCCGGGGTCCATCGTGCAACAAGTCCTGTCATCGCGAGCGGATGGACGGATGCCGGAACAAGTTCGGCACGGGTGGTCTTCATATAACTAATATATTGATTTATAAAGGAAAATTATAAGCCTGCTAGGCCATCCCTAGTCGAAAAATGTCAGCGATCCTCATGACATTTCCAACACGCCGCCCCGATCCAATCCTCGGAGCAGCCCCGCTTATGCAGCTCATGATCTACGTCCCGAAGGGCAATATGCTCTCATATCGCGCCAGATCCGGCGCCCCGATCACCGCAGCGCCGTGCCGCAGCAAAAAGGCATGCCGCACGATCTCGGCCTGCTGTTCAATGCCGTAGCGATGCAGCGCCAGTCCCGGTCGGATCGCATAATCGTACCGGCAAAAGGGGTGTCGCACGATCGGCAGGAAGATGCCCTTCTGATGCTGCCAGACATGGACCATCTCATGGATGAACAGCCCCTGGTCATCGAGATTGCCCGCCGCGAAATCCTCGCGATATCGCGTGCCGCGCGGGTGGAAATGGATCGAGCCCGTCGGCGCCATCACTGTGTCGCGCGGCTGGAAGAACGCCCATTTGCGCAGCGCGACCCGCACCCGCGCATAATCGATCGCCCCGCCGAACACCGATCGGGCGAGCGCGATCTCGCCGTCGGTGAGCGCGCGGTCCATGTCGGCCAGCCTTATTTCGCCGGATCGCCCGCCGCGATCACCGGCGCGCTATATTGGATGCGCAGGCCATCAGCGAAGGTGAAGACCAGGGGCACGGTCCGGCCCGGCACGATGGTGGGGTTCATGTCATACAGCATCACATGCTTGCCGCCTGGCGCGAACACGATCTTCGACGAAGCCGGCAGCGCGACGTGATCGAGCGGTTTCATCGATGCCATATTACCGTGCTGCATCGATTCGTGGAGCTCGGCGCGAATCGCGCCCTCAGTCGTCACCGAAACCAGCGTCGTGTCGACCTGGCCGCCATGCAGCGTGAAATAGGCGACGGCGGGGCGCTTCGGCACGGCGGAAAGCCGCACATAGCCATCGCTCACATAAATCGCCTTTGCCTGGCAGCCGGTTAGCGTCAGCAGCACAGCGAGAAAGGCCAGGATACGCATCATATTCTCTCGCTTTGGGAAATGAGTCTCGATCCTAGGCAGTCGAAAATCTTGCGGCAAGCGAAAGCCCCCCTATATCGCCGGGGTTAGTGTGCTGCGTCGCCCAGCCGGGGGCGCAGTCGAGAGGCAATTTTTTAGAAGACGGGGGCCGAAGAGGACCATGGCTAAAGTTATTGGAATCGATCTGGGTACGACGAACAGCTGCGTTTCTGTGATGGAAGGCGGCAAGCCCAAGGTGATCGAGAATGTTGAGGGCGCACGTACCACGCCGTCGATCGTCGCATTTGCCAAGGATGGCGAGCGACTGGTCGGCCAGCCCGCCAAGCGCCAGGCGGTGACCAATCCGGAAAATACGGTGTTCGCGGTGAAGCGCCTGATCGGCCGTCGCTTCGACGATCCGATCACCAAGAAGGACACCGAGCTGGTTCCGTACCATATCGTCAAGGGCCAGAATGGCGACGCATGGGTTCAGGCGGGTGGCAAGGATTATTCGCCGTCGCAGATCAGCGCCTTCACGCTCCAGAAGATGAAGGAAACCGCTGAGGCTTATCTCGGCGAGACTGTCACTCAGGCAGTCATCACGGTTCCGGCCTATTTCAACGACGCACAGCGCCAGGCGACCAAGGACGCCGGCCAGATTGCCGGCCTCGAGGTGCTCCGCATCATTAACGAGCCGACCGCGGCGGCGCTGGCATACGGCCTCGACAAGCAGGACGGCAAGGTGATTGCAGTCTATGACCTTGGCGGCGGCACCTTCGACATCTCGATCCTCGAGATCGGTGACGGCGTGTTCGAGGTGAAGGCCACGAACGGCGACACCTTCCTCGGCGGCGAGGATTTCGACGACAAGCTGCTGCGCTTCCT
Organism: Sphingomonas sp. P3_C5; assembly: GCF_056402635.1. NCBI lineage: Bacteria > Pseudomonadati > Pseudomonadota > Alphaproteobacteria > Sphingomonadales > Sphingomonadaceae > Sphingomonas > Sphingomonas sp. P3_C5. Next base: position 233,937 of record NZ_JBFUHA010000003.1, read on the forward strand.
CGCGGAAGATTTCCGCAAGGCCGAGGGCATTGATCTCACCAAGGACAAGCTCGCCCTGCAGCGCCTGAAGGAAGGCGCCGAAAAGGCGAAGATCGAGCTGTCGTCCGCTGCGACGACCGAGGTCAACCTGCCCTTCATCACCGCCGATCAGAACGGCCCGAAGCATCTGGTCAAGACGATCACCCGCGCCGATCTGGAGCGGCTGGTCGACGATCTGATCCAGCGCACGCTCGAGCCGTGCCGCAAGGCGCTGGCCGATGCCGGCATCAAGGCAGCCGACATCGCCGAGGTCGTCCTGGTTGGCGGCATGACGCGCATGCCCAAGGTTCGCCAGGTCGTGAAGGAGTTTTTCGGCAAGGAACCGCATTCGGGCGTCAACCCCGATGAGGTCGTCGCCATGGGCGCCGCGATCCAGGCCGGCGTGCTGCAGGGCGACGTCAAGGACGTGCTGCTGCTCGACGTGACTCCCTTGTCGCTGGGCATCGAGACTCTGGGCGGCGTGTTCACCCGTATGATCGATCGCAACACCACGATCCCGACCAAGAAGAGCCAGGTCTATTCGACGGCTGACGACAATCAGCAGGCGGTGACGATCCGGGTCTTCCAGGGCGAGCGTGAAATGGCGGCCGACAACAAGATGCTCGGCCAGTTCGATCTGGTCGGTATTCCGTCGGCGCCGCGCGGCGTGCCGCAGATCGAGGTCACGTTCGACATCGACGCCAACGGTATCGTCAACGTGTCCGCCAAGGACAAGGGCACCGGCAAGGAGCAGCAGATCCGCATCCAGGCCTCGGGTGGTCTGTCGGATCGCGACATCGATCAGATGGTCCGCGATGCCGAGCAGTTCGCTGAGGAAGACAAGAAGCGCCGTGCGGCGGCCGAGGCGAAGAACAACGCCGAAAGCCTGATCCACACCACCGAGCGCCAGCTTGCCGAGAATGGCGACAAGGTCGATGCCAGCCTGAAGGGCGAGATCGAAGCTGCGGTCGCGGCTGCCAAGACAGCAGTCGAGGGCGGCGATCCCGAGGACATGAAGGCAAAGGCCGAGGCCCTTGCCCAGGTCGCGATGAAGCTCGGCCAGGCGATCTACGAGAAGCAGGCGGCGTCTGAAGCCTCGCCTGCCGGCGAAGCCGCTCCCGAGGCACCCGCCGAGGATGTGGTCGACGCCGAATTCTCGGAAGTCGACGATACCAAGGCATAATCTGAATGTGTCCTGCCCGTCATTCCCGCGGAAGTGGGAATCCCGCTTCATTTTCTAGTCCTTATAGGCGAGAAGAGCAGCGAGACCCCCGCGTTCATGGGGGTGACGGGACAGGGGGCGGGGGCCCGAGATGACGACCGAAGTTGATTTTTACGAACTGCTTGAATGCGAGCGTACCGCTGACGAGGCGACGCTCAAGGCGTCCTATCGCAAGCTCGCGATGAAGTATCACCCGGACAAGAATGACGGGTGCAAGGATAGCGAATCGCGCTTCAAAGCGATCAGCGAGGCCTATGACTGCCTCAAGGACCCGCAAAAGCGTGCGGCCTATGATCGATACGGCCACGCCGCCTTCAGGAACGGCGCGGGTGCTGGCGGCGGCGCGCAGGATTTCGGCGGCTTCAGCGACATTTTCGAGAATATCTTCGGCGAGTTCATGGGCGGCGGCCAGCGTGCCTCGCGCGGACCGCGCCGCGGCGCCGATCTGCGCTACGACATGGAGATCACGCTCGAAGACGCATTCCGCGGCAAATCCACTGAAGTGACGGTCGATGTGTCGGCCGCCTGCGATACCTGCAAGGGCACGGGCGCGACCCCGGGTACCAATGCAAAATCCTGCGGCACCTGTGCCGGCCATGGCAAGGTCCGTGCGCAACAGGGCTTCTTCGTGGTCGAGCGGACCTGCCCGATCTGCCACGGCGCCGGCCAGGTCATTGCCGATCCATGCGGCGATTGTCGCGGCGAAGGCCGGGTCGAAAAGACCAAGACGCTCACCGTCAACATCCCCCCCGGCGTCGATGAGGGCACGCGCGTCCGCCTGACCGGTGAGGGCGAGGCGGGGATGCGCGGCGCGCCTCCGGGCGATCTCTACATCTTCCTCCATGTCGCGCGACACGCCTTGTTCGAGCGCGAGGGCACCACGCTGTTCGCCCGCGCCCCGATCAGCTTCACCACGGCGGCACTGGGCGGTGAGATCACCATCCCGAGCCCGGACGGCGAGCGTCATGCGATCAAGATCCCGGCCGGCGTCCAGTCAGGCCGCGAGCTTCGCCAGCGCGGTGCGGGCATGCCGGTGCTGCAGGGCCGCGGCCGCGGCGATCTCGTCGTCCGGATCGAGGTGGAAACGCCGACCAAGCTCAGCGCGAAGCAGCGCGAACTTCTCGAGCAATTCCGCGCAACCGAAACCGGCGAGCAAAACCCGCAGACAGCCGGTTTCTTCAAAAAGGTAAAGGGCGCCTGGGGCTAGGAGCCGCGCGGAGGATCACCGGCGCGCGGCCCCTTTGGACTACGCGTTCACAGCCTCCGCCTGGGTCTCGACGGGCGCATTTTCGGCAAATCCCTGCATCTGCTCGTCGAGCGCCTCCCGGAATGCCGGCCGCGCCTCGCAGCGCTTGAGGTAGCTGGCGACCGCGGGATGACCGGCGACGATGTCGGTATGCCGGATCAGGCGCAGGCTCGTCGCCATCAGGATGTCGGCGACGGTGAAGCGATCGACCAGATAGTCGCGACCACCCAGCCATGTGTCCAGCCGGGTGAGGCGTTCGTTGACCGCCGCAACCGCTCTCGGGCGGAACAGGCGATCCCACTCGGCGTCGTGCTGGACACGGTCAGCGACCACAAGCTGGTTGATGGGCGGCTCGACAGTATTGAGCGCGGCGAACATCCAGGCGATCGTGTTGATCCTCTGGCGCTCATTTGCGGGAAGGAGCACCTCGTTTTTGAGGCCGATCGCGTAGAGGATGGCACCGGATTCGAACAATTCCATTCCGTCCGCCTTGAACGTCGGGATCTGCCCGAACGGTTGCCGGGCCAGGAATTCCGGCGATTTATGTTCGCCGAATTCCACGAAGTCGACCCCGTAGGACAGGCCGGCCTCGCGCAACGCCCAGCGCACGCGCATATCGCGCACCAGGCCCTGGGCGAAGGGCGGCGCCCAGCGGAATGCCGAAACCAGTCCGTCTTTCATCGTGAGTTCCATTGTCTCGTCCTTTCGTCGACGCATCGGCGCGTCGGAGGGCATGACGGCATGGATCGGCCAAAGGATTCTCTCGCCGCAAAAAAGTTTCACACCGAATCCTTTGCTGTACTCGCGGCGTCTTACGGGCGTTTCATAGAGGAGGCAGGAGAGTGGCGGACGCCCCGGTTGATTGGATGGCGACGATGCGGCCTCAGCTGCACCGCTATGCCGCGCGCATGATGGGCTCCGTGTTCGACGGAGAAGATGTCGTACAGGATGCCATGGTCAGGGCCGCCGAAGCGCTGAAGGCAGGCGCGCATATTGCCCAGGGCGAGGCTTGGCTGTTCCGTATCACGCACAATGCCGCATTGGATGCGCTACGCCGCCGCCGCCGCCAGGAGGCGCGCGACGCCAGGGTGCAGGATGTCGGGCAATCGAGCAGCGATGCGGATCGGCGTTTAGCCGTCGAGGCGAACCTCGGCACCTTCCTTCATGTAGCGCCGGCGCAGCGCTCGTGCGTCATCCTGATGGATGTGCTCGGTCATTCGCTCGCAGAGACAGCTGCTGTCCTGGGCATGACCGTGCCGGCCGTGAAGGCTGCGCTGCACCGCGGGCGAGCGCGGTTGCGTGCGCTGGCTATGTCGGAGAATCCGGCGCCGTCATTGCCCACGGCTGACCGACACCGACTGCGTGCCTATGCTGAACGCTTCAACGCGCATGATTGGGATGCGCTGAGGGCGATGCTCGCGGCGGATGTAAAGTTGGATCTCGTGAACCGCGACCGGTTGTCCGGGGCCGCCGACGTTTCGGTCTATTTCACCCGCTATGCGAATTATGCCGATTTGCGTCTCACTGTCGGTGCCGCTGAAGGCCGGCCGGCGCTGCTTGTGCACCGGCATGGGGCGGAGCAGGCTCAGCCGAGTTACGTCATTCTGATCGACTGGCGTGACGGGCAAATTGCCGAGATTCGGGATTTTTATTTTGCGCCCTACGTCATGGACGGGCTGGACTGGTCGGTCTGATCCAATCCCGCCGGCCTGTCCGCCCCTTTATGCAAGGGGCGGGTGGCCGATGGATCAGAGGTTCACAACCTCGACCACCAGCGCGAAGGCCGTGAGCGCTGCGACGCAGCTCATCACGGTTTCCAGAACACGCATGGTTGGGTCTCCGATGCCGGAGAAGTCCGGCAGCGGCGATATGGATATTGTTACGCGGTTAAGCAATATTGTTGCGCGCCTTCGCAGTTGCAGCAAACGCAATCGCAAGCGTAATGATCAGCGTTGCGGCACCTCATCCAGCGCATGGAGCAGCGCGTTCGCTGCCGCAGCGGCGGATCCATCACCGGTGAGCGCTACGGCGACAAACGCGCGTCGCTCGATCGCATAGGCCACAACCGCATTCGCGCCGGGCGCGCCGCCAAAATGCCCGATCCAAGTCTGGGCAGGCGAGCTTGGCACGTCGATCACCATCACGCCCAAGCCATAATATTGGCCAGCATCGAACATCGGATACAGCGTCCCGAACATTTCCGAGACCGTGGCGGGCTTCAGCAGCTTGCCGCCAAGCAGGGCGGCCCAGAAACCCGACATGTTCTTTGCGCTACCAGCGATCGGCCCTGCGGCCCCAGGCCATCCGGGCTTGATGGCAGGCCCCGTGCCGGCCTGCGCAGTGATCGGCGGCGCAACACCGTCTTCGGCGTCGCCCGGCCCCGGCACCTTCAGCGTGCTGAGCCCCAGCGGCCGGACAATCCGGTTCTCGATGGCGCTGCGATAATCCCGCCCATCGACCTTCTCGATCACCATGCCGAGCAGGTCATAGCCCGTATTGGAATAGCGCCAGGCCGCGCCGGGGCAGAACATCGCGCCGTGCCGCGCGGCGATGGCGACACTCTCCGCTGCCGACCGCCATCGTGGCGCCTTGCGCGCCGCGGCATCCTCATTGGCGCTGTAGAGCCCGCTGGTGTGCTGCAGCAGATCGCGGATCGTGATCGCCCGCCCATTGGGTACCCCCGGCACGAAATCCTCGATCACCGCGTCGAGCGAGAGCCGCTTCTCCTCGACCAGCTGGAGGATGGCGACAGCGATGAAGGTCTTGCCCGCGCTCGCCCAATACAAAGCCGGCCGGTCCGCCGGCGCGCGTTCCCTGCTCCAGCTCCCGTCCGAGGTCACGACCGTCACCGAGATCGCCTGAGCCCCGGTCGCGGACAGGATCCGGTCAAACGCTGCGTCGAGCCGCTTCGCCGTCGCAACCGGAAGCGGCGCGTTGCCGGCCGCGAAGGTTGCGGGCAGCACCGGCGGGTCGCGCCGTGGCGGTCCGGCATACGGCATATGCGCGGCACATCGCACCGGACGATAGCCATCGACGATCAGCGGCGATGCCTGGGACAACGCGATTGCGGCGGCCCAGGCGGCAAGGATCACCCGAACACCCGCGCGAAGATCGTATCGACATGCTTCAGGTGATAACCAAGGTCGAACTTGTCATCGATCTCCGCCGTCGACAGCGCCGCGGTCACCTCGGGATCGGCCTTGAGCAGTTCCTGCAGCGACAGCGCGCCATCCGACTCCCACACCTTCATCGCGTTGCGCTGGACGAGGCGATAGGCGTCCTCGCGGCTCACCCCCGCCTGGGTCAGCGCCAGCAGCACGCGCTGCGAATGGACCAGGCCGCCCATCTTGTTGAGGTTCTTCGCCATCCGCTCGGGATAGACGACGAGCTTGTCCATCACGCCCGTCAGCCGCGCGAGCGCGAAGTCGAGCGTGATCGTCGCGTCCGGCCCGATATAGCGCTCGACCGACGAGTGGCTGATGTCGCGCTCATGCCATAGCGCGACATTCTCGAGCGCCGGCGTCACATAGCCGCGCACCATGCGGGCAAGGCCGGTGAGGTTCTCGGTCAGCACCGGGTTGCGCTTGTGCGGCATTGCCGACGAGCCCTTCTGCCCCGGCGAGAAATACTCCTCCGCCTCGAGCACCTCGGTCCGCTGCAGATGCCGGATCTCGATCGCGAGCCGTTCGATCGAGCTGGCGATCACGCCGAGTGTCGCGAAGAACATGGCATGCCGGTCGCGCGGGATCACCTGAGTCGAGACCGGCTCGATGGTGAGGCCGAGCTTCTCGGCAACATGCGCCTCGACGAAAGGATCGATATTGGCGAACGTCCCGACCGCGCCTGAAATAGCGCAGGTCGCGACATCGGCGCGCGCCGCGACCAGCCGCGCGCGGTTGCGGTCGAACTCGGCATAGGCCTGGGCGAGCTTCAATCCGAATGTCACCGGCTCGGCATGGATGCCATGGCTGCGGCCGATCGTCGGGGTCAGCTTGTGCTCATAGGCACGTCGCTTCAACACCAGCAGAAGCGCATCTATATCGGCGATCAATATGTCCGAAGCCCGCGCCAGCTGTACCGCAAGACAGGTGTCGAGCACATCCGACGACGTCATCCCCTGGTGCATGAAGCGCGCCTCGGGTCCGACATGTTCAGCGACATTGGTGAGGAAGGCGATCACGTCATGCTTGGTCTCGCGCTCGATCTCGTCGATCCGGTCGACCTCGAACGCGCCCTTCTCCCAGATCGCCTTTGCGGCTTCCTTCGGCACCACGCCAAGCTCGGCGAGCGCGTCGGTGGCATGCGCCTCGATCTCGAACCAGATCCGGAATCGTGCCTCCGGCGTCCAGAGGGCGACCATGTCGGGACGCGAGTAGCGTGGCACCATTGCAACTGTTCCTGAAAATTTTCGTTTCTGTTCGTCGTGAATCACCAACGGAGTCGCGACGAGCTGGGCGTTAGCAGGGACGAGGCGAACCTTCAAATCGCTAAGATTTGAACTATCTCGAGTGACGAGGTGTTGAAGCAGGGAGGTACAATGAAGACGGGGTAGCCCGGCTTTCAGTAACCCTGATACACAATCACGGAGAGAAATCATGTTGAAATATGTTCTTCTTGCAGGTGCGATGACGATTTCGGCACCTGCTCTGGCACAGAGCAAGCCAGCTGATACACCAACCGCGCCGACAACTCAGGTCGCCCCTGCGCAGACTGTGCCACAAGCGGCACCTGTCCCCGCGACTCCGGCCGATACCGCCCAGCCGCAGACAGTGACTCCGGCCGATCCGATGGCAGCGACACCGGCCAGCCCTGCCCCGGCGCAGGATGCGCAGGCGGCCACCCAGCAGGTGCCAGCTGATCCGACGGCGCAGCCCGCGCAGCAGGCAGCGGCCGCGCCTGTCTCGGGCGCCGCTCAGATCGCGCAGGTCGTGAACACTGAATTCCCGACCTATGACAAGGACAAGAACGGCACGCTCAACCAGTCGGAATTCGGCTCATGGATGATCGCACTCAAGGAAAAGAGCGATCCTTCGACCAAGCCGGACAGCCCGGCGACCAAGGCATGGGTCAGTCAGGCTTTTGCCAGCGCCGACAAGGACAAGAGCAAGTCGCTCTCTAAAACCGAGCTCACCGGCTTCCTGTCTCAGGGCGCCTGAACTGATTGGCGGAACCACGGTTCCTCCGGGGCGGCCGTCGGACTTTTGGGTCCGGCGGCCGTTCGCCTTTTACATCAGCCCCAAAGCCCTGAGGCTGGAATGGCCGCTCGTGCCCATGATGATGTGATCATGGACGGCGATCCCCATCCTCTTCCCGGCCTCGGCCATGTTCCGCGTCACTTCGATATCGGCACGACTGGGCGTCGGGTCTCCGCTCGGATGGTTATGGACGAGGATCACCGCTGCCGACCCGAGATCGATCGCGCGTCGGATCACCTCGCGCACATAGAATGCCGCTTCGTCGATCGATCCCTCGCTCATCAACTCGTCGCGGATCAGCATGTTGCGCGTGTTGAGATGAAGCACGCGCACCCGCTCGATCGCATGATGTGCCATGTCGGCGCGCAAATAATCGAGCAGCGCCTGCCAATTGCCTAGCACCGGCCGCTCAGCGACCTCGGCACGCAACAGGCGGAGCGCCGCGGCATGCGCGATCTTGAGCGCGGCGACCGACGTCTCCCCCATGCCCGGCATCCGCGCCAGCGCCTCGCCATCCGCGCTCAGCAACCCGCCGATCCCACCGAATTCGGCAAGCAACGCCTTGGCCAGCGGCTTGGTGTCGCGCCGCGGAATGGCAAGCGCGAGCAGATATTCGATCAGTTCATGGTCGAGCAGCCCATCGCCGCCCTGCTCGGCCAGGCGCTTGCGCAGGCGCGCCCGGTGGCCGCTATGGTCTGGTTCGGGAACGCTCATCGTTGTTCGGGGATTAAAGCCTGGGGCAGCGACGCGCAATTGCGCGCGCGAACCGGCGCCCTATGCTGAAACAAGCGTGCCCCGGTGCCGCAATCGGGAGTGACGAGCGGCGTGACGGCGGAAGAAAGCGAAGCGCCGGGTAAACGTCGCGGCTCGCGGCGATGGCAGCGCCTGCGCGCGATCATACTCGGCGTGGCGCTGATCCTGCTCGTCGCGCTGATCGTGTTGTGGACGCAGCGCAAGCCGATCGCCGCCAATTACATCGACAAGACCCTCGCCAGCCACGGCGTGCCGGCGCGCTACAGGATCGCGGAACTCGGTTTCGATCATCAGTTGCTGAGGGACGTGGCGATCGGAGACCCGGCCCATCCCGATCTCGTCGCCGACTGGGTGGAGCTGAGGCTGGGCGTTGGCTTCTCCGGCGCTGGCATCAAATCGCTCCGCGTCGGGCATGTGCGGATGAACGCGCGGCTGATCGGCGGGAAACTCTCGCTAGGCGCGATCGACCGGCTGCTGCCTCCCCCATCGGGCAAGCCGTTCACGCTGCCGGCATTCTACGCCGACATCGAGGACGCCCGGATTCGACTGGTTGCGCCGCAAGGCGTGGTCGGGCTGAAGCTGAGCGGGAAGGGGCAGCTGAATGATGGTTTCCGCGGCCGGCTCGCGGCCGTGTCAGACCGGCTCGATCTTGGCGGTTGCGTCACCGATCGCGTGGGCGGCGCCATGGCGATCCGCATCGACAAGGGCGCGCCGACGATCGAGGGCCCGGCACAGCTCGCAGCGCTGACTTGCGGCGAAACCCAGGCGCGGGGCGGTGGTGCCGATGTGAAGGTCGCTTTGTCCGCAGCGCTGGACCGCTGGACCGGGCAGCTTCGCCTCGGCCTCGCTGAGGTCTGGCATCCGCGAGGAAGCGCGCGCGACATCGGCGGGCTCATACACTTCACCGGTTCGGCGCGGGAAACGTCGGGGGATATCGACCTGCGATCGGGTGGGGTGAGCGGGCCCGGCCTCAACGCATCCGCCATGCGCTTGGCCGGCACGGTCCGGCTTGCCGGCAATGACAGTGTTTTCACCGGTAAGCTGCACAGCTCGGGCACGCGTATCGATGGCGCCGCGCTCAACCGCCTCGCCGTCTATGCAAACAGCGCCGCCGGCACCCCGCTGGCACCGTTGATGCGAAAGCTGACGGGATCGCTGACGCTTGCGGGTCGATCATTCGAAACCGACTCAGATCTCACGGCCAGGCTCGGGAACGGCGGCGGCGCACTCTCGATCGCCTCCGCGTCGTTGAAGGCGTCGACCGGTGCGGCTGTGTCGCTGACCGGCGGCAATGGCATTTCCTACGGATGGCCCGGCCCCGGATTACGGATCGACAGCGTGCTGACGACTGGCGGTGGCGGCCTGCCCGAGGCCAGGATCGACCTCAAACAAGGTGCCCCCGGCGCGCCGGTCACCGGCGTCGCCACCATCCAGCCCTACGCCGCTGACGGTGCGCGGCTCGCGCTGACGCCAGTTACCTTCACCGCGACACCCGGCGGCCTCACGCGTTTCGCGACCCGGGTCACCCTGTCAGGCCCGCTCGGCGATGGTCACGTCGAGAACCTCACCTTGCCGGTGACCGCCTTGTGGGACGGCCATTCCCGGCTCCAGGTCAACCGCGCCTGCGCGCCGCTGTCCTTTGATCGGCTCGCCGTCTCTGGTCTCGCCCTCAATCCGGCGCAGATCACGCTTTGCCCCAACCAAGGCGCACTGGTCCGGCTCGAACAGGGCAGGCTCGGTGGCGGCGCCCGGATCGGTGCGACGCGGCTGAGCGGCGCGCTGGGATCCACTCCGATCGCCATTGCCTTGAACGGTGCCGATCTGCACCTCGCCGGCACAAGCTTCGCGGTTTCAGGCCTGGGGGTCCGCATCGGAGCCCCGGAACGCGTCACCCGTCTGGATTTCGCCACCCTGGACGGCCGCTTGGCCAACGGCGCAATCGCAGGCCGTTTCGCCGGCGGCGGCGGCCAGATCGCCAATGTCCCGCTGCTCCTCTCCGCAGCCGACGGAACATGGGCCTTACGCGGCGGCAAGCTGGATGTGACCGGTGCGCTCCAGGTCGCCGACGCCGCTGCCGAACCGCGCTTCAAGCCGCTCGCCGCGCAGAATGTCTTGCTCACCCTCGCCGACGGCAGGATCAGTACGACAGGCAAGCTGGTCCAGCCGGCCAAGGGCATCGCCATCGCTGATCTCGCGATCGTCCACGATCTCGGCAAAGGCACCGGCCATTCCGATCTGACTATCCCGGGCATCACCTTCGACACGCATTTCCAGCCCGAGGAGCTGACTCGCCTGACCTTCGGCGTGATCGCGAACGTCGCCGGAACGGTGTCCGGCGAAGGCCATATCGCCTGGAACCCGCAAGGCGTGACGAGCAACGGCGTCTTCCGCACACCCGGCACCGATCTTGCCGCCGCCTTTGGTCCCGTCACCGGCATCGCCGGCGAGGTGCGCTTCACCGATCTCCTCAATCTCGAGACAGCGCCCGGCCAGGTAGCAACCGTCAAAACGGTCAATCCGGGCGTCGCGGTCAATGACGGCACGATCCGCTATCAGCTGCTCGCGGGGACCCGCATTCAGGTCGAGGAGGGGCGCTGGCCCTTCGCGGGCGGGACGCTGGTGCTTGAGCCGACCCTGCTCGATTTCGGCCAGAGCCGGGAGCGCCTGATGACCTTCCGCGTGACCGGCATGGACGCCGGCCAGTTCTTGCAGCAATTCGACTTCAAGAATCTGAACGCGACCGGCGTGTTCGACGGCACCTTGCCGATGATCTTCAACGAATCGGGCGGACGGATCGAGAATGGCCATCTCGTCGTCCGGCCAGGCGGCGGCACGATCGCTTATGTCGGCGAGGTCAGCCAGAAGGATGTCGGCTTCTGGGGCAATTTCGCTTTTCAGGCGCTGAAGTCGCTCCGCTACCGCGATCTCGAGATCATCATGAACGGCCCGCTGGCAGGCGAGGTGATCACTGAGGTCCATTTTGCGGGAATCGGGCAGGGGGCAGGGGCGAAGCGCAACTTCATCTTCGACCGGCTGCAGAAGCTCCCGCTCGTCTTCAACCTGCGGATCAAGGCGCCCTTCCGCGGCCTGATCGACAGCGCGCAATCCTTTTACGACCCCAAGCGCCTGATCGCGCGCAATCTCCCCGCCCTGATGGAGGAGCAGAAGAAGCGCGCCAAACCCCCAGCTCCGGTTGCGCCATCCTCCTCGGCGCCCATTCAGCCCCCCGAAAGCAGGAAAGTGCCATGACAGAAACAGGATTGACGAAGCGCAAGTGGAGACCGACGAGTTACCTGATGAAAAGACTGTTCCCGATCATGGCCCTGGGTGCCGCATCAGCAACCGGTGGTTGCGTGAATGTCACCGCGCCCGACAAGCCAATCGTGATCAATCTCAACATCAATGTGACGCAGGAGGTTGTCTATCGGCTCGATGGCGAGGCGAAGACGTTGATCCAGCAGAACCCGGATATTTTCTGATGAAAACCAGTTCCAAACTCCTGATTGCCGCTACCGGCCTCGTGCTTGCAGGCCTGTCGACCGCTGCCGTTGCGCAGCGCGACCCGGCCTATCAGGCAGCGCGCAGCGCCGGCCAGATCGGCGAGCTGCCCGATGGCTATCTCGGCGTGGTGGGCGCGGGGACGCCTGAGCTGCGCGCGCTGGTCAACAGCATCAACATTCAGCGGAAGGCCAAATACACCCAGAGCGCCGCGGCGGGCGCGACGGTCGAGCAGATGGCGTTCACCAGCGGCTGCAATCTCATCCTGAAGACAGCGCCCGGCGAGAAATACCAGACGCCGGCCGGTGAATGGAAGACCCGCACGGCGGCGGCGCCCGAGCGCGATCCGCGTTGCGTCTGAAGGCGGCGTGAGGGCGGGCTAACGCTTAAGCGCGCTCTCCTGGCTTTTTATTCGCTCCGTAAAAGCGTATATTCGCAGACGGCCGAGTGGCCGCATCAAGGGCCACTAAGACAACCGGAAACGCGAGACGGGCGGCGGCCCGCTCTGCCTCGCAAGGAGAGGCTCGCCATGGTTGCCATCGCCCCCGCCCCCGCGCCCACCACCGCCGTCGAGTCGTCGCTCGAGCCGCCGATCGTCCGCGAGATCAGTCGCGCCGATCTGTCCTGGGCATTGCGCGAAGGCTGGTCGGATTTCCTCGAGAAACGCGGCGACATCGTCCTCCTCATCGTCCTCTATCCGGTCCTGATGCTCGTCGTCGCGGCAGTGACGCTCGGCGAAGGGCTGTTCCCGTTGCTGCTCCCGCTGATCGCCGGCCTGTCGCTGCTCGGCCCGATTGTCGCGGTCGGTTTCTATGAGCTCGCCCGCCGCCGCGAGGAGGGCCAGGACGGGAACTGGTCGCACTTCCTCGATCCATTCCGAGGCCAATCGGGTGCGCAGATCGCCTCGCTCGGCATCTTTCTCTGCTTGCTTTTCCTCGCCTGGGTTGGGGTTGCCTGGGCGATCTACCAGGCAACGCTCGGCACGCTTCAGCCCGCCGATCCCGGGACGTTCGTCAGCCAGCTCTTCACCACGCCCGAGGGCTGGGCGCTGATCCTGTTCGGCAACCTCGCCGGCTTCGCCTTCGCCGCGATCACGCTGGTGACGACCCTGGTCTCCTTCCCGCTGCTGGTGGATCGCCCGGTCGATCTCGCTCTAGCGGTCCAGACCTCACTTCGCGCCGCGCGGCGCAATCCCGTCGAGGTCGCGACCTGGGGCCTGATCGTCGCGGTCCTGCTCGCGCTCGCCTGTATCCCGCTGTTCATCGGCCTCGCCGTCGCGCTGCCGGTGCTCGGCTACGCAAGCTGGCACCTCTACACGCGACTGGTGGATCGCGCGGTTTAAGGCTCGCCCGCCGCTATTTGCCGAGCACCCCGATCAGATGCTGGGCAAGCCGGATCGAGAGCGTGATGATCGTGAAGGTCGGGTTGGAGATCCCGGTCGACGCGAACACCGATGATCCGGCGACATAGAGATTGTCGAGCGAATGCACCTTGAGGTTCGCGTCGACCACGCCCTGGGCGGGGTCGGCCGACATCCGCGTCGTGCCGATATGGTGGCCGTTGACGATCAGCTGGCGTTTCACATTCGCCCAGGACGGGAAGTAAACCTCGCCGCCCAGGCCGTTGACGGCGGTCTGGAACAGCTGGGTCGATTGCGTGTAGGTCGCCTCGTCGCGGTCGCTGAGCGCCCAGGTGATATGGGTCTGCGGCTGTCCAAAGACCGGGTCCAGCGTGTCGGCAAGCGTCACGCGGCTATCCGGGTTCGGCGCCATCTCGAAATAATATTGTCCGCCACCGCCCCAGAACCAGCAACTGCCGATGCCCAGCGCCAGCTGCTGATCGGCGCTGGGCGAAAATCTGCCCGAGCACTTCACGCCATTCGCGTCTTCCCATCGCTCCGGCCGGGCGCCGACCAGCGTATTGCCGCCCATCAGCCTGTCCTGGGCGTCATTGAGATAGGGCTTCCAGATCGAGATGACGCCATTGGCCGAAAGCGGATGGCACATGAAATAGCGCCCGACCTGGTCATGCTCGTTGCCGGCGTTGGAAAGCAGGAGCTGGTGCGCGTTCCCCACCGCGCCGCATGCCAGCACGAAGACATTGGCCTGGATGATGAACTGAGTCGCCTTTTGCGGCGGCGTCTGATCATCCATGCTGGCCACGCAGAGTGAGCCGACCGCGCCCTCGGCATGATCGATAGTGAGCAGGCTCGCGTTCAGGATCACATCGACTGAACTCTCCCCGATCGTGATGCCGTCAAAGGTCCGGGTGGAGAAATCCAGGTAGCTCTGGCCGAGATACTGGTACATCTCGGTATCGAAGCCGGGGAGATGCGGCACCTCGGCCCCAAGGACACTCGCCCAATATTCGGCGCTGAAATCATTGCCGTGGAGTTTGCAGAATTCCGCCGCCTGCGCATAATAAGGGTCGAGGTCGGCGCGGTTGATCGGCCAGCCGGGAAAGCCCGGCCGCTCCTGGAACGTGATCGGATCGAGCGGTCGCGATTGCCCGCCCCAATGCGCCGATGTGCCGCCATAGATTCGCTCGCGTTCCCAGGCGCTGTTGGACTGCCCGCTATAAGGTTGGATCAGGAACTGGGGCTCGTTGGCCGCGAACAAGCCATCGGCGGTGCCGTTGTAGAGCAGGGTCTTGTCCGGCCAGCTCGCCTCCATCTCCTGGCTGCGGAAATCGCGGCTCCCTTCGATCAACGTCACCTTCAGCCCGGCCTTTTGCAGATACCAGGCTGCGGTTATGCCGGCCGGGCCCGAGCCGATGATGCACACTTGCGTCTCGACGACGGTGCCGTTCGCGATATCCTTGCCGTTCCTGATCATCGGGCCTCTCCGGAAGAGTCGTTTTAGTTGGCGGCACCGTATCATCGTTCGGAGGGCGCGGGCCGGGCGGGCAGGGGAACTGCCGCCAAATGCGCGCTATCTCTGGCTCGTTGGCGGGCAATTCTCCAAAGAACGGGCTGTCACCGCCGAAGGGCGGTTAATGGCAGGGAAGATCATCATGACCGAGCAATCAGCCGAATATTGCGATCTGGTGATGAAGGGCGGCATCACCAGCGGGCTCGTCTATCCCAACGCCGTCCTCGCCCTCGCAAAACGCTACCGCTTCAAGAATATCGGCGGGACCTCAGCCGGCGCGATCGCTGCCGTCGCGACCGCAGCGGCCGCGCTCGGCGAAAGGCGCAAGCCAAGGCTCGATGCGACCATGGCGGCCGATGCCGGCATGGCAGGGCTCGCCAAGGTCGCCGCGCAACTGACCCATCAGGGCTTCATCTACAGCCTGTTCCAGCCCAGCCGGGGCGCCAGATCAGCATACCGCATGATGGTCCGGCTCACCGCGGATCGCGGCCTTCTCGGAAAAATCGCGGTCGTCACGCTTGGCATCGCCGCAACCGCCGGCCTCGAACTGGCCCTCGCGTTGATCGTCTTTCTCGGCCTTGGCTGGTGGATCGGCGGGGCTGCGGGGATGGTGTCCGCGCTGCTGCCCGCGGTCTTCTGCTCACTGGCGGCCGCAGCGATCTGCGGCGCGATGCGCCTCGCACGGGCCATTCGCCGCAACCAAATGGGTCTGTGCACCGGCCTCGGGCAGAGGCGGCGGTTCGGCAAGCCACAACCCGGCCTGACGGACTGGCTGCACAGCATCATTCAGTCGCTGGGCGGCCTTCCGCTCGACCGGCCGCTGCTGTTCAGCGATCTGTGGGAAGCGGAGCGCTATCCCGATGAGCCGGCAAGCCGGCACGCGATCAGCCTGCAGATGATCGCCACCGGCCTCTCGCACAGCGAACCACGCAGCCTCCCCTTCGACAATGGCCAATTCTGGTTCCTGCGCGAGGATTTCGATCGGCTGTTTCCGGAACCCGTCGTCGAGTGGATGGTGAAGGCGGATCCCTCGCCACGCACCGTCGACGGCCGCATGTATTACCGTCTGCCTGCTGATGGAGCGCTGCCGGTCGTCGTGGCAGCACGGATGAGCCTGAGCTTCCCGATTCTGATCAGCGCCATCCCGCTCTACGAGGCCGACTACAGCGCCGCGAAACGCGCCAGGGCAGCCCTCGGTGCCGCACCGGCGGAAACGCAGCCGCCAGCGCAGGCCGAGTCCCTGACGGTCGGCGGCGCCGCCACCCCTGTGGATGGTGCCGATGTGCCCTTCCGCATCTGCTGGTTTTCCGATGGCGGCATCAGCAGCAACTTCCCGCTCCATCTGTTCGATGGTCCGCTGCCGCGCTGGCCGACCTTCGCGATCAATCTCGTCTATTCGAAGACAAGCGATGGCGGCGCCGATCAGGTCTATCTGCCCAATGAGAATAACCGCGCATGGCAGCGCCGCTATGTCGATTTCGCAAACCGCTTTGCCCTGAGTGAGGTCGCAAGCTTCCTGTTCGCAATCATCGGCACCATGCAGAACTGGCGCGATCTGCTGCAGGCCCGCGCGCCCGGCCACCGCGATCGCATTGTCCATGTGCCGCTCACCAGCAAGGAAGGCGGCCTGAACCTCGACATGGACCAGGCGATCCTTAATTCGATTGCGGCAAAGGGCACGCTCGCTGGCGTCGAGCTCGCCACCAAATTCGATTTCAACAATCATTATTGGGTGCGCTGGCGCAATGTCGCCGCGACGAGCGAGAAGTTCGCGGTCGAATTCGCGATCGGTGCCGGGCCGCCGATCACCGTCTCCTATGCTGACGCCCATGCCGCCGCCTCTGCCGGCACCAAGGCGCCGCCATCCTACCGTTTCACCTCGAAGAAGGTGCGCGAGGAAGCCCAGGCGCGGTTCGCCGTGATGACGGAACAGGGGCTGAAATGGGGAACGGTCACGCCATCGCTCCACCCGGGCGCACCGCGGCCCGAGCCCATGCTCAGGATCGTGCCGATCTACTGAGATCCGCTGACAGCTTTCCCATTGCGCAGCGCCGTTAACGGCGACGGTCCAGTCTCATTTGTAATGCCAGTCTCATTTATAATATTTGTGATTAGAGGCAAAATCCCGTAGCGATCGCGTATAAGAAAATCATCGACTGGGTCGCCACATGTCGAATCTGAAGCTGGACTTCCGTCAGCCCTCTGCCGGGCTGGCCGATCACTTCTCGTTTTTCTACCATTTCCAACAAAGCGATGAACGCTTCGAGGCGGTCGACCGCGCTGATTATGCGCAGTTCCGCTTCATTCTGCATGGCCGCAACGCCCGCTATCGCTTTGTCGACGGAACCGAACAGGCGATGCCGGACATCTATATCCTCGGCCCCACCACCGGATGTTCGATCCCGAGTTGCGAGGGCAAGGCCGAGGCGATCGGCGTCGGTCTCATGCCGCATGGCTGGGCCGCCTTGGTGCCGATGGATGCCTCGGCGGCGGCGAACCGCGTGTTCGATGCCAAGGATCTTTTCGGCGATATCGTCGTCCAGGTTTACGAGAAACTGCGCGCCACGCAGGATTTCGATGCGCGGATCGCGATCTTCGAGGAGATGCTGGTCAAGCTGATGATGCGGCAGAAGCCGGCTTATCAGGCGTTCGTGACTCGGGTGAACGAGTGGCTAGCCGGATCCACCGCGCCCGACCTCACCGATCTTGTCGAACGGACCGGCCTGTCGCTGCGTCAGGTCCAGCGCGGCTGCAAACGCTATTTCGGGTCTCCGCCCAAGGAGCTTGCCCGCAAATATCGGGCGCTGCGCGCGGCGGTGGCGATGACGCATGGCGATCCGGATCTCGATGACCTGCTGGTCGAGGGCTTTTACGATCAGTCGCATGTGATCCGCGAAATCAAATATTTCACGGGCACGACCCCGCGCGACTTCGCCGAGCACCCGACGGAACTGAACCGCGAAATCGCCAAGCGCATCGCGCTGGAGCGGCAGAACCCGATCAGGCGCAGCGGCGTGATCACCTGAACCGGATCCAAAGTGGCGCTTGCTCTGCTGGCCATCCCCTCGCATCATAGTTTTCGGCGCAGATAGGAGGCGACATTGCGTTTGTCGGTGGTTTTGGCGCTTTTCGCGATTGCGCTTGCTTCCGAGGCGCAGTCGCAATCGTCCCCACTCCACTGTCCGGCTCCATTCCCCTCGTTGCTGTCTGACAAGGTATTTGGCGACTACGCGGTTGCGGCTCATAAAATGAGGCCGGTCGCGGCGGATGTCCGGACCGGTCGGGCCCATCTCTATCGTACGGTCATCCGGGAAGCCGCCAGGAGCGGCCCCGACTTCGCTGGTCAATACACGATCATTCGGATTGGCTGCGGCGCGGCCACGATATGCGTCGCGATCGCCGATGCCCAGACCGGGAAAATCTACCTGCCGCCAGAGCTCCGGAGTGCCGCAGCGCTGCTTGTCGACACCGGCGCTATGGAAGTGGCCACCCTGAATTATCGTCGGAACAGTCGCCTTCTGGTCGTGATCGGCCTCCCCAACGAAAATCCGAAACGGGCGGGGGCGAGCTATTATCGGTGGCGTGCCGGCAAGCTGAGCCTGCTCCATTTCACGCCCGCCGCGAAACTATGTTCACTTCCTCCATCGACGCAGTTCTGATGCCAAACTTTTTCGTGGCGATGTCGATTGCAAACGCGCGCTGCATTCCAGCGATTTGACGTCGTCGGCTATTCCCAAATCCTCCCCCGCCAGGGCTACCACGTTCACACATCTGGGGCGGAGCTCGGCTTCTCCCTCTCCCAGCGGGAGAGGGAAGGGGCCCGTCACGAAGTGACGGGAAGGGTGAGGGTGACCAGCATGAGCGTCTCCCACTCAACCTCACCCCGCGCTGCTGCGCAGCTTGCCCCTCTCCTAAAAGGAGAGGGGAAGAAGGGTGACCGCAAATATGAGTGAATCTGGTAGCCCTGGCGGGTCAGGATCGAAGCCCACATAATCGCGACTGGACCGCTGCCGATTGCGTATCATTGTATTAAGTATTTGATATATATGCTTTATATTCTTTTGCTCATTCGATGGAAAAGTCAGAACCCTCCTGACATTCCCAACACGCTCTCCGCGATCGACCGCGCCCCAGCCAGGTTGATTCAAACCCTGCCACACCCGCGCTATTCCGCTGCCATGATCTACCAACCCGAATATGCTGAGCAGGCAGCTGAACTCTGCCGCCTGGGCGCCACCGATGAAGAGCTCGCCGAGCATTTCGAGGTGTGCGTCCGCACCATCTATCGCTGGCGCAATGCCCATGAAGAGTTCGCCAAGGCGGTCGTCTGCGGCAAGGAGCACGCCGATGCCCGCGTGGAACGCTCGCTTTACGCCCGCGCCGTGGGCTGCAGCGTCGAGCGCACCAAGGTCTTCAAGCATGCCGGCGACCCCGATCCGGTCTATGCCACCTACAAGCACCAGCTCGCACCCGATCCCAACGCGGCGCTGCAGTGGCTGCGCGTCCGCCAGCCACGCAAATGGCGTATCCGCGAGGAGGAGCGGAGCGATCCGACCGCCAAGGAGATGATTGAGAGAGCGCTCGCCCGCGTCGCCGATCACCAGCCGCCGGTGATCCCATTCCGGCCAAAGGCGAAAGTCCCGGCACCCTTCTATGTTCCCGACAAGGCACGGGCCCGCGCCAAATATGGCTAGTCACCAGGCTCGCCGGTGCCGAATCTCACCTCGCCAGAGCCCGCTTTCCGCATCCCTCCGGCCACGTCCGCACCCTTGCTCGGGCACTGTCAGTTCAGCAGGTTGACTCAGCCACCCCCCTTTTCTAAACGGG
Source organism: Sphingomonas sp. P3_C5 (assembly GCF_056402635.1). Taxonomy (NCBI): domain Bacteria; kingdom Pseudomonadati; phylum Pseudomonadota; class Alphaproteobacteria; order Sphingomonadales; family Sphingomonadaceae; genus Sphingomonas; species Sphingomonas sp. P3_C5. The sequence goes on from NZ_JBFUHA010000003.1 coordinate 253,566, forward strand.
CGCCGCAACGGGGGCGTGGCCCCATGTTCCTCGTCGCCGTGCGCAAGCCCGGCGGCGTTTTCTTATCAGGATGCTTTCGCGTTGGCCGACGACCGCCAGAACGATGACCTTGAAGGCCGCATTGCCAGGGCACGTGCGGTCGAAGAGGCGCGGACCGGTGGCAGCGCACCAAAGCCCGCCAAGGGCTATGGCCAGGGGTCTCGGGTACTCGCCGATCTCATCGGCATGCCGCTCGGCGGTGCATTGATCGGTGCGTTACTCGATCACTGGCTCGGTACCGGCCATTGGCTGCTGCTGATCCTCCTCGTCCTCGCCATCCTTGGCGCTGGGCGGGACATCTACAAGATTTCGAAGGAGCGCGCGGAATGAGCGTCGCTTCCAACAACGCTGAACAAGGGTAGCACGACCAGTGGCTGGTGATATCAACCCGATGGAGCAATTCCAGGTCGAGCCCGTGTTCGGCCATCATATCGTGCTGGGCGGCTATGACGTGTCGTTCACCAACTCGGCGCTGTTCATGGTTGTCGTGTTCGTCCTGCTCGCCTTGTTCATGGCAGGCGGGCTGAAGCGCCAGCTGATCCCCGGCCGCTGGCAGATCGCGGCTGAATCGGCGGTCGGCTTTATCGACGATATGATGCGCGTGAATATCGGCCCGGAGGGCAAGAAGTTCGCGCCCTATATCTTCTCGATCTTCATGTTCATCCTGTTCGCCAACCTGGTCGGCGTGATGCCGATCGCGATCGTGCCGCATCTCCACACCTTCGCGGTGACCAGCCACATCACCGTCACTGCCGTGCTCGCCTTCCTGTCGTTCGGCATCGTGCTCGCGGTCGGCTTCTGGCGCCACGGCCTCCACTTCTTCTCGCTGTTCGTGCCGCACGGTGCGCCCGGTTGGCTGATGCCCGTCATCATCCCGGTCGAGTTCGTGTCCTTCATGGTCCGCCCGTTCAGCCTTGGTCTCCGACTGTTCGTCGCGATGACCGCCGGGCACATCCTGCTTGAGGTGTTCGGCAGCTTCGTCGTCCAGGGCCTCAATGCCGGCGGTCCGCTCGGCTGGCTCGTCAGCCTGCTCAGCTTCGTGATGATCGTCGGCGTCAGCGCGCTTGAGTTGCTGGTGTGCGCGATCCAGGCCTATGTCTTCGCGCTGCTGACCTCGCTTTACCTCAACGACGCGGTGCACCTGCACTAAGTCACTCGAATTACCGCTAATTGGATTACTAGGGAGCTTATCATGACTGATCTTGGTGCAATGTATATCGGTGCGGGCCTCGCGGCGATCGGCGTCGGCCTGGCCGCGCTCGGCGTGGGCAACGTGTTCGGCTCGTTCCTCGAAGGCGCGCTGCGCAATCCCGGCGCTGCAGACGGCCAGCAGGGCCGCCTGTTCATCGGCTTCGCGGCTTCCGAGCTTCTCGGCCTGATCGCTTTCGTCGTCGCGATCCTCATCCTCTTCGTCGTCAAGGCACACTGAGTCTCCGATGCCACAGCTATCCCAAATCGGTGAAATCTACGCGTCGCAGCTGTTCTGGCTCGCGATCGTGTTCGCGCTCATCTATTTCGGGATCGGCAAGGCGATGGTCCCGAAGATCGAGCGGACGATCGATGATCGTAACGCCCGCATCAGCGGAGACCTCGCCGCGGCGGAGGCGGCGCGGGCCAGCGCCGAGCAGTCCGAGCGCGAATATCAGACCGGGCTGGACTCAGCCCGGTCCGAGGCTTTGCGCGCGGTCGGCGAGGCCAAGGCCAAGGCGACGGTCAATGCCGAGGCGAAGGTGAAGGCGGGCGACGCGGCAATGGCCGAACAGCTCGCTGCCGCCACCGTCCGGATTGGCGATTCGAAGCAAAAGGCGCTGGCCGAGATCGAGACAGCGACCGTGGATGCCGTGCAGGAAATCGTCGCCAGGCTTTCGGGCGTGGCGGTGGATCGTGCCGGCATCGAGAAGCAAGTTAAGGTGGAACTGGCGCATGGCTGACGCGCAACCGCAATCACTGACGGCGGCGACCGGCACGACAGAGCTCCACCATGAGCCGTCGGCGTTCGGCATCGCCGCGCCGGGCTTCGTCGCATTGTCGATGCTGGCGGTGATCGGCATCATCCTGTGGAAGAAGGTCCCGGCGATGATCGCCGGGATGCTCGACGCCAAAATCGCGTCGATCCGCATTCAGCTCGACGAAGCCTCGCGCCTCCGCGCTGAAGCCGAGGCGCTGCTTGCTCAGGCCAAGGCCCGCAACGCGGCCAGCGCCGGCGACGCCGCCGCGATCGTCGCCCATGCCGAGGCCGAAGCGAAGCAGATGCTCGCCAAGGCCGAGAGCGACAGCGCCGAGCTCGTCTCGCGCCGTCAGAAAATGGCCGAAGACAAGATCGCTGCCGCAGAGCGCACGGCGATCGCTGAAGTCCGCGCCAAGGCCGCTGACGCCGCCGCCCGCGCCGCCGCGACGATCATCGCCGACAAGCATGACGCTACGGCCGACAAGCCTCTGATCGACCGGACCATCGCGGGGCTCGGCCGCCTCAACTGAGGCGGAGGCCTCGGCGTTTCCGGTCGGTCATGGTGTTTTATTGCACCAATACGGCGCCGCCCATTTCAAGCCCTTCGATTTCGCGTTAAGCGTCGCGTGCACCGGCGATTCGCGTCGTTCGCACCATCGAAGAGGCCTTCCATGAAGTTCGTCGCTTTCTCCATCGCCCTCGCCCTGTCGGCAGCTCCTGCCTTCGCCCAGACGGCTCCCGCACCTGCGCCGGCACCGGCACCGGCACCTGCCGCCACTCCGGACGCTGCCGCCACCGCCGCGAAGTTCACGCTCGACACGCCGATCGAGGCGATCGCGGCCGATCCCGCCGGCAAGGCAGTGCTCGACGCCGACTTCCCCGGCATGCTGACTCATCCCGCTTATGAAGAGTTCAAGGGCATGTCGCTGGCGGCCGTGCAGCCGATGTCGCAGGGCGCGATCACGGAAGAGGCGCTCGCCAAGGCGAAGGTCGATCTCGCCGCAATCAAGTAAAGCCGCGCTACTTCTCCCTCTCCCATCGGGAGAGGGAAGGGGCCCGCCGCGAAGCGGTGGGAAGGGTGAGGGTGACTGACGTGAGCGTCTCGCCCTCAACCTCACCCCGCGCTGCTGCGCAGCTTGCCCCTCTCCTGAAAGGAGAGGGGAAGTAAGGCACCCGCTCCGCCTTGATTCAAACCGCGCCCAAATATCAGTAACGCAACATCACTTGCCGCGCGATCGGGGGCGATATGTTGTGAACGGCGTTGAGCAGGGCAGTCATGCCGACATTGGCCTGGTTCCGGTTGCCCGCAATGGCCGCGACAATTTGCCGCCCGCACTCAGGCGCAGGCATTTTCTTGTGATTGTTGCCCGCCGTCATCTGCGTTTCCACCACCGGCGGCAGCGCCTCCAGCACATGGACTTTCGTGCCCGAGAGTTGCGCCCGCAACGCCATGGTAAAGCTCCTGAGCCCGGCCTTGGTCCCGCAATAGACCGGACTGCCGGCATTGGGCGCGATCGCCAGCCCGGACGTCACATTGACGATCATCGCCTCGGGCCGCGCACGCAGCATGTCGAGCAGCCCGGTGATCAGCCGGATCGGCGCGTTGAGGTTGAGGAAGATGCAGCGATCCACCTCGCCAAGATCGATCGGAGCATTCACGTCATACTCGGCACCCATGCCGGCATTGTTGACCAGGATATCGATCGGCCGTCCCGCCAGGGCGGCGACCAGCGCGTCGCATCCCGCAACGTCCGAAAGATCGGCGGCAATCGGCTCGAACCCCTCGCTCTTGGCCGCCTCCAGCCGCGCGGGGTTGCGCCCGGCCACGATCACGGTCGCGCCACCCGCCTTGAGATGCCGCGCAATCTCGATACCGATGCCGTCGGTGCCTCCGGTCACGAGTGCGGTCTTGCCCCTGATTTCCATGACGCTCTCCTGTTTGTGCGACACATAGCCGTTGTTGCGCGCGCGCCGGAGTCCTAACTGAAGAAACCATGTCGTCCCCGAACACCCCTGACCGCTTCAACGAGGAAAAGGCCACCTTCACCGTCCGCGGCACTGACGCGCCCGATCTCGAAGCGGGCGTGGCGGCGATCCGCAATGTGCTGAAGACCTTGCCGGCGCGCCCCGGCGTCTATCGCATGCAGGATGCGCGCGGCGACGTGCTCTATGTCGGCAAGGCCCGCGCGCTGAAGAGCCGGGTCAACAACTACACCCAGGTCGACCGCCTGCCCAAGCGGCTCCAGCGCATGGTCGCGCAGACCCGCTCGATGACGATCGTGACGACCAATAACGAGGCTGAGGCGCTGCTGCTCGAGGCGCAGCTGATCAAGCGCTACCGCCCCGCCTATAACGTCCTGCTCCGCGACGACAAAAGCTTCCCCTTCATCCTGCTCCGCGCCGATCACGACTTTCCCCGCATCCAGAAGCATCGCGGCGCGCGGCGCGCCAAGGGTAATTATTACGGCCCCTTCGCCAGCGCGGGCTCGGTCAACAACACTCTCAACGCGCTGCAGAAGCTGTTCCTGCTCAGGAGCTGCACTGACGGCTTCTTCAAGACCCGCGACCGGCCGTGCCTGCTCTATCAGATCAAGCGCTGCTCGGCGCCCTGTGTGGGCCGCATCTCCCAGCCCGACTATGCCGAGCTGATCGCCGATGCGAAGGCGTTCCTCGCCGGCAAATCGACAGAGGTGCAGACCAAGCTCGGCGGCCAGATGCAGGCGGCGGCCGAGGCGATGGACTTCGAACTCGCCGCGATCATCCGCGACCGGCTGAAGGCGCTCACCTTCATCCAGGGCAGCCAGGCGATCAACGCCGAAGGGGTGGGGGATGCCGACATCTTCGCGCTCGCCAACAAGAATGGCGTGATGGGTATCCAGGCCTTCTTCATCCGCGGCGGCCAGAATTGGGGCCATCGCAGCTTCTTCCCGGCGCACACCAATGACGTGCCCGAGGGCGAAGTGCTGTCGAGCTTCCTCGTCCAGTTCTACGAGGAGGTGCCGCCGCCCCGCACGATCTTCGTCGACCGCGAACTCGAAGAGGCGGCGCTGCTCGGTGAGGCGCTCGGCAATGCCGTCGGCTTCAAGGTCTCGCTCTCGGTCCCGCAGCGCGGCACCCGCCGCCGCCTGCTCGATCAGGCGAAGCGTAACGCCGAGGAAGCGCTCGACCGCCGGCTCGCCGAGAGCACCACTCAAGCCAAGCTGCTGCGCGAGGTCGCCGATCTGTTCGAGTTGCCGGAGCCGCCCGATCGGATCGAGGTCTACGACAACAGCCATATCCAGGGCACCAATGCGCTCGGCGCAATGGTGGTCGCGGGGCCCGAGGGCTTCCGCAAGGGCCAGTATCGCAAGTTCAACATCAAGAATGCCGACACCGTCCCCGGCGACGATTTCGCGATGATGCGCGAAGTGTTCAGCCGCCGCTTCGCCCGTGCCCTCGCCGAGGACCCGGACCGAGATGCCGGCGACTGGCCCGATCTGGTGCTGATCGACGGCGGTCGCGGCCAGCTGAACGCGGCCAAGGCCGTGCTCGAGGACATGGGGATCGAGGATGTCTGCCTCGTCGGCGTCGCCAAGGGGCCCGACCATGGCCGGGAGGGGCGTGAGGTCTTCCACCTCATGGACGGGCGCGAGCTGACGCTCCCGGTCAACGCGCCGGTATTGTTCTACCTCCAGCGGCTACGCGACGAGGTCCACCGCTTCGCGATCGGCGCGCACCGGGCGAAGCGCGCCAAGGCGATCGGCGCCTCACCGCTCGACGAGGTTCCGGGCATTGGCCCCGCGCGCAAAAAGGCGCTGCTGATGCATTTCGGCACTGGCCGCGCCGTCCGAAATGCCAGCCTCGAGGACCTGCAGAAAGCGCCCGGCGTGTCGGCCGCGGTCGCCCAGCAGGTCTATGATTTCTACCACGGACGCTAGGCTGGTGAGTGTCACGGTTTGTGAACCAAAAATCCTTCAGCGGCTGGCTTGCCGCGGCGCGGGGCTACGCTAGACTTGGGTGCGTATCAGGGGGATAAGAGCATGTTTCGGCCGATTTTGTTTACGACGCTGCTTGTGGCCGGCGGTGCTGCCCATGCCGGCGACAAGCCGATCTACGCCCCGGTGCCCGATTGGGTGAAGCCGGCCCCCGCGGTCGATCCGTTGACGATCAAGGACGACGCGCCTGTCCTGCTCGTGGTCGACAACCAGCAGCGGCTTAAGGACGGCGAGGTTACCAGCTATGGCGAGAGCGTCGTTCGCATCGCCACCACCCAGATCCTCGATAGCGCTGGGACGATCAAGCTGCCCTGGCAGCCCGACAAGGGCGATCTCACCATCCACCGCGCCGAGATCATCCGCGGCGCCGAACATATCGATCTGATCGCGGCAGGGCAGCGTTTCACCGTCCTGCGCCGCGAGGAGCAGCTCGAGCAGCGTCAGCTCAACGGCCTGCTCACCGCGACTCTCGCCGTCGAGGGCCTGCGCGTGGGTGATCTGCTGCGGCTCAGCTTCTCGGTCACGCAGAAGGATCCGACGCTCAAGGGCAATGTGCAGACCTTTGCTGGGCTCAGCGCAGCGCCGCTCCGTGTCCAGTTCGCGCGGACCCGGCTGATCTGGCCGGAGAGCAGCGACATCCACTGGCGCGTCAATCCCGCCGATGCCCAGCCCCAGATCGTCACCGCGGGCGGCTATCGCGAGCTGACCCTGACCCTGCCGCTCGCGAAGCAGCCTGAGATGCCCGCCGACGCGCCGGCACGCTTCAAGCGGCAGCCGCTGATCGAGGCGACCAGTTTCGATAGCTGGAACGGCATCTCGAAGATCATGGCCCCGCTCTTCGCCACGGATGGGCTGATCGCGCCGGGCAGTCCGCTGGCGGCCGAGGTCGCGAAGATCACAGCTGCCGAAACCGATCCGATGAAGCGCGCCGCGCTCGCGCTGCAGCTCGTACAGGACAAGGTCCGCTACCTGTTCAAGGGGATGGATACGGGCAATTACGTTCCGCAGACTCCGACCGAGACCTGGACGCTGCGCTATGGCGACTGCAAGGCCAAGACCTTGCTACTGCTCTCCATCCTGCACGCAATGGGGATCGACGCCGAGCCGGTGCTCGCGAGCAGCCAGCTCGGCGATCTGCTTCAGGACCGCCTCCCCAGCCCGGGCGCCTTCGATCACGTCCTCGTCCGCGCGACGATCGGCGGCGAATCGCTGTGGCTCGACGGCACCAGTGGCGGCGCGCGCCTTGCCGACATTCACGATACGCCGCCCTTCCATCAGGTGCTGCCGCTGCGGGTTGCCGGCGCCGGACTCATGCCGATCGTGACACGCCCGAGCGGCCGGCCCGAGCTCGCCGCCGATGTCGAACTTGATGAAACGGCCGGAATCAATTTCCCGGCGCCCTTCCGGCTCTCCGTCACGATGCGCGGGCCGCTTGCGGAACTGGTTCATGCGGGAGCAGCCCAGGCCAGCAAGGAAGAGCTGACCGAGATGGCGCTGAAAATGAGCGGCTCCTATCTCGATTCGCCGGTCATCGTCACGCGAACGCTGGCTTTCGACGAGGTCGCCGGCACCGCGTCGCTGAGCGTCACCGGCCTCAGCTTTCCCGAATGGAAGAAGGAAAACGAGCTCTACCGCGGTACGATCGATCGCGCCGTCGCGCAGATCAATTTCGAGCCAGATCGGACTCGACCGGCCTGGCGCAGCATCCCGGTGGCAACCGACGATGCGCATTTCGTTTCGATCCGTACCAAAGTGCATCTGCCCGACAATGGCAGCGGGTTCGCGCTAGAGGGCAATACGAAGCTGTCCGACACGCTGGCTGGCGCGAAGCTGGAGCAGGCCGCAACGCTCGCCAATGGCTGGGTCACGACGGATGCGCGGATGCTCTCGACCGGCACTGAAATCGCGGTTGCCGATATTGGCGCCGAGCGGCAGCGGATCGATCAGGCGAAGCAGCATCTGTTGCGGGTGACCGCGCCGGCCGCCTATCCGGCGCCCTGGCAGGTGGTCGAGGCAGGCAAGAAGGCGCATCGCTTCGAGCCGATCCTCGCGATGTTCGCCCAGCGCATTGCTGCCGAGCCCGACAAGGCGGAGTCGTTCACTACCCGGGCCTGGTTCTACGAACGCATCTATGAGCGCGGCCGGGCGATCGAAGATATGACCCATGCGATCGCGGTCGATCCGAGCGTCGACAGCTTTTTGTGGCGCGCGCGGCTCTATGCCGATGTCGGCGACAAGGACAAGGCAATGGCGGACGTCCTCGCCGCGCGGAAGATCGATCCGGCATCCGGCAACGCGATCCGCCAGCTGGCGTCGCTCTATGCCGATAATGGCAAGCAGGATCAGGCGCTCACCCTGCTCGACACGCGGATTGACGAGGGCGGCAAGGACAAGCCCGATTTCCTCTCGGCCAAGGCGGAGATCCTCGGCCAGGCCGGCGACAAGGACGGCGCGCTCACCACCATCGACGCGGCGATCGCGTCGACGCCCGGCAATGCCAATCTGCTCAACAGCCGGTGCTGGCTGAAGGGTACGCTCGGCGTCATGCTCGATACGGCGCTGAAGGATTGTACCAAGTCGATCGAGCTGAGCGATTCACCCGAAGGCGCGATGGACAGCCGGGCGATGGTCTATTTCCGTCTCAACCGCTTCGATGACGCGCTGGCCGATCTGAACGCTGCGCTGGACCTCAATCCGCAATTGCCGGCCAGCATGTATATGCGCGGCGTCATCCGCAAACGGATGGGCGATGCCAAGGCAGCCGAGGGCGATCTCGCCGCGGCACGCATGATGTCGCCGCAGATCGACCAGAGCTACGCCAAATACGGCATCAAGCCTTGAGAGGAGACGGCGCGACGTGAGGGCCCGGGGGGCATGTTGGGAGAATTTTCACCAACAAGGGTTAGGCCTGTCCGGCTATGACCACCCCGGTTTTCCTCACCATCGATACCGAGCTGATGTGGCGCCACCACGCCGATGGGCTCGATCGTACGGAGATATATGATCGGTCGTTCGAGCCGGCCGGTGTTGGAATTTCCTACCAGCTCGAGATGCTGCGCCGCCACGACCTCAAGGCCTGCTTCTTTGTCGATCCAATGCCGGCGCTCGTCTTCGGCCTCGATCCGACGCGCCGTGTCGTCGAGACGATCCTTGATGCCGGTCAGGAGGTTCAGCTCCACCTCCATCCCAATTGGACCGGAGCGAAGGCGGACGACCATGGCGGCAGCCATGGCCGCTTCGAGCTGGTCGATTATTCGCTCCAGGAGCAGCACGACCTGATCGCCGGCGCGACTGACCTGCTGATCGCCGCCGGCGCACCGCGCCCGATCGCCTTCCGCGCCGGCAGCTACGGCGCGAACGGCGACACGCTCCGCGCCCTTTCCGGGCTGGGTTTCGCCTATGACAGCAGCCACAATGGCGCCGAGCCGGACAGCAGGATCGGGCTGCCTGCAACCCACATCGCGCCGGTGCTGCGCGAGGGGCTGATCGAAGTGCCGGTTACGCTGATCGAGGATCGGCCGGGGGCGTTGCGCAACTTCCAGATCTGCGCGCTGTCAGCCGGCGAGATGCAGGCAGCGCTCGAACATGCGGTCTATGCGAACCACGCCGCGGTGACGATCGTCAGCCATGGCTTCGAGCTCGCTAATCGTGCCGGCACGCGGCCCAACGCAGTCCATGTCCGCCGCTTCGAGGCACTGTGCGAACTGCTCCAGGAATGCGCCTCGACACTCCCCACTTTGCACTTCGCCGATCTCCCGGCGCTACGGCTCGGCCAGTCCGACGCGCCGCTCGCCCCCAATGCGCTGCGCACCCGCTGGCGCCAGGCCGAGCAGCTCTGGTCGAACATGGTGGAGGAACGCGCCGCGTGACCGCAGTGCCGCTGCCGCTCCGCTTCCAGATCGGGGCACGCACGCTGGCCTCGATCCAGCGCCAGCTCGTCCGCGTGCCGCTGTCGCTCGACGAGGCGCTCGGAGGTCAGTTGCCGCTACTCCCGCCGCTGGACCGCGCCGCGCACGGCTATCAGATCACCTCGCTCCCCGAGGATCGCCGCGATGCGATGGCGCTTGCCGGCGGCGGGATGATCGCCTTTGTCCGCCAGCGCTACACCCGCCATTATGTCGATCTCACCATCAGCCATGATGCCTGGCTCCAGGCGATGTCGTCGAACACGCGTACCGGGCTGAGGCGCAAGGCGCGCAGGGTCGCGGCGGTGTCGGGTGGGCACCTCGATGTCCGCAGCTTCCGCACGCCCGACGAGATGACCATCTTCCACGACGCAGCGCGCCGGATCTCGCTGCGCACCTATCAGGAACGCCTGCTCGGTGGCGGTCTGCCCGACGACGCCACTTTCCTCGACGACATGTATCTGAAGGCGGCCGTCGGCATGGCGCGCGGCTGGCTGCTCTACATCGCCGGCGAACCCGCCGCCTATCTCTATTGCCCGATCTACGCCGGCGTCGCGCGCTATGAGCATGTCGGCCACGACCCAGCCTTTTCTGACCTCTCGCCCGGCGGCGTGCTGCAGATGGAGGCGATGCGCGATCTGTTCGACACCGGCCTGAAGCGCTTCGACTTCACTGAAGGCGACGGCCAGCACAAACGCCAGTTCGCTACCCACGGCGTCCCCTGCATCGACATGCTCTTGCTGCGTGCCAGCCTCGCCAATCGGCTGACGACGATGGCGCTCGGCACATTCGATGGAGCGGCGGCACTTGCGAAGCGGTCGACGCGGAAGCTCGGATTGGAAAAGCTGGCGAAGAAGGTCCGCCGCTGAGTCTCCCCCAAGCGGGATAGGCAGTTTGCTTCAATCGCAAGGGTAGAAGAGCTACAGTTCCACCATGCACCTCCGCGCAGAAGCCCTGATCGTCTCGGTTCGCCAGCATGGCGAACATGGCGCGATCGTGCGCGCGCTAACCGCCGACCATGGGCTGCAGGCGGGTTACGTCCGCGGTGGGCGTTCGCGCCAGATCCGGCCGATCCTGCAGCCCGCGAACCTCGTCCTCGGCGAATGGCGCGCGCGGACTGACGATCAGCTCGCCGGCCTCACCGTCGAGCTGATCCGCAGCCGCGCCCCCCTCTTCGCCGAGCCACTGCCGGCCGCCGCGCTTGAATGGGTGACAGCGCTTGCCGCGACCGCGCTCCCCGAGGCGCAGCCATATCCGCACATCCATGCTGCACTGGAAGGCGTCATCGGCGCGATCGAGGCGGCGCCCGCCGCGCGTGGCTGGGCAGTCGCGCTCGCGCGCTACGAGCTGCTGCTGCTCGCCGAGCTCGGCTATGGTCTCGAGCCCGATCGCCTGCCTGATGTACTGCGGCTCGGCGGCGAGGCCGCCTGGGTGGATATCCTCCTCGCCCTGCGCATCACAGGCGAGGCGCTTGAGAGCGATATCCTCACTGATCGGCGCGCCGAAACCCTCGCCGCCCGCGCGCGGCTGGTCGATCGTCTGAAAAGGGCGGTTGCGTGAGGCGGCGTGAGTGAGGCAAGGCGCGATCCATTCGAATTGACGCACGCGGGGAATCCTCACTTGGCACTGATCGCAATCCTGGCCGGAGACGGCATCGGCCCAGAAGTCACCGCTGAGGCGCGCCGCGTGCTCGATGCTCTCGATCTCGGCTTCAGCTTCGAGGAAGGGCTGGTCGGCGGCACCGCCTATCATGCGACCGGCCATCCGCTTCCCCCCGAGACGCTTGCTCTGGCAAAGCGCGCCGATGCCATCCTGTTCGGTGCGGTCGGCGATCCGTCGTGCGACGCGCTCGAACGCAGTCTGCGGCCCGAACAGGCGATCCTCGGCCTGCGCAAGGAGCTGTCGCTGTTCGCGAACCTGCGCCCGGCCAAGCTCTTCCCCGGTCTCGAGGACGCCTCCGCGCTTCGCCCGGAAGTCGCCTCGGCGATCGACCTGCTGATCCTCCGCGAGCTCAATGGCGATGTCTATTTCGGCGAAAAGGGCATGCGCACCACTGCCACGGGCCTTCGCGAAGGCTATGACATCATGAGCTATAACGAGGCCGAGGTGCGCCGCATCGCCGTCGCCGGCTTCGAGGCGGCGCGGCGGCGGCGCGGCAAGCTCTGCTCGGTCGACAAGGCGAACGTCCTCGAGACCTCGCAATTGTGGCGCGATGTGGTGATCGAAACCGCGGTGCAATATCCGGACATCGCCCTGACGCACATGTATGTCGATAACGCCGCGATGCAGCTCGTGCGAAACCCCGGGCAGTTCGACGTGATCGTCACCGGCAATCTGTTCGGCGACATCTTGTCCGATCAGGCGAGCATGTGCGTCGGCTCGATCGGTATGCTCGCCTCGGCCTCGCTCAGCGACTGGCGCAGCACGCTCGGCCTGTACGAGCCTATCCATGGCAGCGCGCCCGATATCGCGGGCCAGGGTAAGGCAAACCCCTGCGCGATGATCCTGTCGGTGGCGATGATGCTGCGCCACTCGCTCGACATGCCCGAGCCGGCCGACCGGATCGAGGCGGCGGTCAGCGCCGCGATCGGCAAGGGCGTGCGCACCGCTGATCTCGGCGGCACGCACTCGACGCGCGATATGGGCGACGCGGTGCTGGCGGCGCTGGCGTGAGTGGGGGCGTGACGGGCCCTTTGCTCGACCTTGCGGTGGTCATCCCGACCTTCAACGAGGTCGGCAACGTGCCTATCATTATCGCCAAGCTCGACCACGCGCTCGCCGGTCGCGCCTGGGAAGCGATCTTCGTAGACGACAACAGCCCGGACGGCACCGCCGATGCGGCACGGGCAATCGCCCGGACTGATCCGCGAGTCCGCGTCATCCAGCGCATCGGCCGGCGCGGCCTTTCCTCTGCCTGCATCGAGGGCATGTGCGCGACGGCAGCGCCGATCGTCGCGGTGATCGACGGCGATCTCCAGCATGACGAGACGATCCTGCCCAAGATGCTCGACGCGCTGCACAATGATCCGACGCTCGATCTCGTCATTGGTTCGCGCTTCGTCGATGGCGGCGGCACCGGCGATTGGGATCATGACCGCGTCGCCAAATCGGCACTCGCGACAAGGCTTTCACGGCGAATCCTGAAGGCTGATCTCAATGATCCGATGAGCGGCTTCTTCATGATCCGCACCGGGATTGTCCGCGATCTTGCACCACATCTCGCCGCGATCGGGTTCAAGATCCTGCTCGACATCATGACCGGCAGCCCGAAGCCGCTCCATTTCATCGAAATGGCGTACACCTTCCGGGTGCGCACCGAAGGCGAGAGCAAGCTCGATCATGTCGTGGCGATGGAGTATCTGATCGCGATCTATGACCGGATGTTCGGCAATTTCGTGCCGGTCCGCTTCGTGATGTTCTCGGTGATCGGGGCGCTTGGCGCAGGCGTGCATTTCGCGGTGCTGCTGGCATTGTTCAAGGCGATCGGCATCGGCTTCACGGCCTCGACCATCATGGCGACGATCGCCGCCATGACCTTCAACTTCTTCCTCAACAATGCGCTGACCTATCGCGACACGCGGCTGAAGGGCGCGCGTCAATTGCTCGACGGCTGGGTCTCGTTCTGCATCGTCTGCTCGCCAAGCGCGCTGGCGAATATCGGTGTCGCAGCCTTCATGTACAATCGCGCCGACCCATGGGAGGTCTCCGCGCTCGCCGGCGTCGTGCTCGGCGCGGTGTGGAATTACGCGCTGTCGTCGCGCTTCACCTGGGGGCGCTACTAGGTTCGACCGGCATTAACAGACGAGGCCTCGCCCGCCTGGTGATGTAAGCGACGCGCCCGTCGCCTTCACGGGCAGCATCGCGCGATCAGGCAGCTTTTGCCATGCCCGGGCGGAACCGGAGGGTACGGTTCCTGCCTTCCGCCTTGGCCGTGTAGAGCGCGACATCAGCCAGCGAAACCAGCTCGTTCAGATGTGGGCCCGGTGCGGGGCACCAATGGACGCCGAAGCTTGCAGTCACTCGCTCGCAGTCGCCGAAATGGAAATGCTCGATCCGGCGCCTGATATTCTCGGCGATGAGCACGGTCCCTTCCGCATCGATGCCAGGGCAGAGGACCAGAAATTCCTCGCCGCCCCATCGACCGATCGTATCGCCGCCGCGCGCATTGCGGCGGATCAGCGCGGCGATGCTGGAAAGAACCTCATCACCGTAATTGTGCCCGAAACTGTCGTTCAGCATCTTGAACCGGTCGATATCGATCAGAATGACGCCGAGCGGCACCGGGGTGCCCGCCGACAGCTCATCATATCGCTCGAAGATGCCGCGACGGTTGAAGATCCTGGTCAGCGGATCATGGCGGGCCGCGTCCCCGGCTTCCTCGGCTTGGCGCAGAACGATCGCGTGCATTGCTCGCCGCTGCTCGACCTCGCGCTGCATGGTGGCGAAGCGGTGGGCGAGGTAGGCGCCGATCAGCAGGACCCATATTCCGAGGATAGCCTGTAGCCATTGCGCCTCAGTCAGCAGCGTCTTGCGCAACACGATCTCGCGAATCTCGAATTCGTGATGACCGGGCCGCGCCTCCGTTCCCGTCTCCAGATTCATCGAGGTGATGTTGTTGAATTCGGGGTGGCTCAGTTCCGGCGGCACCCGCCACTTGCGCAGCCACCAGTCCGCAACGCCAAAATCCGCTGCCTTGAACACGACATGCTGAAGCTTGCCAGGCTCAGTCGAGAATTCGACGCGAAGGAATTTGGGCGTGTCGTCATTGGCGCTGCGGCTGTAGCGCGGGTCGAAATTCTTTAGGTGAACGCGAAAGGACGTTGCCGTGCCGCGGTACAGCAAGGCCACTTCGAGCGACCGAAGATTGGTGAGGTCGAGGCCGTGCACGCCCTTGTTGCCATCGAAGAACAGTTCGTATCCGCAATAGGGATAGGGGTTGCCCGGGCGGAGATCGCAACTCCAGCGGAGCGGCCCGTCTTCGTGCGCCGTCGAATTGCCGCCAATGTCGTGATCGGCGATCGGAAGGCGGGTGTAGGATGAAACGCTCGCGGGCGTGAAGCGCGTGGTCGACACGAGAAGTCGATCCTCGAACACAATCGCCGCGACGGTCAGAATCAGCATGACGACGAGCAGCGCCTCGAACCAGGCATTGGCGATCGCGCGCGCGCTCCGGCGGGCCAGCGCGGCGATCGTGCCGCTGTGGCTCGTAAGAAGCCGCGATTCCATTCCCCCACCTTGCTCCGTAACGATGATATATTCCTGCGGCGCCGATGATAGCCCATCGAGCCTAGCGGCGGGTTAACGGGTCGGCAGTCAGGGAAGGGCATGGCGTTGACGCGGAGCCGGGTTCCAATGGGCCGGGTTGGAGCCGCCGCTGCCTTTTTGTCGCCTGCTGCCGGCCCGGCTGCTATGCCTCCACGATGCAGCTCACCCGTCGCACCATGCTTGCCGCGCTCCTTGCCGTTCCGGCCGGCGCGGCGGCGTCTCCCGCCCAGCCTAGGCGTACAGCGGCGACCCTTGTTGCCACGGCGCGGCGCCAGGTCGGCATCACCACTGGCTATGATCGAAACTATACCCAGCTCCGCTATCCAGGCGGCGACGTGCCGCGCGACCGGGGCGTCTGCACTGACGTACTGATCCGCGCGTATCGGGACGCGTTCGGCCTCGATCTCCAGGCGCTCGTCCATGCCGATATGCAGCACGCCTTCGCCGCCTATCCGCGTCGCTGGGGCCTGAAGCGCCCGGATGCGAATATCGACCATCGACGGGTGCCGAACCTGGCCGTTTTCTTCTCCCGCCAGGGCGCCCACCTGCCGCTGCCGCGAGACCCGAATGGGTGGCAGCCGGGCGATATCTATACCTGCCTTATCGGCGGGACGATCCCGCACACCGGCATCGTCTCGGATCGGCGGCCGGGCGGCAGGCCTGGCTGCGTAATTGAGAATGTTGGCGCCGGCGTGCACGAGCAAATGGCGTTGTTCGATTACACGCTGACCGGGCGGTTTCGCTGGGCACTGGATGGCTGATGGCTCGCCGCCCCAACAACCGCCGGGTGGCCAATCTTAACTCGTCAAGGCACGCCGATAAGGCCCACGGCCTTGGCAGGATAGCTGCGGAAGACTGCTTCGCTCAGGTCCGAGGCGACCTTTTCGTCCGCCCCCTTCTTCGTGCCGGCCGCCCGCACTGTCACGGCTGCGGCGTCCCAGACGAAGCTTTCCTCGCCTCGCTTGCGAATGCGCATTTCCAGCCTGATGCGCTGAAGTGCGACGAGCCTGGATTTGCCGGTCGAAAGAGGGACAGTGATGCCCCCGCCGACGCTGCCCGAAACACTCGGCGCGACGGATGAGCTCCCGGCAACGACCTTCGCCGAGCCGATGCCGACATCGACCCGGCTCAGGGTCAGCTCAGCGACATAGGCGGCGTGGCCATGGTCCTGAAGGATCGTAAAGCCCTTGGCAAAAAGCGCTTCCCCCGCGGCATTTACGAAGGCAGGCAATGAGGGGTCGGGATCCCCGTCGGCAGTCCTGGCCTCGATCGAGATCGTTCCGCCGTCTGGTGGGGTCGTCGCCGACAGCGATCCTCCCCAGATCGACGCGAGGACCATCGCGCCTGCCGCCATCGCGAGAGAGCATTTGTTCATGGTTGCTCCGCCTGATGCCGAGAGTGCGACCGCGCCGCTTGTGCATAGGTCATCACGGATGGAAAACCCATCGCAAACGACCTGCTCAGTCCTTGCCCGCATAATGATCGGTAGCCCGAATCAAGCGATCGAGGATCCCTGGCTCCGAATAAGAGTGGCCCGCGCCTTCGATCAGGTGGAAATCCGCCTCGGGCCAGGCCTTGTGTAGCGCATAGGCATAGCGTGCCGGGCAGGGCATATCGTAACGCCCGTGCACGATCGTGCCGGGGATTGACCGCAGCCGGTCGGCATCGCGGAGCAGCTGGCCAGGTTCCAGCCAGCAGGCATTGACGAAATAATGCGTTTCGAGCCGCGCGAAGGCGAGCGCGAAATGGCCGTCGTCATGCTGTACCGACAGATCGGGATTTGGCAGCAGCGTGACCGTCTCGCCTTCATACAGGCTCCAAATACGCGCGGCGGCGACCTGCGCTTCCGGATCGTCGCCGGTCAGCCGGCGGTGATAGGCGGCGAGCATATCGCTGCGCTCAGCCTCGGGAATCGGCGCGACGAATCGCTCCCATTTATCGGGGAACATCTCCGACACGCCGAACTGGTAGAACCAGTCGAGCTCCGGCTGTGTGCAGGTATAGATGCCGCGCAGCACAAGCTCGCTGACCCGCTCCGGGTGAGTCTCCGCATAAGCCAGCGCAAGGGTCGATCCCCAGGAGCCGCCGAACACCAACCAGCGCTCTACGCCGGCAAGCTCGCGAAGCCGCTCGATATCCGCGACGAGGTGCCATGTCGTGTTCGCCTCGAGGCTGGCGTGCGGCGTCGACCGCCCGCACCCGCGCTGATCGAACAGCAGCACATCGTAAAGGCCGGGGTCGAACAGCCGCCGATGGTCCGGCGCGATCCCGCCACCGGGGCCGCCATGCAGGAACACCGCAGGCTTCGCGCCCGGCGTACCGCTCCGCTCATAATAGATGCTGTGGCCGTCGCCGACGTCGAGCATGCCGGCCTCATAGGGTTCGAGCGGCGGGTACAGGCTGCGCAGGGTCATGGGTTCGAGCTCTCCAGATTATTCACGGCCAGGTCGAGAACCACATCCAGTAGCGGAAATCTTGCGGATCGTTGAGCGCAACGCTCGAGATGATCGGGTAAAAATAGACGAACAGGCAAAAGGTGAGGGCGAGGAAGCCATAATCAAGGTTCCTGTACCTGCCTGAGCCAAACCGGTCGAACGCGGCGGCCAGGGGCAGGGCGAGGAAGATGCTCGGCAGGTAATAATAATAGAAGAAGCCGATCGATTTCGGAATCACGATCCACATCGCGTACGAACCCGCCCACAGCAGCACGACCGCCAGCAGCCTGGCCGATCCCTCGCGCACCCAGGCATAAAGGCATGTCGCAATCGCGATCAGCCCGCCCCAGAAGATCGCCGGGTTGCCGATCATCAGCACTCCGCGCACCGCGCCATCGACCGGCTCGTAGAGATACCAGATCGGGCGGATCATCAGCGGCCAGGTCCGCCAGCCGGATTCATAGGTGTGGTGCGGCAGGATCTGCGTCTGCGCTTCGTACATCCGCATCTGGAAGCGGGCGAGGCCGTTGAGCGTCAGCGGATCGACCGCATAGAAGAAGGCCGGCAGGAAGGTCACGCAATAGGCGGCGATGCTGACCGCACCAAGCGCCAGCAGCGCGTGGATCGCCGGCATGCCCGGCCAATAAAGCTGGTTGCCGGGGTTGAGCGCCGCGTAAACCGAGCGGCCCCGCAACCGCGCATTGCGGAGGCGGATCGCGACAAAGGCGATAGCGGCATAGGCGATATATGGCGCGGCCACCCATTTGCAGGCAACACCGAACCCCAGCAGCAGGCTGCCGAGCAGCCAGCGCGGCCAGGCCCTGCCCGGCGGACTGCGCATCGCCCAGAGCAACGCGGCGATCCCGGTCACGACGAATGCCGCCATGAAGCCATCGAGCATCGCGATCCGCGCCTGGATGAAGACGGTGATGTTCAGTAGCACGAACAGCGCCCCCATTGTCGCGGTACGAACGCGCCTGAACAGCATCCACAGGATCGCGAAGATGCCGAGCACGGTCGCCGTGCCCGCAAAGGTCGACATGATCCGCCAGCCGAAGCTGTTGTCGCCGAACAGCATCACGCCAAGGGCGATCAGCTCCTTGCCGAGCAAGGGATGCTCGATATTGACCGGCCCCTGGAGTCGCAGCAGCACCCGCGCCGCGGGGACATAATGGACCTCGTCGAACACCAGCTTGTGCGGCGTCGCAAGGCGCAGCGTGAACAGCGCCTGCGCAGCCAGACCGATGATCGCAGCAGCGCGATAGGGGCGGGAGGCCGTGTCGGTCATGAAGCGCCATTCCCACTTCATCGCCGCGCTTTCAAGGCGAGAAGGCCGGAAAGCATTGACGCGGGCCAACCCGTCCCGGCAAAGCGTTCCGCATGAAGCGACGCACCGGACAGGACCGATCGATCACCCGCAACTGGCGGCCCGCAACCCAGGCCGTGCGTGGCGGAACCGCGCGCTCCGAATGGGGCGAGACGTCGGAGGCGATCTTCCTCACCTCTGGCTATGCCTATGATTGTGCCGGCGATGCAGCCGCGCGCTTTTCGGGCGACCAGGTCGGCATGACCTATTCGCGCCTCCAGAACCCGACGGTGCAGATGCTCGAGGAGCGTATCGCCCTGCTCGAAGGCGCCGAGGCGTGCCGCACCATGACGACCGGCATGGCGGCGATGACCGCGGTGCTGCTCTGCCAGCTCCAGACCGGCGACCATATCGTCGCCGGCCGCGCCGCCTTTGGCTCTTGCCGCTGGCTGACCGATACGCTGCTGCCGAAATTCGGCATCGGCGTGACAATCGTCGATGCCCGAGACCCGCAGCAATTCGAAGACGCGGCGCGCGACAATACAAAGGTCTTCTTCTTCGAAACCCCCGCCAACCCGACCATGGATGTGGTCGATCTGAAGGCAGTCTGCGATATCGCCCGTGCGCGCGGCATCACCAGCGTGGTCGACAACGCCTTCGCCACGCCCGCGCTGCAGCGGCCGATGGAATTCGGCGCAGATGTCACTGCGTATTCAGCCACCAAAATGATGGACGGGCAGGGCCGGGTGCTTGCGGGTGCCGTGTGCGGCAGCGAGGATTTCATCACCAACACGCTGCTGCCCTTCACCCGCAATACCGGGCCGACGCTGAGCGCGTTCAATGCCTGGGTGGTGCTGAAGGGAATGGAGACGCTCGATCTGCGCATCCGTCGCCAGAGCGAGAACAGCGTAAAGGTCGGTACCTTCCTCGAGGCTCGCGTGCCGCGCATCCTCCATCCCGGGCTGCCCAGCCACCCGCAGCACAATCTCGCCATGGCCCAGATGGATGCGTGCGGCCCGATCTTCGCCTTCGAGGTCGAGGGGCGCGAGCAGGCGCACGGGCTTCTCGATGCGCTCGAACTCATCGACATCTCCAACAATATCGGCGATTCCCGTTCGCTGATGACTCACCCCGCCTCGACGACCCATTCGGGCGTGGCGGAAGAGAAACGGCTGGAGATGGGTGTGACCGAGGGCATGCTGCGCCTCAATGTCGGGCTCGAGGACCCGCAGGACGTGATCGAGGATCTCGATGGCGCCCTGCGCGCGGTCGGGTTGTGAAGGCGCTCTTCCCCAATTCGGCCGAGACGCGCGGCGTGATCGTGCGCGTGTCGGTCAGCTATCTGCCCGAGCAGTCCGAGCCGCAGCGCGGCCGCTGGTTCTGGGCCTATCATGTCCGGCTCGAGAATGAGGGGCCGATGTCGGTCCAGCTGCTCACGCGCCACTGGATCATCACTGATGGTCGCGGCGCGCGCCACTCAGTCGAAGGCGAGGGTGTGGTCGGCGAGCAACCGCTGATCCTGCCCGGCGCGAGCTTCGATTATGTCTCGGGCTGCCCGCTCGCGACACCGACCGGCTCGATGCAGGGCAGCTATCACATGCTCGCCGAGGACGGCTCGACCTTCGACGTCGACATCCCCAAATTCGCCCTGATCGCCCCGGCGGTGGGGGCATGAGGACGCTCGCTTTCTTAATCCCCCTCCCGCAGGCGGGAGGGGAGACAAGATGAAACGCACGCACCTCCCCCTGAACGGCATGCGCGTCCTCGACGCCGCAGCCCGCCATCTCTCCTTCACCCGCGCCGCCGACGAACTCGCCGTCACCCCGGCTGCKGTCGGCCAGCAGATCCGCGCGCTCGAGGACACCCTCGGGGTCGTGCTGTTCCGCCGCACCACCAAGGGCCTCGAACTCACCCCTGAAGGCGAGGCCGGCCTGGCGGCGCTCCGCCAGGGCTTCCTCCAGTTCGAGGAGGCGGTCCGCGCGATGCAGGCGGGCCAGACCTCCAAATCGCTCACCATCGCGGCACCGCGCGACCTCACCGAGAAATGGCTGATGCCACGCCTTGCCGAAATCGCGCGGGGCGACGGCGAACTCCGCTTCGCGCTGGTTTCGGCCGACGAGGATGTCGACTTCACCGAGGCCAATCTCGATCTCGCAATCCGCTGGGGCAATGGCCCGGGCGAGCATGAAGGCGAGGCGCTCGAATCCGAGGGGATGGTCACCGTCGAACGCCCGGGCGGCGGGATCGACACGCGAATCTCCTGGCCCGGTTGCCTCAACGACGATGCTGTCTCGCTGGTCCGGGTCGGCGACGCCGGCCTCGCGCTCGATGCTGCGGCTGAGGGCCTCGGCCGCGCGACCGTGCCCGAGTTGCTCGCCGCCGCCGATATCGCTTCGGGCCGTGTCGTCCGGATCGGCGAGGCGCGGCCCTCGGCGCTCGGCTATTGGCTGGTCGCGCCACTCCCGCAATGGCGGCAGAAGAAGGTGAAGGCGCTGGTCGACGCGCTGACGGCGTGAGCGAAGTCCCGGTCATCGAGACCGAGCGCCTGCGGCTCCGCCCGCGCACGCTCGACGATGCTGAATCGCTCTATCCAACGCTCGCGGACGCCGAACTGATGACCTGGTGGTCGCGCGCCCCCTTCACTTCGGTCGAGGAGGTGCGCGCCTATTTCACGCCCAGCGAGAAATGGAGCGGCTGGGATGCCTGGGCGATCACTCGGCACGACGACGATCGCGCGATCGGCTTTCTCTCCGCTGGCGAGAAGCGGCAAGGCGGAGTCACCGAGATCGGCTATATGCTCGAACGCGCGGCCTGGGGCAGCGGCATCGCACGCGAAGCCGTGTCGGCGCTCATCACCCTGTTGTTCGCACGCGGCCAGCGCCGCGTCTTCGCCGACACCGATCCTGAGAATGTCGGCTCGAACCGGCTGCTGGAAAGCCTCGGCTTCAAGCTCGAAGGCCGGCTGCGCAACGAATGGGCAACCCATATCGGCATTCGCGACAGCCTGATCTGGGGCCTGCTCGCCGAGGAGTGGAAGCCATGACCGCGCCGCCGAACCTCAGCGATCCCGCCGAGCGCGTCGCCTATCGTCGTGAGCTCCAAGGCGTCGCCCGGCCGATCCGCTATACCGGGGTCAGCTTCGCGCTGCTCGGTGTCGCGCTTGCGGTGGTGCGCCGGTTGTGGTGGCCGGACTTGCCGGAGTTCGTGCCGATCGCCGCCCTCGTGCTCGGCGCGTTCAACATGGTCGCCGCGATCGTCCTGCGCACCCGCTACCACCAGGCCCGCATGCGCGGCTGAAGCGGACAATCAGGCGTCGATCGCCGCTTCGTCCATCCGAGCCGCATTTTCCTGGATGAAGGCAAAACGGTGGGCCGGGTTGTTGCCCATCAGCCGGTCGACCAGATCCTTCACCACCGCGCGCTCCTCATATTCCTGGGGCAAAGTGATGCGGAGCATGCTGCGGGTCTTCGGGTCCATCGTGGTTTCGCGCAGCTGCATCGGGTTCATCTCGCCAAGCCCCTTGAAGCGCGCGACATCGACCTTCTTGCCCTTGAACTCCTTCGCCTCGATCTCGGCGCGGTGGGCATCGTCCATCGCGTACAGGCTCTTCGTTCCCGCAGTCAGCCGGTAAAGCGGCGGCTGGGCGAGATAGAGATGCCCGCGCCGGACGAGTTCGGGCATTTCCTGGAAGAAGAAGGTCATCAGCAGCGTCGCGATATGCGCGCCGTCGACATCGGCGTCCGTCATGATGACGATCCGCTCATACCGCAGATTGTCGGGAATACAGTCCTTCCGCGTGCCGCAGCCAAGCGCCTGGATCAGGTCGGCAATCTCCAGATTCGCCATGATCTTCGCCGAGGTTGCCGAGGCCACGTTCAGGATCTTGCCGCGTATCGGGAGGATCGCCTGGGTCTTGCGGTCGCGCGCCTGCTTGGCCGATCCGCCGGCCGAATCGCCCTCGACGATGAAGATCTCGGTGCCCGCCGGGTCGTCAGCCGAACAATCGGTCAGCTTGCCGGGCAACCGCAGCTTGCGCGCGCTGGTGGCGGTCTTGCGCTTGACCTCGCGCTCCTGCTTGCGGCGCAGGCGCTCGTCCATCCGCTCGAGCACATAGCCGAGCAGCGCCTTGCCGCGCTCCATATTGTTGCTGAGGAAATGGTCGAAATGGTCGCGCACCGCCTTTTCGACCAGCACGGCTGCCTCGGGCGAGGTCAGCCGGTCCTTGGTCTGGCTCTGGAATTGCGGATCGCGGATGAAAACCGAGAGCATCAGCTCGCTGCCGGTCATCAGATCCTCGGACGCGATCTCCTTCGCCTTTTTCTGGTTGATCAGCTCGCCAAAGCCGCGAATGCCCTTCGTCAGCGCGGCGCGGAGCCCGGCCTCGTGCGTGCCGCCATCGGGCGTCGGGATGGTGTTGCAATACCAGCTGTACGACCCATCGCTCCACAGCGGCCAGGCCACAGCCCATTCGACCCGGCCCTTGCCGTCAGCGAACTCCTGGCTCCCGGTGAAGAAATCCGCGGTCGCGCATTCGCGGCCGTTGATCTGCTCGCGCAGATGGTCGGCAAGCCCGCCGGGGAACTGGAACACCGCCTCGGGCGGCGTATCGTCGCTGATCAGCTCGGGCGCGCATTTCCAGCGGATCTCGACGCCGGCGAACAGATAGGCCTTGGAGCGCGCCAGCTTGTAGAGTCGGGCCGGCTTGAAATGCAGCTCGGGCCCGAAGATCTGGTCGTCGGGCACGAAGCTGACCGATGTGCCGCGTCGGTTGGGCGTGCCGCCGAGCGATTCGAGCGGGCCCAGCGTAACGCCGCGCGAGAAGCGCTGCCGGTACAGCTCGCGGTTGCGCGCGACTTCGACGGTCGTCTCGGACGACAGCGCATTGACGACGCTCACGCCGACACCGTGAAGGCCGCCTGCCGTGGCATAGGCCTTGCCCTCGAACTTGCCGCCCGAATGCAGCATCGACATGATCACTTCGAGCGCTGACTTGTCTGGGAACTTCGGATGCGGGTCGACCGGCATGCCGCGGCCATTATCGACGATCGTCAGCCGGTTGCCCACCTCGAGCGTCACCTCGATCCGGCTGGCATGCCCGGCGACGGCTTCGTCCATCGCATTGTCGAGCACTTCGGCAGCGAGATGATGCAGCGCGCGCTCGTCGGTCCCGCCAACATACATGCCCGGCCGCCGCCGGACGGGCTCGAGCCCCTCCAGCACCTCGATCGAGGAGGCGTCGTAATCGGTGCTGTTCTTGGGTGAGTTCGCGAAAAGGTCTTCGGCCATACCCTGCTATACGGTCCAGAGAGTCACGAGCGCAACAATCCTTCTCCCCTCGGGGGAGAAGGATACGGAGACTTACGAGCGAAGCGAATTAGTCGAAGTTGGATGAGGAGGCTGAGGCTCGAGACACATGCCCCTCACCCTCCCGTCGCTTCGCTCCCTCTTCCCTCTCCCCAAGCGGGAGAGGGCAAGTGGCCACGCAACGCGCATCTGTCCCAAGCAACCTTCGCATCACCAATCGACGGAAAGCGTCCATTGGTGCGGAATGGAGCCCATGCGTGTCGATTGAGTGCTTTTGCGAGCGCAGCACTTCCGCGCCAAACCTCCACCGGGTTATCGGCCAGAAATCGCCCCTGACGGAACTCGTACAATGACCGACACCGCCAACACCGTCGCCATGATGCTCGTAGACCATGACGGGACGGTGTAGTTCTGGAACGACCGTGCCGAAGCGCTTTTCGGCTATGTTGCTGCCGACGTGGTTGGCCGCCCGATGGATTTCCTGATCGTGCCAACCCACCATGAGCGGCACTGGATCGGCTTTCGCGCCGCGATGGCGCGTGAGCAGATCGATACGGAACAGCCCGTAGCGAACGCGCCGATCAAATGCGCAAACGGCGTCGTTCGGCACTTCCCGCTGCGCTTCGTCGCAATCGCCGATCCATTCGGCAAGCCTGCCGGCATGCTCGCAGTGTTCGGGGCGCCACCTGCCATCGGCGAAGCCAATGGCCTGTACGATCTCTACCCCGAAGCGCTGACCCCGGCCGTGTCACCGGGCGGCTGAGCGCTGCCGAACCCGCAGACCGAAGGTGCAAGGGTTGGAGCATTGCGGCCCGTATGGGTTGGGATAGGGTGACGCCCATGAGCCTGGTGGCACGACTCGCATTTGGCGAAACCCTCGGCGATCGGGTCATGAAGGTGGATCATGCCGGTGAGCATGGTGCGATCTGCATTTACCGGGCGCAACGCTGGATGGCGCGTTGGACTGCGCCGGACATGATCACTGAACTCACCGGCTTCCTGGAGCATGAGCGCCGCCACCGCGCGATCTTCGGGGCTGAGCTCTCGCGCAGGGGCCGGGCGCGGTGCCGCAGCTTTCTCGCCTGCGGCCTGGGCGGCTTCGTGCTCGGCGCCGTCACTGGACTGCTCGGCCGCAACGCGATCGCCGGGACGACCCGGGCGATCGAGACGGTCGTGCTGCGGCACATGCACGAACAGGTCGCTGAGCTCGACGGCGTCGATCCGCGGGCCGTTACGGCATTGCGCAATGTCATCGGTGACGAGCAGGCGCATCACGACGCGTCCGAGGCTCGGCTCGGACGCGGCACGATCTGGTCGATGATCCTCGATCCAATAGTCGCCGCCTCTACTGAGGCGGTGATCTGGATGGGGATGCGCCTATAGGATCAGCGAACCCGCGGACCGCCGAACGGCAGCGGTGGCGGGGGGCGGCGATCGCGGCGCGGGAGCTGCGCCTGATAGGCATGGCCGCAATGCGCCACGCAATAAGGGAAGCCCGGGTTCACCTTGTCACCGCAGAAATGGAAATCGGGCTCGCCGGGATGGCCGAGCGGCCATTTGCAGATCTTGTCGTTGAGATCGAGCAAAGTGGTCTTGCCGGCCATGTCGGCCGAAGGCTTGGCCGGCACGAGGCGACGCGGCGGTGCGGGCGTGATCGGCGCCTGCTGCTCGCCAGGGGCCTGGCGAAGAAAGCCACCCGGGCCGACCGAGCGCATGATCGGCTGCGGCGGGGCAGGGGGCGCCGCGGCGACATCGCTATCGTCCTCGACCTCGTCTTCATCGTCATCGGCTTCGACGATCGGCGCGGCGGCGATCGGTGGGGGCGGGGGTGCGCGCTCGGGCTCCCTCGCAATCGGGGCGGGCGCCGGCTTCGGCTCGGCTGCTGCTGCCTTGGCGGCATCGGGCTCGTTCGGCTTCACCGGCGACGGGCGGGATTGCAGGCCCAGACGATGTGCCTTGCCGATCACGGCATTGCGGCTCACGCCACCAAGCTCTTCGGCGATCTGGCTCGCCGTCTGGCCAGCTTCCCACATCTTCCTCAGCGTATCGATACGCTCGTCGGTCCAGGACATTCAAATTCCCTATTCGTCTCGTGCCGGGTTGCAGGCGGCGGCGGCAGCTATTAGCGCGTCAGCGATGAGCAGCCAGCCCCCAATCGGCGAAATCCAGTCGGCGGTTGTGAACGCCCCCGGCGTCCCCGTGATTCGGAACGTCAATTGGGGCGGTCTTCGAACGCTCTATATCAAGGAGGTGCGCCGTTTCTTCAAGGTGCAGCTGCAGACGATATGGGCGCCGGCGATCACAACCTTGCTATTTCTCGTGATTTTTACCGTCGCGACCGGCGGAAAGCGCCCGGTTCATGTCGGCGGCGTCGATATTCCCTTTGCCGATTTCATCGCGCCCGGCCTGATCGTGATGGGCATGCTCCAGAATGCCTATGCCAATGCGAGCTTCTCGCTGCTGGTCGGCAAGATCCAGGGGACGATCGTCGATTATCTGATGCCGCCCCTCTCGATCACCGAGCTGCTGGCGGCGATGATCGGCGGCGCGGTGACCCGCGCCTTCTGCGTCGGCGCCGCTGTCCTGCTCGCGATGCTGCTCTGGCCCGGCGTGCATATCGCGCCGGTCCACCCGTTCGCGATCCTCTGGTTCGGCCTTTTCGGCTCCACCATGCTTGCGCTGTTCGGCATCCTGACCTCGATCTGGGCCGAGAAGTTCGATCATGCTGCCGCCGTGCAGAATTTCTTCATCGCGCCGCTCACCCTGCTGTCGGGCACCTTCTATTCAGTCGACAAGCTGGCCCCAGCCTTCCGCGCCTTCAGCCATGTGAACCCGTTCTTCTACGTCATCTCGGGCTTCCGCTACGGCTTTCTTGGCACCGCCGATTCGCCAGTGTTGCTGGGCGGGGTGGTCATTCTGGTGCTGGACGTGGCGCTGGGCGTGTTCTGCTACGCGCTGCTGCGCTCCGGATGGAAGACCAAGAGCTGAGGGCCGCTCAGCAATCCCGATAGGCGTCGTCACGCAGACCCAGCGGAGTGCATTTTCCTGCGAGCATAGCTTCGATCCTGGCCACGCGTTCGGCATTTTCCCGCGGATGGCGCACCGGATCGAGCGCATTGGGGCCTCTCAGCATGGCGACCAGGCTGAGGAATTGCCGGTCGTCGAGCTTCGCGAAGGGGATCCCGTAATAAGTCTGGGCCGCAGCTTCGAAGCCGATTACCGGCTTGCCGTGGAAATTGCCGAAGCTTGCCCGATTCAGGAATATCTCGAGCTGGTCGCGTTTGCTCACAGCGGGGTCGAACACGAAGCGGGCGATCAGGCTCTGCTCGATCTTGGCGAATCCGGGTTTGAAGCCGCCGTCGAAATAGAGACGCTTGACGAGAGCCTGGGTGAGCGTCGTCATGCCCTGACCCGGCGTGGACCAGTCCACTCCGTGATGCGCGAAGAAACCCGGGTCCTCCACTCGCAGCAGCATCTTCAGCCGGCGCCCACCGACATGCCCGAGCTTCAAGTTGCGCCGCGCGGTTTCGGATATGATCTCCGGCGTTCGCGCCCGGGCTCGGGCGACGGCAAAAACCTCAAAGCAGATGAAAAGTAGAAGCGCCGCCACGGCCACGCTGGCGATCTTCACTGACATCCGTTTCATGGCTTGCCTCCGAGCTCCGATGAAGATGGTACACCGCACGGGGCGCATTGCCACACGGTGATCGGGGCGGTCTCCGTCGCCCGGATTGCGACGATTCCGGCTGCGTCTCCGATTGCGGGCGCTCGCCCACCGCTTATCCTGCCCCTGGCTTTCGGTCAGGAGAGGGAAAATGGGTCGGATCCGGACGAGTATCGGCATTGCGCTGTTGGGGCTCGCGCTCGGCGGCTGTCTGCAGCCCCGTCCCCCGGCCAACGCCGCCTGCGCCTATCGCGCGCTGCCGCTGCGAGTCGATTCCGGCCACCCGCAGGTGATGCTGGGGGCCAGCAAAACCCCGTCAGGCCGAAATGATTTCGCGGCCGAGCTTGCCAGAGCGCTCGCCAGCCATCCCGCCCCGCCACGCACCGGCGGCGTGACAACGGAACGCCTGCCCGCGCCACCGCCGCCGCAATTCCTCGTCCTGAGCGGCGGCAGCCAGCACGGCGCATTCGGCGCTGGCTTCTTTTACGGGATGAAGGAGGTCCCGAAATATGATGTCGTCACCGGCATCAGCACCGGCTCGCTGCTCAGCACCTTCCTGTTCCTCGCCAACAGCCCGGCGCCCAAGGACAGGACCTATAGCTGGGTCGACGGCCCGCTCGCCGCCACCATCAAGCCGGGTGTGTCCAACACCGGCGATCTCGCGCTCGCCTATTCGATCGCGAAGGAAGGCGACATTGCGACGCCCGCATCGGGTGGAATCCTTGGCGGCCTCAGCAAGGGTGCGCTCGCCACCTTCGGCCCGCTCGAAGCCCGGTTGAAGGCGCTGCTGACGCCTGAGACGCTGCACGAGCTTGCGCTGGAGAATGCGGCCAACCGCAAACTCTATGTCGGCGTCGTCAATCTCGACGATGGCCAGGGCTATGCGATCGACATGACCGAGCTTGCCTCGCGCGTCGACACTCCTGCCTGGACAGGCAAGACTGGCGCGCTCCAGGATTGCTACGTCCAGGCGTTGGTCGCATCGTCCTCGGTGCCGCCATCGGCCTATCCGGTCTCGCTGGCGATCGCTGAGGGCGGGGCGACCCGCACCAACATGTATATGGACGGCGGCGCGCGGTTCGGCGTCTTCCTGCAACAGCTCGAAGAGGCGCTTGGCAACAATGTCGCGAAGAACACGCAGGTGACGGTGATCGTCAACGGCGTGCTGTATAGCGGGCCATGGCTGGATCAGGGCAAGCCGGTCGTGAAATGGTCGTCACTGACGGCCGGCGCCCGCGCCGTGTCGCTGCTCGAGAACCAGGTCTACCGCTTCTCTGTGGCGAGCGCCGAGAATTACGGCATCGCCCATGGCGGGCTCAGCATGGCCTTTATCAGCAACGAGGGCCTGCCGCCGGGGGCGGAGGATCCGGACGCGCATGTCTTCAACGGCAAGACCTGCGCTGAATGGACCGCGATCGACAATCTGCAAAAGCCGCTCGAATTCCATCCCAACTATATGTCCTGCCTGTCGGACTATGGCCGGGCGCGTGGGGTGGCTGAGGCGTGGAACCGCAGGATCGTCGAAGCGCAGGCGCCTGCGGCTCGTCCTTAGGCGTGAGAGCCGAAATTCGTTCAACCCAATGCGTCATGCCGGACTTGTTCCGGCATCCATGTTTCCGCAGGATGTGCAGGCGTTGTGTATGCGGACCGATGGACCCCGGAACAAGTCCGGGGTGACGTAGATAATTGAACGAACTTCCCGTCCAGCGCGCTGACCTCGATTCAACCACATCGCGGGCCGTGCATTATGGCGCGACGGGACACTCAGAAGCCCGAGCCGCTCATTCTCATCGTCGGTAGCCGAATGTTTTGCACTGCTCTTGCTGGCGGCTTGAGCGGCAAAATTCCCTGTTATTTCCCTGTTATTCCCTGTTCCGAGGCCGCGGCGCGAGCATTAATTCGATTAAGTGCCTGTAAACGAAAAGAATGTTCCTGATGATCTCTCGAGAAAAAAGAAAAAATTCCCTGTTCCGGCACGATAACAGGGAATTTGGTACGCAGTTCAGGTGCCCGCTCCGCGCGGGCCCGATGCGGCCGAAATGATCCCGATTCCACACGGTGTTGACGCTCCCCCACCTCCCCAAGTAAATGCGCGCTCCGGCGGCCCAGTACGGGCTGCCTTTTTTGTTTGAGGAACAGCCCCGTGCCAATCACCCCGCTCATGCCCGTCTATCCCCGCAGCGGGGTACGGCCTGTGCGAGGCGAGGGCTGCTATCTGATCGGCGAGCGCGGCGAGCGCTATCTAGATTTCGCCAGCGGCATCGCCGTCAACGCGCTCGGCCACGGCCACCCGAAGCTGGTCAAGGCGATCGCCGACCAGGCGGCGACGCTGATGCATGTGTCGAACCTCTATGGCTCGCCACAGGGTGAGCATTTCGCCCAGCGGCTGATCGAGGCGACCTTTGCCGACACCGTCTTCTTCACCAACTCGGGTGCCGAGGCGGTCGAGTGCGCGATCAAGACGGCGCGGCGCTATCACTACGCCGATGGCAATCCGCAGCGGCACACGCTGATCACCTTCGACACGGCATTCCATGGCCGTACGCTCGGTACGATCAGCGCGACCAACCAGCCGAAGATGCGGGATGGCTTCGAGCCACTGCTGCCGGGCTTCGCCTATGCGCAGTTCAACGATCTCGAAGGCGCGCTCGCGCTGGTCGATGACAATACCGCGGGCTTCCTGGTCGAGCCGATCCAGGGCGAGGGCGGCATCCGCGCCGCGACCGACGAGTTCCTCCAGGGCCTCCGCAAGGCGTGCGACGAGCACGGCCTGTTGCTGGTGCTCGACGAGGTCCAGGCCGGCTATGGCCGGACCGGCAAGATGCTTGCGCATGAGCATTATGGCCTGACGCCCGACATCGCAGCCGTCGCCAAGGGCATCGGCGGCGGCTTCCCGCTTGGCGCGTGCCTTGCGACTGAAGAGGCGGCCAAGGGCATGGTGATCGGCACCCATGGCTCGACCTATGGCGGCAACCCGCTTGCGATGGCGGCCGGCGAAGCGGTGCTCGATGTGCTGCTCGAACCCGGCTTCCTCGAGAATGTCACCGCGATGGGCGAACGGCTTCGTTCGGGGCTCGAGCAGATGATGCCCAACCATGATCATCTGTTCGACAGCGTCCGCGGCAAGGGCCTGATGCTCGGCATCAAGCTGAAGTCCGACAGCCGCCGCTTCGTGGCGCATTGCCGCGACAATCACGGTTTGCTGACGGTCGCGGCGGGTGAGAATGTCGTCCGCATCCTGCCGCCCCTGGTGATCGACGAGAGCCATATCGCGGAGTGCATCGAGAAGCTGAGCGAGGCGGCACGGGTCTATGTGCCCGCCTCCGATGACTGACGTGAGCATACGCCACTTTCTCGATCTGTCCGATGCGGGCGCCGATGGCATCGCCGTGATGCTGGCCGACGCGCTCGATCGCAAAGCGGCGCGGCAGGGTTGGCCCAAGGGCAGGGCGGATGCCGACGCGCCGCTCGCCGGCCACACGCTGGCGATGATCTTCGAGAAGAACTCGACCCGAACCAGGGTCTCGTTCGACATGGCGATCCGCCAGCTCGGCGGCACCTCGATCGTGCTCGATGCAGGCACCACCCAGCTCGGCCGCGGCGAGACGGTTGCGGATACGGCGCGGGTGATCTCTGGCTATTGCGACGCGATCATGATCCGCACTGACGATCATGCCAAGGTCGAGGAAATGGCGGCTCATGCCTCGGTGCCGGTCATCAACGGCCTGACGGATGCCTCGCATCCCTGCCAGATCGTCGCTGATCTGCTGACCATCATCGAGAGCGGCAAGCCGCTGCCCGGGCTCAAGGTCGCCTGGCTGGGCGACGGCAACAACGTCCTCGCCTCGATCGTCGAGGCGGCGAGCCTGATGCAGTTCGATGTCGTCGCTGCCTGCCCCCAAGGTTTCCAGCCCGAGGAAGAGATGATCACCCGCGCCAGCGGCCGCGCACGCGTCGTCAGCGATCCGCGCGAGGCAGTCGAGGGCGCTGATGTGGTCGTCACCGACACCTGGATCTCGATGGGCCAGCTCCATGCCGAGACCAAGCTTGCGGCGATGATGCCCTATCAGGTGACCGAGGCGCTGATGGCGGCGGCCAAGCCCGACGCGAAGTTCCTCCATTGCCTGCCCGCGCACCGCGATGAGGAAGTCGCCTCGGCTGTGATCGACGGCCTGCAGTCGCTGATCTGGCAAGAGGCCGAGAACCGCCTCCACGCGCAGAAATCGATCCTGCGCTGGTGCTTCGGGCAGATCGGCTGAGTTGCGGTAACGCCCACCAGTCCTATCTTATGTCATCCCCGCGCAAGCGGGGACCCATCACCAGCCGATCGAGCTGGGTCCCCGCTTGCGCGGGGATGACAAGGAACAGCCGTGACCGACCAACCCGATCTCGACCGTGCGCTCGGTTTCACCATCCCCGCGCGCCATGCCCGTGGCCGGGTCGTGCGGCTTGGTCCGGTGCTCGACAAGATCCTCGCCGCGCACGCCTATCCGCCGCCGATCGAGGCGCTGCTCGCTGAAGCGCTGACGCTGACCGCGCTGATCGGCTCGACGCTGAAGGATGCCGGTGGCCAGCTCACGCTGCAGACCCAGACCGAGAATGGCGTCGTGAAGCTGCTCGTCTGCGATTATCGCGGCGGCGAGCTGCGCGGCTATATCCAGTATGACGAGGAAGCTCTCGCCGCGGCGCCCGCTGACCCGACGCTGTTCGCACTGTTCGGCACGGGCTATCTCGCCATCACCTTCGATCAGGCAGCGACGCATGAGCGCTATCAGGGCATCGTCCCGCTCGACGGGGCCACGCTCGCTGATGCGGCCGAGAGCTATTTCGTCCAGTCGGAGCAGATCCCGACGCTGGTCCGCCTCGGCCTCGCGCGCGATGTCTCGGGCCGTCATATCGCGGGCGGGCTGTTCCTCCAGCATCTGCCGGAGGGTGAGGATGGCCGCGACCGGATTCATACGAGGCTCGATCATCCGGAATGGGAGCATGTTGCGATCCTCGGCGGAACCATGGGTGCGGACGAACTGGCGGATGCGGCCCTGCCGCTCGAATCGCTGATCTGGCGCCTGTTCAACGAGGAAGACGAGGTTCGCCTGCTGCCCGAGGTGCCGCTCGCGCGGGGTTGCCGCTGCTCGCCCGACTATATCGCGTCGGTCCTGGCGAAGTTCGCGCCGGAGGAACAGCGCGCCATGGCTGACGAGAACGGCATGATCGTGGTCGATTGTGCGTTTTGCGCAACAAAGTTTCCCGTTCCGGTCGCGGATCATTACGTTTCCTGAACGTTATTGAAAATAAGGTCGACCCACGCCAGATTAACTGCGGGTCGCTTGCTTGACGCCCACAGGGCGCGGTTCGCGAGCGGGGTTTGCAATGAAGAATAGCCGACATCCAGGGCGTGCTGCGCTCTTAGGTTTGCTGCTGATCGGCAGCCTGAGCGCAGCAGCGCCCGCGCATGCGCCGCAGCTGGCCGCGCTGACGCATATCGAGACCGGCCAATGGCAGCTCAAGGAGCCAGGTGCGACCGCGATCGCGCGCTCGCTTTGCGTCACGGATCCGGATGTGCTGCTTCAGCTCGGCCATAGCGGCGCGCAATGCTCGCGCTTCGTGATCGCCGATACGCCGGAGACAGCAACCATTCATTATACCTGCCCGGGCGCCGGCCATGGCCGCACCACCATTTCGATGGAGACGCCGCGGCTTCTCCGCCTCCAGACCCAGGGCATCGCGGGCGGAGCGCCCTTCGATCTGGACTATGAAGGGCGCCGCATCGGCGCCTGTGGCGCCAAGGTGATGGCCACGCATTAAACTTTTATTTACCTTGTCTGTGCTAGCAGAATCTCGTGTCGTTCATGGGCACGGTTTCTCCCTTATTGCTCCAATGAGCATCACTGGGCCGCCCTAGGGCGGCCCGTTCTTTTTCCGGCGTCCGCCAGCAATTGCGATTCTCGCGGCCAGCCCTTAATTGAAGCTGCTCATGACAACTGAAACGACCCTTGCGGTCGCCCTTGTGTCGGGCGGCCTCGATTCGATGGTGGCGGCGGCGCGCGCGCGTGAGGACGGGCACCGCCTGCTCGCGCTCTCGATCGATTACAACCAGCGTCACCGGCTCGAGCTCGCTGCCGCGCGCCGCATCGCTGCCTTGTTGGGTGCCGAGCGCCACATCGTGCTGCCGCTCGATCTCTCGGCCTTTGGCGGCTCGGCGCTGACCGCTGATATCGCCGTGCCGAAAGAGGGCTTGGGGGAGGGTATTCCGGTCACCTATGTGCCCGCGCGCAACACCATCTTCCTCAGCCTCGCGCTCGGCTGGGCCGAGGCGGCAGGCGCTCGCGATCTGTATATCGGCGTGAATGCGCTCGACTATTCGGGCTATCCCGATTGCCGGCCTGAATTCATTGCCGCATTCGAGGGGCTCGCCGAGCTTGCGACCAAGGCGGGCGTAGAGGGTGCGCCGTTCCGTATCCACGCGCCGCTGCAGGATATGACGAAGGCGGACATCGTCCGCGAGGCCGATCGGCTCGGGCTTAACGCAGCGCTCAGCTGGTCCTGTTATGATCCGGCCCCGGGCGGTCTGCATTGCGGGGAGTGCGACAGCTGCCGAATCCGCATGCGGGGGTTCGAGGAAGCGGGGCTACCCGATCCGACCAGCTACGCAGTGCGGGCTTGAGGCTGCGGCCATGACCTATGCAGTGAAAGAGATGTTCCTCACGCTGCAGGGCGAGGGGGTGAATGCCGGGCGCCGCGCGGTGTTCGTTCGCTTTGCCGGCTGCAATCTCTGGTCGGGCCGGGAACAGGACCGCGCAACGGCGGTCTGCCGTTTTTGCGATACCGATTTCGTCGGCACCGACGGCGGGGGTGGCGGGAAGTTCGCTGATGCCGCTGCGCTTGCCGCCGCCGCCGCTGATCATTGGGGCGTCGGCGAGACGGCGCGCTTCGTCGTTCTGACGGGCGGCGAGCCGATGCTGCAGGTGGATGACGCGCTGGTCGATGCGCTTCACGCCACGGGGTTCACCATCGCGATCGAGACGAATGGCACGATTGCGGCACATCCAGGCATCGACTGGGTGTGCGTCAGCCCCAAGGCGGGGAGCGAGGTCGTGCAGCGATCCGGTGACGAGCTGAAGCTGGTGTGGCCGCAGGCCGGCACGGATATTGGACTGATTGAGAGCTGGGCCTTCACCCACTTCCTGGTCCAGCCGATGGACGATGCGGCGGCAGCGGAAAATCAGGCCGCGGCCGTGGCGTTCGCGCTCGAGCGCCCGAAATGGCGCCTGACGCTACAGGCGCACAAGGCTCTCGGGCTGCGTTAAGAGCCGAGCCTCAGCTCAAAGACGCCGCATTTCTTCGGGTTCCAGAAGCCCTTCTTGTCCCAGCAGATATCGTCGAAGCGTGGCAACATACCGCCCTGTCGCGCGTAGAGAAGTCCGCGGGGGTGATGCTGCTCATACATCGGAATGAGGCTCTTGCGCAGCTCGCGGGTCCGGTTCTCGGCGATCTTGTAGAAGGAGCCGCGTGGCGCGAAAATCGCATCGTGCATGATACCGGCCGCAGTCTGGCAGAAGCCATATTGCGCGGCGACGGTCGTGAAGCTCGAATAGGTGCGCGTACCGAACTGGTCGAGCGCAATCTGCGCCTCCTTGGGGGTCTTGTTGCTGCGCATGAAATATTTGGTCAGCACGTCGTAGGATTTTTTGAGCTCGTCGCCATGGTTGAACAGGATGGCGTTGTAATTGGGCTGGGTGAGCAGGCTCTCCTCGAACTGGCACTGCAGCGCAGCGACATTGAGTGCCGCCCGCATGTTCCAGACCAGAGCCGCGCGGAGTTCGGTGTCGGTGGCGCCCGGCAGTTCCATGCCAAGCCCAGGCTCGCCGCCATGGACAGCTTCACCGCTCATGTCAGCCTGGATGAGGAAGAACTGAGCTGAGGCGGGAGATGCGGATATCGCCGCCGCAGCGGTGGCAAATGCCAGAATGAAACGCAGCACTATCTCAACACCCTCTTCCAACGCACAGCCATGGTTACGGCTTTTCGGTTATCTGCCCAACGCTTTCGCAGCGCCTTCCAGAAGCCACGCCCATGCTTATGGCGATGTTTTTCGATGATTTGAATCGAAAACACGGCAGACTGAATCGAAAGGGCCGCCCGGTCTCCCGGACGGCCCCGACACGATCAGATCACGCGATCAAACCCGATATAGGCGATCAATGCGTGTTCGTGGTCGTCGTGGTGTTCGTTACGACCGTGGTGTCGTTCGCCATCACATTGCTGTCCGCCATCGTGGCATCGGGCGCGGTCATGTTGTCGCTAACCGTCTCGGTGGTCTCGTTGCCCATCTCGGTGACGGTCGTCTCGTTGGTCGTCTCGGTCTTGGGCTGGCAAGCCGAGATCATCAGCGCCGCGCCCGCGATCATCGAACCGGCTACGACCTTGGAAATGAATGCACGCATTGGAAAGCTCCCTAGATTAGTGGATCTGGACGGCCTTGAGACCTTAATACCCAAACCGTGGTGGACATTAGTCTGATAACGGGCGCCCCTCAAGCCTCGTTTTGCGGGGGGCAAGAAAGAGAGTTGAGGAACGCAGGGAACGCAAACGCAAGTGCAGCGTCAAAGGTTGCAATATCTGCTGGCTTGCCAAGCGCTTCCGCACTGGTGACCCCGAAGTCCGCGAGGCCGCAGGGAACGATCCCACCAAAATGGGACAGGTCCGGCGCGAGGTTCACCGAGAAGCCGTGGAGCGTCACCCACCGCCGCACGCGCACCCCGATCGCACCGATCTTGGCTTCTGCGGGAGGGCTGCCGGGGTTGGCCACCATGGTCCAGATGCCGATCCGGCCGGGTGCGCGGAACGCAGTTATGTCGATCCTGGCGAGCGCATCGATCACCCAGCCCTCGAGCGCGTGGACGAAGTGCCGGATGTCACGCCCGCGCTTATTCAGATCGAGCACGAGATACCCGATCCGCTGACCGGGGCCATGATAGGTATAACGGCCGCCCCGCCCGGTCTTGACAACCGGGAAGCGCGGATCGCGCAACTCGGCCGGATCGGCGCTGGTGCCGCCGGTATAGACGGGCGGATGTTCGAGCAGCCAGACAAGCTCGTGCGCTTCGCCGGCCGCGACCGCGGCAGCGCGCGCTTCCATTGCAGCGACCGCTTCCTCATAAGCGATCGGCACCGGCTCGACGCGCCACTCGATCTCGTCGGGAGAAAAGTCCATCGGGGTTCCATTGCGTCAGCGCGCGGGATGACACAAGCATTGGCGCGGGCCAAAAAGCTGCGCTATCAGCCGGGTCGCGCCCGGTGGCGCAGGAATGGCGGGAACGATCATGGTAAGCATGGGGACTATATGGGATCGTGCGACCGAGTTCCTGAGCGATAACCTCGCCGCGATCTTTCCTCTGGCGCTGTGCGCCATCTTCATCCCTTCCGCGATCTCGCAAAGCATAGAGCCGTTGGGCGCGCTTGGCGCCACGGCGACAGTGAGCATAAAACTCGCTTCGATCTGCCTTTCGCTGGTGTCGCTTTGGGGCAAAGTCGCGATCATGGCGCTGGCGCTCGATGCCGCGGCTGGTCGGGGAAGCGCGATCGCGACCGCCAACCGGCGGTTGCTGCCGATCATTGGTGTCACGCTCGCGATCGGTGCGGCAGTGATCGCTCTCATGATTCCCGTCGTCATTGCCCTTGCTGCGGCCGGATTCGACTTCCAGGCAGCGATGACCAGCGCGGAGCCTGCGGTGCCCCCCAGCGTCGCGGGCTTTTTGCTGTTGTATATGCCGCTCGCCAGCTGCGCGCTGATCTGGTTCTCGGCGCGGCTCGCGCTGGTGGTGCCGACCATGATCATGGAGCGGCGCGGGCTCGGCGTGTTCGCCCGCTCGTTCAAGCTTACGCGGCCGGTCCAGTGGAGAATCCTCGGCGTGCTCCTCCTCTATCTCATTGTGTCCGCCGTATCGGTCATCGCGGCCAAGCTCGTCTTCGGATCGGTCCTTGGGTTGATCGCGGGCGGCGACGGGCCAGTGACGGTGGCGACGGTGCTGACCTCGATCCTGGTCAGCATTGTGGTCACCGGCTTTTCCGTGCTCGCGGCCGCCTTTACCGCAAAGCTCTATCTGGCGGTCCGCGACGCGCGCGGGGCGATCGTCGAATCGGCATGACATTCGATGTGGCGGCTGTCTTCGCCGATGCCTGGCAGATGTGGAAGCGCGACCGCGAGCTGCTGCTCGCTGTGGCGGGGCTTTTCCTGTTCCTGCCTGAGTTCGCGTCAAAACTGCTGATCCCGGAGGCGCCGGAGGCGGCAGGTTTCGGCGGGGATCCGGCTGCGTTCAAAAGCTGGTTCGTGACGTATCAAGCCTGGGTGGCGAACTATAGCGGGACGATGATCGTGCTGTCACTTGCCCTGCTGTTCGGGACGCTGCTGATCTTCACGCTGTACCTGGATACGCGCCGGCCCAATGTGCGGGTGGGGCTGATCAATGCGCTGACCCTGTTGCCGCGCTACATACTCGTGGTGCTGCTCATCTCGGTGCCGGTCGATATCGGGCTGATCCTCCTCGTCCTGCCTGGCATCTATGCGCTGGGCCGGCTGATGCTCGCCACGCCGGCGCTTGTCGCGAACAGGTCTGGCGGCGTGCTCGCCGCACTTGGACGGAGCATGAAGCTGTCGAGCGGCCATGGCATGATTCTCGCCGGCTTTGCCTGCATCACGCTGTTCGGCGGTCGAATGCTCGCCTTGCCTTTCGACGCTCTTGGAAAGACACTGGATGGTGCGCCGATGGCGAATCCGTTCGTTGCTGCCATGCTTCATTTCGGCTCCGCGGCGGGGATGACGGCGGGTGCGCTCGCGGCGATCCTGATCGAAGTGGCGCTTTACCGCAGGCTGGCGGCCAGCAAAGGGATCTGAGGCGCCGCGTCGGCCGGCAGGATGCCGATCGTGCGCGGATCGGGGAAGGTCTCGATGGTGCGGGCAATCGCGGTGAAGCCCGAGGCGCGGTAGAAGCCGAGCGCCGAGGGGTGATCGAGCGTGCAGGTGTGCACCCAGACCCGCTCGATGCCCTTGCGCCAGCTGCGACCCAGCGCCTCGGCCATCAGCCAGCGGCCATGGCCCTGGCCGGCGAGCTCGGGGATCAGGCCGAAATAGGCGAGCTCGCATTCGCCCGGCACACGGAAATCGAGTTCGAGTATGCCGACCTCGACCCCCGCCGGATCGACCGCGGCGAAGATCTCGACGGCGGGATGGTGGATGATTCCCACCAGCGTTGCCTCGTCCATCACAAGCCGCGAGAACCACAGCCATGGTGAACCGATCCGCCGGAACAGCGCGCGATATTTTTCCGCCGCCGGCTGGTGCCAGGCGAGGAGCCGCAGACGCGACGCCGGCAAGGGGCGCAGCGGCGGGCGCTGGCGCATCTCGAGCGTGGTGACGATCGTTGCCACCTCGTTTGCGGGAACGGGCGTCAGTCCCAATTTGCCACCGGGGGCAGGCTCATCAGGATCGCGTCGATATTGCCGCCGGTCTTGAGCCCGAACAAAGTGCCGCGATCGTAGACCAGGTTGAATTCGGCATAGCGCCCGCGCCACGATCTTTGAATCGCGATATCCGCGTCGGTGAAGGGCTCAGCCATGCGACGGCGGACGATGCGCGGATAGGTGTCGAGAAAGGCGCGGCCAACGTTCTGGGTGAAGGCGAAGTTCGCGGCGAAATCGCCCTCGAGATGATCGTAGAAGATGCCGCCGACGCCGCGATGGACCTTGCGGTGGGGGATGTAGAAATAATCATCCGCCCATTTCCTGAAGCGCGGATAATGCGCCGGATCATGCGCGTCGCAGGCCGCCTTCAACGTGGCGTGGAAATCCTCGGTATCCTCGGCGACCGGCAGCGGCGGGTTCAGGTCGGCGCCGCCGCCGAACCAGCGCTTGGTCGTCGTGAGGAAGCGGGTGTTCATATGCACGGCGGGCACATGCGGATTCGCCATATGCGCTACGAGGCTGATCCCGGTCGCGCAGAAGGTCGGATCCTCGGCGGCACCGTGGATCGTCCTGGCGAAATCGCCCTCGAGCGCGCCGCCGACGGTGGAGACGTTGACGCCGACCTTTTCGAATATCTTCCCCTTCATCACGCCGCGGACGCCACCACCACCGGGTGAGCCATCGGGATCATTGCGATCCCAGGGGATATAGTCGAATCGGGCGTCCGATCCGGCCTCGCGCTCGATCGACTCGAACTCGGCGCAGATCATGTCGCGCAGGCTTTCGAACCAGATCCTGGCGGTGGATTGTTCTTCGTCCAGCTCGATCACTCGGGGAGTCCTCCGGTCTGCCGCAATGCTTCGGCCAGCGCGATGCCCGCCGCGACCGCGACATTCAAGGACCGGAACGCAGGGCGAAGCGGGATTCGCACCGCGAGATCGGCACGGGCATGCACTTCGGGCGGCACGCCGCTGCCCTCGCTGCCGAGCAGCAGCACATCGTCGGCACGAAAAACCGCCTGGTCGAGCCTCGTCCCGCCCCGCGTCGTCAGCAGCACGAGTCGCCCAGCGACCTGCGCCTCGAACGCCGTCCAGTCGGCATGGCGCGTCACCTCGACCGCGCCGGCATAATCCATCCCGGCGCGCGCCAGCGCGCGGTCTCCCCAGGCGAATCCCATCGGCTCGATGAGATCGACGCCTGCGCCGAGACAGGCTGCAAGCCGCAGGATTGTGCCGACATTCCCCGCGATATCGGGTTGGTAAAGGGCGATGCGCATAGCTCGCGCATAGGCCTTGGGACGCCCCCGCAACAACAGGCATAACAACAGGGCTAAAATGCTGTTGGCAAAGCCCGTCCCCCGCGTCTATCAGGCCGCCAACTCCGTGGGGACGGAGCATCGGCCGGGGCGCGCGCATCTTTTCGCAAACGCCAGGCCGGGCGCTCCTATGCGAAGTGCAGGGCCTGATAAGATGTGCAAGGGCAAGTGAATGGCAATTGTTGATACCGCCGTACCACCCGGGGAAGACCCGGCCCCGTTCCACGAGGAGGTCGACGATCCTCGCCGGCGCGATTTCATCAATATCGCGGCTGTAGCCTGGATCGGCGTCGGTGCCGGCGTCGTCGTGCTGCCGCTGATCAACCAGATGAGCCCTTCCGCAGACGTGCTCGCCGAGTCGACCACTGAGGTCGACCTGTCGAAGATCGCGCCGGGCCAGGCGGTGAAGACCAAATTCCGTGGCCAGCCGCTGTTCGTCCGCAACCTCACCCCGAAAGAAGTCTCGGAAGCCGAGGCGGTTCCCATCAGCGAACTGCGCGATCCGCAGACACTCGCCGAGCGCACCAAGCCGGGCCATGCGAACTGGCTGATCACGCTCGGCGTCTGTACCCATCTCGGCTGCGTGCCGCTGGGCGCTGGCGAAGGCGAGAATCGCGGGCCGTTCGGCGGCTATTTCTGCCCGTGCCACGGTTCGGCCTATGATACCGCAGCCCGTATCCGCAAAGGCCCGGCGCCGAAGAACCTCGCGGTTCCGGATTACAAATTCACTTCTGACACCGCCGTCACGGTCGGCTGAGGAACCTAGAATATGAGCTTCCCCTGGGCCAAGCATTACGCGCCGACAAATCCTCTGATGAAGTGGATGGACGAACGGCTGCCGCTTCCGCGTTTCGTCTATAATGCGGTGGGCGCCGGCTATCCGGTGCCGCGCAACCTCAATTATTTCTGGAACTTCGGCGTACTCGCCGGTGCCGCGCTCGGCATCCAGATCATCACCGGTATCGTTCTCGCGATGCATTACGGCGCGACCGGCGCGGGCGCATTCGACTCGGTCGAGCACATCATGCGCGACGTGAATGGCGGCTGGTTCCTGCGCTATGCGCACGCCAACGGCGCCTCGATGTTCTTCATCGTGGTGTACATCCATATCTTCCGCGGGCTGTTCTATGGCTCGTACAAGGCGCCGCGCGAGATGGTGTGGCTGCTCGGCGTGGTCATCTTCCTGCTGATGATGGCGACCGCCTTCATGGGCTATGTCCTTCCCTGGGGTCAGATGAGCTTCTGGGGCGCGCAGGTGATCACCGGCTTCTTCTCGGCGATCCCCGGCGTGGGCGAGACGATCCGCGTCTGGCTGCTCGGCGGCTATGCGCCGGGCGAGGCAGCGCTCAACCGCTTCTTCTCGCTCCATTATCTGCTGCCCTTCGTGATCGCGGCCGTCATCGTCCTGCACATCTGGGCGCTGCACATTCCGGGTTCGAGCAACCCGACCGGGGTCGAGGTCAAGGGCGAGCAGGACACGGTGCCGTTCCACCCCTATTACACCGCGAAGGACGGCTTCGGACTCGGCGTATTCCTGCTGTTGTTCGTCGCGCTGGTGTTCTT
The DNA here is from genome assembly GCF_056402635.1 of Sphingomonas sp. P3_C5. Taxonomy (NCBI): domain Bacteria; kingdom Pseudomonadati; phylum Pseudomonadota; class Alphaproteobacteria; order Sphingomonadales; family Sphingomonadaceae; genus Sphingomonas; species Sphingomonas sp. P3_C5. The sequence continues at coordinate 295,744 of NZ_JBFUHA010000003.1, forward strand.
CTTCCCGAACGCGCTTGGCCATCCGGACAATTACATCCCGGCCAATTCGCTCTCGACGCCGGCGCATATCGTGCCCGAATGGTATTTCTGGCCCTTCTACGCGATCCTGCGCGCCTTCACCTCGGACTTCATCCTGCCGGCGAAGCTGTGGGGCGTTCTGGCGATGTTCGGCTCGATCCTGCTGCTGTTCTTCCTGCCATGGCTCGACAGCTCGCCGGTGCGCTCGGCCAATTTCCGGCCGGTCTATCGTACCTTCTTCTGGATCCTGGTCGTCGACGTGCTGATCCTGGGCTGGTGCGGCGGTTCGCCGGCGACGCCGACCTATGTCATCCTGAGCCAGATCTGCGCGGGTTATTATTTCGCGCACTTCCTGATCATCATTCCGATCATCTCGCGCGCTGAGCGTCCGCAGCCGCTGCCCAACTCGATCACCGAGGCAGTGCTGTCGAAGCATGGCGGAACCTCTCCGGCGCAGACCGCGCTTGCGGCCGAATAAGGGGCAATACAAAACATGGTCCGCAATCTCGCAATGCTGGTCGGAGCGGCGTTCGTCGTCGTTCTCGGCTGGGCTCTCTTCTGGACGGTACAGGGGCAGATCACCGATCCGGCCGCCAAGACGGCTGTCGACGAGTTCCACCTGAAGCCCAAGGAAGTCGAGCTTTCCTCGAACGGCGTTTTCGGCAAGTTCGAAAAGCAGCAGCTCCAGCGTGGCTTCAAGGTCTACAAGGAAGTCTGCTCGAACTGCCATTCGCTCGGCCATGTCGCATTCCGCGACCTGAGCCAGCTCGGTTACAGCGATGCCCAGGTGAAGAAGATCGCCGCCGACTGGGGCACCAAGCAGCCGACCTTCGACGAGAAGTCGGGCGATCGCGCCGAGCGGCCGAACATTCCCTCGGACCATTTCCCAAAGGTCTATTATCCGGGCAGTGGCTCGCCGCCTGATCTCTCGCTGATCACCAAGGCGCGCGAAGAGGGGCCGGCCTATGTCCACTCGCTGCTGACCGGCTATGCCGTGCAGCCAGCCGAGTTGCTGAAGAAGTTCCCGGATGCGAAGACCCCCGACGGGCTGTTCTACAATCCCTACTTCCCGAACCTCAACATCGCGATGCCGCCGCCCCTGACCCAGGACGGCCAGGTCGAGTATCTCGACGGCACCAAGCCGACCGTCGACCAGATGGCCAAGGACGTCACCGCGTTCCTGGTTTGGACGGCTGAGCCCAACCTCGAAACGCGCCATACGGCGGGCTTCGCGGCTGGACTCTTCCTGCTGATCTTCTGCTTCCTGGCATGGGGAGCATATCAGAATGTCTGGCGCGACGTTAAGCACTGAGAGACAGGCGACGTCCGCCAATGATGATCTGAAGGCGCTGATCCGGACGATCCCCGACTTTCCGAAGCCGGGGATCATGTTTCGCGACATCACGACCCTGCTGCTCGATGCCAATGGCCTCGCCCAGTCGGTCGAGCGGATGGCGGCGGCGACGACCGGGCCGATCGACCTTGTCGCGGGGATCGAGGCACGTGGCTTCCTGTTCGCAGCCGCGCTTGCCGTGCCGCTGAACGCCGGCGTGCTGCTGATCCGCAAGGACGGCAAGCTGCCGGGCGCGACCATCGCCGAGGATTATGCGCTCGAATATGGCACTGACCGGATTGCAATGCATGCGGATGCCTGCGCGCCGGGCGCCAATGTCCTTCTGATCGACGATCTGATTGCGACCGGCGGCACTGCGCGGGCTGCCGTCCGGCTGCTCCGCAAGGCGGGTGCGGTGGTGACCCAGGCGCAGTTCCTGGTCGACCTGCCTGACCTTGGCGGGGCGGATGCGCTGCGCGCGGACGGGATCGAGGTTACCTCGCTGGTGGCGTTCGAGGGGCATTGAGGCTGTCGCTTCGGGCGGCTGCGCTGATCGCTCGCGGCGGGCGCGGGCCTGTTCGCGCGGGCTTCCCCATTGCTCAGGGCGACGGATGCGGAGCCAGGCGAGCGCCGCACGCGGATCGGCGGGGACCCGCTCGCGGATCACGACACGGATCGGCACGTCGGCGCGGGCCGGGGTGAAGATCTTCTCGACCTGGCGATCATAGCCGCAGGCGCGCTGATAGAGCGAGAGTTCGACGCGGTTGTCCGCGGCTGCCTTGCCTTTGGCGAGAGCGGCGGCGAAGTCCGGGTGAAGGCGGCGCCAGTAGTTGAGCGTGGCGCGCGTGACATTCAGGAAATCGGCGACATCGGTTTCGCTGAGGCCATGGGCGCAGAGCTTGCGGGCCTGTTCGGCATAGATCGGTTGGTATGAAGCGGGATGCGATTCCGATTGTGGCGGAGCGCCGGTGTCAGCGTTCTCGCGTCGGGCGGCGGTGGCGGAATTTCCCTGTTCCTGCGCCGGAACAGGGAATTTTTTCTTTTTTTCGAGCTGGGCGGGTTGCGCTTCCCGGGAATTCTGGCGTGAAAACAATCGATTGAGGTTTTGTGGGTTTTCCCGACCTGAACGGAACAGGGAAATCTGCGGCACGGAACAGGGAATTTCCGCCGCGGAACAGGGAATTTGCGCGCGTGCGGCGGCGAGGGTTTGATTCAACCTATCGGCGAAATCGGCTTTGAGGGTGGCGGGACCAATCATGACCGGAGCCATGCCATGACCGAACATCAGGTTGAATCGACCCGCGAGCCACTGGATGCGGCCGCATCATCCGCAACGGACGGCGCGAAGGGATATGGCCAACCGCCGGCAGAGCATCGCTTTCAGAAAGGTCAGTCGGGCAATCCAGCAGGCCGGCCGCCACGGCGGGGGACGGGCGCTCCGGGCGATCGCCTGCCCGGCGCGGATGAGCCGACCCGGGCGATGATCCTGGAGGAGGCGTATCGCCCGATGACGGTGACCCAGGGCGATGAGGAGGTCACGCTATCGACTCACCGTGCCGTGTTCCGCGCGATGGCAGCGGCGGCGGTGAGCGGCAACCAGACCGCGCAGCATCGCTGGACGCAGCTCGTCCAGGCGGCCGAGGCACAGCAGAAGAGGGCGCAGATCGCACTCTACAACGCGCTTGAGCGCGAGGACCTTGAGCATGACTGGGAGGACGCGGAGGATGCTGAGGATTGGGCGGCGGCGGGGCCTTCTTATGAGGATGACATCGTCGTGGATTCGACGACGGGGATGGTGGTGGTTCGGGATGTGGGGGAGGGGGCGGGATGACGGCGACTTTTGAGTTCGGCGTGGCTGGGGCGGGATGGGTTATGCCCAATCACAAGGGGGCAGCCAGCGTCTGGGCCAGCCGCGCACGTCCCTTATCGGGCAACATTAGCGAAAGATGCGTGTCCAAAACCCCCGCTTCCGAACCCTGCCAGCTTTGAAATCGGAAACGAATGCGGCCTGACTGTCGTAGCCAATTGCACGCAGGCGATGGTTCAAATTCGTCAACACATGGTGCTCATCGATTTCAAACCGGTCGATTATTGACACATATGCCTCGAAAAATCGGTGATCGAATGGCTCCTCATGAGCTTGCAACGCAGCATGGACGACTGAGGGAGACTCGTCACTAAGAGCTATCAAGATGGCCTCTATCGCTTGAGGATTCTTTGGGCCCCTTCCAATCGCATAAATGGCTTGCTGACGTATGCCTTCATTGTGATGCGATGCTGCCGGCAGGAGATAGCTGGTACAATCCATCCCGGAGGATTCCAGGACGTAACTTGCGAACCTGAACAGTTCGGTGTCACTGGTCTTGGTCGCAATTGGTCCGACCCAATCAACCCATTCGCCGGCATATGTCTTGGCGTACCGATGAATTGCCTTGCAGGCGGTGAGTTGATCCTCCGAGGGCCCTTTGAGCAACTCCTCCAATGGCAAGCGCGCATTGGCATGATCAAACTCGGCAAGGATCAAGGTGGCGCGGCGACGCAATTCCTGATCATCAGACTGTGCGATCTTGGAAACCTCGAGAGCACTGTCGGCACAAATCGAAATCAATTTCCCAAAACCGTCGAGAGCGGCCAGCTTTTCAGACTTACTTTCTGATCGGCGATATACGTCGAGAAGATATTTATCGTCTCCGCCCATCGTATAGCCAAACCAGGTTGGTCCGTCTTTCAGCAAGGATCCTGAGACGATTTCGTCGAGCCACCTCTCGTACCAATCAAGGAAGTTATTCTCATAACAAAATACTGGACGGAATGGTTCGGTATCAATGTTAACCACTTTGCCGGCGTTCTGACCGTGGAGGATGAGCGCATGATAGCTTTGGCATCCTTGGTGCCCGATTGGCAGCAACCCGCCGAAAACGCGCGTCAGTTCATTGGTATACTCATCATCTGGAATTTCTTCATCGGCAAGGAGCTTGGTCGCTTCATCCCATTCAGACTGAGTCATGTCAGGCTTAATGAACGCGAGCTCCTTCAGGTGGCCGCGCCCCTCATATACGAAGTCATCGATTCCAAAGCCGAGCGGATAGATCCCATAGAATGGCCCGGCAGCGGATTTGTCTTTCGCGCGCGGAGATCCATTTCCAACCAAATTCAAGAATGCGGCGTAATGTTCCGGCAGCTTGATCCCGTGGTCGGTCTCAAACGCCCTTATCCGCTCCCCGGATACCGTCGGCCCAATCTCATATTCATGCGCGTCGGCACCGAATACCGAGAGTGATCGATCCGCCACTCTGGCCGCTCCGAGTTTATCGACTATTCGGGCGCACTGAGCGCGTACCTCTTGATCCATTTTTTGCAGTTCGAGAATGATATTTACCAATCGCTACTGGCTAGCAGACTAATGTCCGCATTCCACTCACTCTTTGCCGTTCCGATCTGCGCCGCTGCCGAGCGGGATCCGCCGGAGAAGCAGCCGTGCGTCAGCGCGAGGTCTCTCAAACGCACTGTAACCGAGACCGCCGGTTGTTGCCGTTGCACGGATTGTGGATGCCTCCGCGCTATGCGACCTTCTCCAAATGTCTGACGAGCTATCCGATGAAGAGGACGACCACTGGTGCGTTGCCCAGCGCCAGAAGGTGCTCGCCTATTTGTCCGAACAAGGTTTTGAGGCGCCGAGCGTTGGCGAGTGGCCTGCATGGCACCGGGCACCGATCATTTCGATCTGGGCCGTGGAGAGCGTGGAGCGACCCAACTGGGTCGGCTGGTGGGTGGTTTCGGGAGATTTCCCAACAGATTATACCCCGTGTGAAGGCGAGCGGCATCCACGCCAGGCTCTTCGAGACATCGGCTCGCGTTGGCGAGACGCGGCGGCGCGATGGGCTGATGGCCAATCGGCAGTTGGCTGGAGCTTGCGCAATCCCGACCAGGAAAGGGACCTTGCTCCCATACTCGCAGCCCGCGCTGAGCTTTTCCTCGACATAGCCGAGGATGACAGCAACTGGGAAGAATAGCTGCCGATCTCGCAGACACCCCTTACATCGCTCGCGCCTCGTCGCTGTGCGTCAGCGCTTGAAATCGGCCAGCGGGTTCTGGAAGGAATCGCAGCAGTTGCTCCCATCAAGTTCGATGGCTTCGCGGCCATGGCCACTGACGTCAATAGCATTGGGGCGCGACTGTCACAGGTGGGAGAGGAGCTTGGTACGTTTGGAGATGAAGGAGCTTGGGGCTGCCCTCTCGCTAGCGCGGCGCTTGAAAGAATGGCGGAATACCACGCCAAGCGTTGAAACCTTCAACCAATCTAGCCGAGATATCGCTGCAGGTGGGCAAGTGAAGTGCAACATTTCGGGCCGAAGTAGCGGTGGGTTCAGCGCCAGTCTCTCAAACCCGAGAGGCGATCATTGCAATGAGCATCGCGGCCGGCACGAAGAATATCTGGGCCAGCACGGTGCCGAGCAGGCGGCTCAGCGAAACCCATATGATCGTGCGGCGGAAGAGAGCTGCATCGACACGACCCTCGACGACGTCATCCGTCATGACCGAGAGCTGCGGATCGATAAGTGCGAACAGCAGGATGGTCGCAAATCCATTGATCACGGCTGACAGCTGCGACGCGGTCACGCGAAATTCAGGATTCAAATAGCCCGCATAGAGCGAGGCAAGGACCCCAACGGTGATCAGCGACTGGGCAAGCACATTGGCCGTCAAAACGCCCCAGCCAACGCCACGCGGAAGGATCAAGTCGCGAAAATGTGACGAGCTCGGCAAGCGTAGCGACTGCCGCATTGCGGTGAGTCCTGCCGGGGTGGCGGTGCGCAGCAGCATCCGTCCCATTGACCGGTGTTGCTGGAAATACCCGATCGCCCTTGCAAAAAGACGTTGGCCGCTCGGCACGAGCAGGATGCCGATGAAGACCGCAAGCGTTGCGCTGCTGAGCACCAGGCGAAAATCATGGGTGAGCGACGATCCGCCGCCATCGGCAATGCGGGTCTCGATCCGTTTCGCGAGGACTGGACCGAGAAAGCTGTTGGATGTCCGGCTTACGAGCACGAGCATGTTGAACAGCGCGAAGCTCATCGCGATGCGGCCAGTGCGCACGCCGGCGATACGCGCGGCATAGGCAAGAGTGCCGATCAGATTGATGCCTGCCGTGAGCAAGCAGATGATCACGAGCTGACGGTCCATGCCGGACTGGTACAGCAATCGGGGGCGCTCGCTCCAATTTTTTCTGCCGGGAAGGGACTGGCCGTTCGCTCTGATGGTCCGAAATGCCATCATGCGCGCGAAATGCTTCGCGCGTAACACGCCTTCAGCCAGTCCAACACTTTAACCGATTGGCGACCTGCGGAAACTATTGCTGCCCATAGCATCAAAGGACCGGACTATGTGGCGCTGGGTGATAATATTGTTCCTGGCCATATTGATCGCGCCAATGGCGTCCGGGTTGTTCAAAGGTGTCATCGACTCCCCGCCGCAATATCACGATATGGGTGAGACGATGGAGCCCGAGAAAATACACAGCAGCTGGGGCAAACAGCTCGATCCGAGCGGCGCGATCCCGAACAACGGGTTCAAGGCCTTTTATTTTAGTCGCGACAATCCGGGCACAGCCGTGTTCCAGGAAAATGTGGAGAGCATCGCGATTAAATACGCCTGGGCCGATTTCCATCGGATCAACTCTCCCCAATTTGGGGCCTATTGGGTCGGCAAGCTAAAATTCTCCTCGCCCGTGACAAAGCAGATCAGCGTCAGCCAGAGCTGGGCCAAATCTCGTATCCTCATCGACGGCGAGATCGTGTTTGACGAAAGCAATAGCAGCAAGACGTTCAGTCACGAATTTTCCAGTGGCGAGCACGTCATGGAAGTGGAATTCATCAACAACTGGCACACGGTGGAATATAAAGTAACAGTAGACGATGCCGTAGATACGATAGAGGAAAGCCAAGTCTCGGAGTACATCTCTGGTGGAGGAAAAATTCCTTCAAAACTATATTATGTTGGGCTGTATGAGAGTGCGTCCAAGGATACGAGCGTCAATGTCACACTGCCGCGCACCGGGAAATCGGTTGTGCTCTGGCTGACCTCTTATGAAGCAGTCGATTGGAACATCGAGTCGCCCGATAAGGTGTCGACTGTGATCGTCAGCTCCTATGCACCGGGATCGCGCGTACGAGGGGCCAGTGTGGCGCGGGTAGTGCGGGTGGGCCGAGCGCTGGGCATTCACAGCGAAACCAAACGGTGCAGCTGCGTCGCGGGAGATTTCCACTGCGAGGACCACCAGGATCTGGAGGATGTCGCCCAAAAGCTGCGTTCGATGACCAATATGGAGCTTACCGGCTACGCCATGAAATACAGTGCGTCAGAGCTGTCGATCCAGCCATATGGCCAGGATGTCATGCGCCGGGTGCTCGATCAGCGTGCCGCGACCGAGGCGGCGCAGAAGGCCTGTGTCGGCAATGCGAACCCGGACTTCGACCATATGATGAAGTGAATCGCCGGGGAGCCCGCGGGGCAGCGCCTCGCGGCGAGGCCCGGCCGGCTAAGCCTCTGATCGCCCGGCAGCTCGATATCCGATCACGCAAAGGCCGAGCATCGTCACGTTGCCCGCCACGTCGAGCAGCCCCAGCGGCGTGAGGATCGGCACGACCGCATAGGCCCAATAGTCGAACAGGAAGAAGGGCAGCAGCGCGAGACCGAACGCCAGAAAAGTGACGCGCTCGAAGCGGGCAAAGGCCACGAACAGCCCCGCCAGCAGGGCCTGTGCTCCGAACGCGCCGATCAGGACCCGGACCAGCGTGCTGTCCGTACGATATTCGGGCGTGATCGTGAGGAGCAGGACTGAGGCTGGTGACACGAGACACCAGCCTCCGAGGATGAGGAATACCGTCGCGATGCACCGCTGTATCGTACGAACAGACATGTCGCCGCTCATGCCGCAAGCTGGGCGACAGGGCGAGCCAGCTTGCTGGCCGTAAAGGGCGAGACCTGCTCGACCTTCCGCGGCAGGATGCTGTACCGCGCCCGCCCGATGCCCGAAAAGCCCAGCGCCATCCTGCGCTTGAACGGCGGGATGCGATTGAGGAAGCGCAGCGCCAGGTTGCGCATTCGACGCAACAGGACCGAACGCACGGTGGCGATCCGCGTGAGCCTGCTCGCAAGCGCCAGCACGTCAGCGGCGGCCGGTCGCCGGGTCAGCGCATAATCGTCGAGGACGGTGTCTGCCTCGCCATTGCGCACGACGCGGATCAGCGCCTCGCCGAGCACGATCGCGTCGACCAGCCCGGTGTTCATGCCCTGACCGCCGGCCGGACTGTGCACATGCGCTGCATCGCCCATCAGCAGGAACGGGCCCTTGCGATAGGTGTCGGCGAGCCGGTGATGGACGCGGAACCGCGATGCCCAGCCGATCTCCGTCACGCGCACGCCTCCGGTCGGTCCACGCGCGTCGAGCAGCTTCTGGATGTCGTCGATGCCTGGCTTTTCCGGCGCTTCGTCGAGCGTCGCGACGACGCGGTACGATCCGTCCGGCAGCGGCGCGATCACTACCAGCCCCGCCGGGGAGAAGAAAAGCGAGACCTCTCGCGTCCCGAACGGCCAGTCCATCCGCACATCGGCGAGCACGAGGGACTCGCCATAAGCTTCGCCGCGGAAGCTGATGCCAGCTGCTTCCCGGATGACGCTGTGCATCCCGTCCGCGGCGACGACATAGCGTGCGTGGATCGCCTGCTCGCCGTCCGTGGTGCGAACGCTGACAGTGGCGCCGTCACGCGTGGCGGTGGCGCCCAGCGCCTCGACGCTGCGGTGGACGGCGCCGCCAAGCTCGACCAGCCGCGCCTCGAGCAGCACTTCAGTCGAGGATTGCGGGAGCATCAGCAGGTGGCGAAAGGCCGAGGGAATCTGGTCGAAGCTGAGGTCGAGCAGTGCCTGGTCGCGGTCGCGGACGGTGAAATGCGACACCTCGATCCCGTGCGCTTCCATCGCATCGACGACATCGATCGTCTTCAGCATCTCGAGGGTGTGGGCGTGCACCACGGCGGCGCGCGAGGTGTTTTGCGCGCCCTGCAGCGCATCGACCAGCAGATGGTCCACGCCGGCCTTTTGCAGGCGGGCGGCGAGGGCGAGGCCGGTCGGGCCGGCTCCAACAATCAGAACTTGCGTATCGGACGGCAACATCGTGTATCTCCATAATTTGCCAACAAGTGTTGACTTAAAATCACGCCTTGCATTTGTCAACACACGTTGGCAAATAATGCGCATGACCAAGCCACGCCGCGCCACGCCCAAGTCGATCCGGACCCGCGAGGCGATCCAGAATGCCGCCAGGGAATTGTTCATTTCCAATGGGTTCGAGCGCACCACGGTGCGCGATATCGGCGCGCGCGCGGACATCGATCCGTCGATGATCATCCGTTATTTCGGCAGCAAGGATGCGCTGTTCGCGCTGGTCGCGAAGCCCGATCTGCACCTGCCCGATCTCAGCGGCGTCGACTCGGGCAAGATCGGGGAGGCACTGGTGCGCCACTTTCTCGAGCAATGGGAAGGCGAGCAGGCGGGCGGCGGCCTGCCGGTGCTGTTGCGATCCGCTGCGTCCAACGAGGAGGCCGCCAATCGACTTCGCGAGATTTTCCAGGCACAGGTTTTGCCCGCGATCCTGCGGGCCGGTCCGCCCGAGACCGCTCCCGTTCGTGCCGGGCTGGTGGCGACGCAGGTTCTGGGGCTTGCGCTGGCCCGTTATGTGCTGCGCCTGCCGCCGGTGGTCGCCATGCCGGCCGATCTTATCGTCGCGACCATTGGCGAAACGGTTCAGCGCTACGTCACCATGGGCTGACGGGTTCATCGGGGCCCCCGTGGCGGCGTCTACTTGGCGTCCCAATGATATGCAGCGAAAACCCTGGCCTGGACCTCTTGGATCAGATCCGCGCCACTGCCTTGGGCGTTGGTCATCACCACGACGCCATAGCCTTTGCGCAAATGGCCGACGATCGCGGATTCGAAGCCCCAGTTGCTTCCGCCGTGGAAGAAATACCATTCTTCACCCTTGCGGATGATCCGGAGGCCCACCGCGAAATCGCCGACACCCACAGGCGCGAGCATCTGACGCGCGAAATCGGGGTGCAGGACCTTGCCCTTTTGGTTTGTGCCGCCGCGTTCGAGTTCGATCGCAAAGCGGGCCAGGTCGCCGGGCGTAGTCCAGAGGCCGGCCGCGGCTTTCTCCGGATATAAATGCCAAGGGGCCCCCATCCGCTTGCCGGTTGCGTCATGGGCGCGGGCATAGCCTGACTCATCGCGCTCCGGCCCGTCGAAGCTGCTGTGCACCATGCCGAGTGGCCGCAGCACCAGCCGCTGCATGAGAGTTTCGAACGGCTGGCCCGCTACATCCGACAGGAGTTTCTGCATGATCAGCAGACCGCCGCCCGAATAGCGAGACGCTTTGTAAGGGGGCTGGTCAAACAGGACGGGACCCAGATTGGAAGGTGCGCGGCCTTCGATTTCCTGCTCGAAGCTGGGCAGCGCAGCGTCCGGCGCGTAGCCAGGGAAACCGAAACCGTCAGCGGCACCGGAGGTGTGGCTGAACAGGCTGCGCGGGGTGACCGGCGGCCAATCCGCTCCCTGGGGGCGCACCAGTTTCCACCCGCGCAGCTGGCTGTTCACATCCTGGTCGAGATCGAGGCGCTTTTCCTGGGCCAGCTGCACGGCGGCCATCGCGGTGACGGGCTTGCTGATCGAGGCTGCCTGGAAGCGGGTGTTTTCATCCACCGCTGCGCCAGTCGCGACGTCGGCTGTGCCATAGCCCTTTGCCCATTCGATCTGGAAATCCCGGACGACCGCGATGCTCAGCCCCGGTACGTGCAGGCGCTGCATGGCCTCGACGAGGGTTTCGGGTTTGCCGCCCTTCGCCTCTCCGGTGACGGGGGCATGCGCCCCTTCGACCGCCTCGATGCGCGAGGCAGGTGTATCCTGCGCGGCTGCCGGTGAGGACAGCGACAGGCCCAGCGCCATCAGGGCGCCCTCAAGCGGGGAGCGGAGGGTTTTCATTGGCGATGAAGGAATATTGATCGCGCCCGGTGATGGCGCGCACCATCCGCTGGTAAACGCCGAAGCCGGCACCGTCATTGGTCAGGATCACCAGCGCGTCGCCGGTGGCCGGCTCGGTGGCGCAATAGGCGGCGCAGCGGCCGTCATTATTGCCCTCATGGCCGACGCGGCGACCATGGGTGCCGTTCTCGACCTCGACGCCCAAGCCCCACCAGTGCGGAACGCCTTTGCGCACGGCGACGGTCGGCGCCGTCATTGCGGCGCGGGTGGTCTCCTTGATCTCCCAGGGTGCGTGATCTGGCCGGGGCGTCAACAGCCTGGCGAAGCGCGCGAGATCGGGCGCGCTGGTCAAAAGGCTCGATGCCGCATTGGCGAAGCGGACCCGCTTTGGCGGGGGCGACTTGGGATCGGCGGTGCCGCCGGCGCGTATCCAGTCGGCTTGCGTCCAGTCCCGTACGGGCTTGTTCCACTTCTGCGCGAGGGGGCTGACAAAACCGGACACATCGCGCCATCCCTGGCCCTTCGCCACCCGGCCGCCGACATGGCCCCAGGCGACGTTGGTTTCTTCGGTATAGGCGGCGAAGGTGCTGCGCTTCATGCCGGCGGGTTCGAACAGCAGGCGGCGGGCCAGTGCGTCCAGGCCTTCGCCGGTGAGATGCTCGGCCACCAGCTGCAGCCAGAAAATACCTTCGCCGGAATAGCTGAAATACGTGCCGGGCGGAAACTGGGAGTGGAAGGATTCGGGCTTGGCGTCCTCGCCCCAGTTGGGGAGGCCTGATGTGTGAGTCAGCACGTGGCGCGACGTGATGACGGCGAGAGCGGGGTCCGCGCGGAGATAATCGGGGCGGAAATAGCTTGCGAGCGGCTTGTCGAGGTCGAGCACGCCCTGGTCGGCAAGCTGCAGGGCGATATAGGCGAACACCGCCTTGCTGATCGAGGCGGCCTCGAACAGCGTGTCCTGATCGACCATCTGGCTGGTCCCGGCCTTGGTGACGCCGGTGGCGTGGGTCCACGCGACTTTGCCGCGACGGAGCAGCACGGCGCTAAGACCCGGAACGCAGGCGGCGTCCTTCAGGAGAGCCAGATCGGCTTCGAAACCGGCGGGGATCGCCCAGCCGCCGGCCGACGATCGCGCGCTCGTATTTTCCGCCAGAAGAAGTGCCGACGCTCCGGCCGCGGTGCCCAGGAAAGCCCGGCGCGTGGAGTGCGGGGTCAAAGGCATGGTCGATCTCCGCGACCTGTTCGGATCGATGCGCCGACCATCTATTTGACCTCCCCAAAAACCAGATGATGCGGGCAGTTAACCGCTACCTTGCGCATCTGTCGCGCGAACTCTGCCCAAAATGCCGATAGGCGTAAAGGGCCGCAACCGCGCTCGGTGCTTTTGATGGCATGCAAGCCAATCTTCACTTTTTCAGTTCATTCCCAGTGCCATGGCCAAGTCGACAAATCGGGAAGAACTGGCGGCGCGCGCCGGGCGGATCAGGGGCGCGCTGATTGCTGTACTCTGCGCCGTGATCCTGTTCGCCATTGTCGCGGTGCTGTTGCACGATCCGGTTTCGGGCGTGTTCGACGTCCATGTCGCGGGGGACGGCCCGAATCTGCTGATGGCCCATCAAGCCGCGCTTGCACCCGGCGAACCTTATGTGGTCGATCGGGGCATCGGCCGTGTCGGGCAGATCCTTTCCTCCGTGATCCAGACCTCAGTGCTCGGCGCGGCAGGCTTCTTCATCTGGGCATTGATCAAGCGGCGGAAGCGGGTTGCCTATATCGCCATCGGCTGGATGGTGCTGATTTCCTATGCCGGGCCGATCCCGACAATCATGCAGCCCTATCCGCCGGTTGCGGTGAGCGTGCCGGCGGCGCGAGCCGCGCTGGGCGTCACCGGGCCGGCTAATCCGGGCTGGCTCCGGGAGACGCTGCCCTGGCGCCGCTATATGCTGGCGGAGATCGCCTATGCCGAAGGGGACCGGGCAGACGCGGCGCGCCTGTCCGCCGGCCTGACGAGCTTCGATATCGCGTCGCCGATCGAGGGCGCCTATCGGCTGCAATTCCTCCAGGGACATGCGCCGACCGTTTCGTCTGCATGCTTCAAATTCGGATGCCTCACCCCCGCCGGGCAATATTGGGGCGAACGCGGCGCGCTTGGCCTGTGCCTGCTGGCGATCTGCCTGGCTGCCGCCATCTGGCGGGTCCTGCGGGTGGTACGCCGCCGCCTTGCGACGATCGAGGAACTGACGGCGACCGGACGTCGCGCGCGGGCGATGGCATGAGGGCGGGGGCATGAGCACGGAGGGCATGAGCGCGGCCGGCATTGATAAGCTGGCCGCGCGGCGGAATCTGTTCATCATGCTGGCCAAGGTCCTGCTGATCGGCACCAGCCTGTTGTGGCTGTGCATGATGGTCTTTTACGATCCGTCGGCGGACGGCGCGGCACGCCCTTCGATCCTGCTGACCAGCCGGACATCGTTCCTGCTCTGGTCCGAGCATATTCAACGGATCGACGAGCGCAGGATCTGGGGCGGGCCCTCGACATTGTTCGGGTTGTGGAGCCTGATCGGATCGCTGGCGACCATCAGCATTATCGCCTTTCTGCGGGCGTGGCTGAACCGAGGCGCCCTGTCGCGGATCGGGGTTGGCTTTGGCCTTGTAGCGCTCGTGCTGGGCATCGCCTGCGCCGGGGCGGAGACGGGGGCGGTCTATCCCGCGACGCTCACCCCAGCGAATTTCGAGCGCCTGACGGCCGCGATCGAGGCACGTCAGCCCGGCCTGATCGCGCGGCTGAAAGCCGGGGAACATCCGACGCTGCCTGCGAGCGGTGGCGGAACGCGTCGCTTGACTGTCTCCTCGGGCAACCAGGTGGCGGTGATCGAAGATCTGGAGCAGGATGGACCGGAGCTGCGCGATCGTGACGATGTTGAGGGGTTGCGTTTCGCGCTTGCCGGCCAGGCATATGCGAGAGGCGACCTGCCGACCTTGCGGCGCCTGCTGCCGATCGCCTTGGCAATGCCGCCGACCGATTTGCCTGCGCGAAATGATTTCGCGCGTCGGCTGGTGGCGATGGGCGCTGCCGCGGGAATGGCGCCGGTGCCGGCCGCCGATCGCGCGGTGGTCATGGCGCGCGCGACATATTGGAATGCGGTCCTGACCTGGATCGGGCGCGCGCGGGTGCTGCTGCAGATCATGCTGTGGAGCGGGCTTTCCTGTCTGGTGATCGGGCTGATCCTGCGCTGGAGCCATGGCCGGATCGAAGCGCAACGGGCGAAGCTCGAAGCGCTGCAGGCCCCTTCACGCCGCAACCGCACCGCCGCCGGGGTAACTGCGCCTTAAGAGCTGGCAGGATAAGGACAGTTATGGTTTCCTCGCTGCCCGAACCCGCTGCCGCATCCCCAAACGCGGAGGTAATGGCTTCGCTGTTCGCGGGCACCAGCCCGGGCTCCGAGGAGGCGCTGGTGCGCTTCGATTCGGCCCATGTCCCATTCGAGCCCGACCAGAGCCTGTTGTCGGGGACGCCTGCGCGATCGCTCGCCGAGGCGATGACCGAGATGGTCGAGACGCTCAAACGGATCGACATCGACCGGGTGGCAAGGCGGCAGGGATGGTGGAGCCGGTTCACTGGCGCCGATCTCGAAGCACGGATCGAGCTCGAAGTCGCGGCGCACAGCCTTGGTGCCACGATGCGGCGGGTGACGAAAGAAGCCACCGGCGCGCGCCGCGCCCAGGCAGCGATGCGCGCTGATCTACCCCGGCTGGACGCCGCCCATGAAGCACAACAGGCGCTGGCGGACGCAACGTCCGATTTTCTGCGCGGCGCGGCCGCAGATGACCCTGTCGTGGCGCGGCTTCATCGCCGGCTCGGCAATCTCGAGGCGCTGCACGCCTCCAACCGCCTTACGCGCGCTCAGATGGTGATGGCGATCGATCATCTTTCGGGCCTTCTCGACCGCTTCACCGACATCGAGCAGCTGTTGTTCCCGGTGTGGCAGCATCACGCGCTCGCTGTCGCGCAGGGAACTGCCGGGAGCGAAGATCCGTCAGGCCTGCTTTCCCAGCTCCGCACCATTCACGCGCGATTCGAAGGCGCGATGGCTCCCCGAAGGACATGCGATTCATGAATCTCCCCGCTCAAATCGGTACCGCGCTGCCGCTCGATGCGTCGACCCGGCTCCTGACGCCGCAGGTCGACGATGCCGAAGCGCAGGCGCTCGCCGCGACGATCGACGTTCGTTCGCCGCTCGCGGTGGCCGGGTTCGGCCAGGAAATCGGCAAGACGACCAGCGGCTATGCGGACCAGCTGCTCAGCCAGGCGCGCACCGGCGACCTCGACGATATGGGCGGCAAGCTAAGTGAGATCGTGGCCGCTGCCCAATCCTTCGACCTGTCCTCGTTCGACAGCAAATGGGCGCGCGCGCCGATCATCGGCGGGCTTGTCAAGCAGTTCGTGCTGACCAAGGAAAAGGCGGTCTCCCGCTTCGCCTCGCTCGAGGAACAGGTCGACAAGCTCGTCCAGAATATCGAGGGCACGCTGTCCCGGCTCCATACCCGGGCGGAGTCGCTTGCGACGATGTACGACGGCGTGGCGGAGGAACATCATGTGCTCGCCGTCCATGTCCGCGCCGCTGAAGTGCGCATCGACTCACTCGACGAGGAGATCGCGGCACTGCGAAAGGGGCCAGGCGATCTCGCGGCGGTCGAGGTGATCAGCGCGCTGGAGGGCAGCCGGGAGGCGCTGTCGAAGCGGATCGGCGACCTCTCCGTACTTCAGCATAGCGCGCTGCAGACCCTGCCGATGATCCGGATGATGCAGGCGAACAATGTCGTGCTGCTCGAGAAATTCCAGACCATCCAGCGGCTGACGCTCCCAGCCTGGAAGCGGACTTTCGTGCTCGCGCTGGCGCTTAACGAGCAGCGCGATGCGGTAACGCTCGCCAATAATATCGACGATGCGACCAATTATTTCATGAAGCGCAATTCCGAGATATTGCATGAGAATACGGTTGCGACGGCCAAGGCCAATCAGCGCCTCGTGATCGACGTCGAGACGTTGCGCACGGTGCACGACAATGTCGTGAAGACGCTGATCGATGTGCGCGCGGCCCATCAGGAGGGCGCGGAACAGCGCAAGGCGGCGCTGGCCGATCTGGCTGAGCTTCGCCACGAAATGGCCTCCGGTCTGGCGGGCAGGATTCCCGCTTCCGCCGAGTGAGCGACCTTTCCGGGCGGATCGCGGCACTGGCTGCACGGGGCGCCCGGTTCTGCCTCGCTGGCAAATGGCTTATAATCGCGGGCTTCTGCCTGCTTGGCACACTGATGCCGCTCGCCTGGCCCGACCCGGCGGGGCCTTGGGGAACCGATCCCTATCTGTCAGTGCCCGAACCGCTCTTTTCCTGGCTGCGGCAACAAGGCGCCGGCGTGAAGGCAGTGCTGCCGTGGCAGCTCTCGCTTCAGCCGATGAGCTGGATCATCGCCTGCGTGCTCCCGATGTTCGTGGGCTTCTACCAGTTGCTCAAACGGGTGATCGCCTCCCGTGGCGTGCGCATCGCGATCCTGCTGGTATCGGTGCCGTTTTCGCCTTTTATCTGGGCGTTCTTCGCCTCGTGGCAGGTGCCCGAGGAGCAGGTACTGCCGGCTGCGCGGACCGGAATCCTGGTCGATCATGACGGTGCGCCGGTAGCCCATGATGACGGCACCTTTCGGCCACCGGTGGCTGCCTATCGCATCTTCCCCGAACGCTTGCCGCAGCCGCTGGCGGACCAGGCCCGTTTCGTGCTGGCGCAACAAGCTTATATGGACGGCGATGCGGCGCGGATGGGCAGGCACCTCGCCGGCCTGACCGGAGCCTGGCAGCCTGCACCGGATGATCGCGCCTTGATCGGGTTCATGGTCGAGCATGGCGCTGCCGTTGGCCGGCCCGTTGCAGGGATCGCGCCGGCCCTGAGCGGCGGCGCGCCGCATTCCGCGTGGCGGCTTGCGGCCTATGTCTTCATGAAATGGTTTGCGACGGCCTGTCTCGCGCTTGGGGCGCTATGCCATATGATCGGCGCGCGGCGCAGGGGACAAGCGGTTGCGCAGGCGCAACGCCTGGAGCGGCTGGGCGAGCGGGCGCCTCCCATAGCGGAGCCCATTGCTGTATCCTTCGGGCGCCGGTCTCGAGCTGCCGCCTGAGGTGCCGCCGATCTCTGCAGAGCTTGCTTTATAGGGGATGCCTGAGAGGCTGAAACCTGCGATCCTCCCTCGAACCGGTTTCCCTGACGGGCGTTCAGCGCTATCTTACCTGGACTCGTCACCTATTTTCCCGGCCGAAGGCGTGTCACCGAATTCGGGAAAGAGGCGCTCGATCTCGGCCTGTAGGTCGCTTCGGCCGGGGAGCAGGTCGAAATGGTCGAGCAGGGTCTTCACCAGGCGTGCGCGGTGGGGGCCGATACCCGGCAGGGTCTCCAGGCCGGGCAGGTCGGGGTCGGCGAGCCGATCAGCGAGATCGCCGAGGGTGCGGTAGCCCGATGCGTTCAGCAGGCACCGCAAGCCGATGGGGAGGATCGACTGGCCGACCGGCAGGTCGCGGTCGGTCGCCCTGACGTTGGTCGAGCGCAGCCGCGTGCGCGACGCCTTTTCGCGCTTGAGCGCGCGGCGGATATGGCTGAGCTGGCTGGTGGTGAGATCGAGGCGGCGGCGGATGTCGCGATAGGAGGTGCCGGATGCCCGCAAGTCCCGCGCCTGTTCCAGGTTCAGCAGGGCCTGTTCGGGCTGGCTCAGCATAGGTTCAAGGGCATCCGGATAGGGGGTGAGGCGGGGCCTAGCACAGGCGATGCCGCGCGGATATCGGCACCGGGTTCGGGCGCGGGGGTGGGCTCGCTCGCGGAACCTCCGGGGCATTTCACCGTTGTTTATGCACTCAACGTCGCTGACCAGTAATCGTTAGCGACGTCCCTGCACAGGGAGTGCGTACCATGTCCAAATCTCGATTGATGCTTGCCGGCGTAGCGCTTGCGGCCGGCCTTGGCCTCTCCGCCTGCGCCGAGGACGGCTATTATAGCGGCGTCTCGGTCGGCTATAACAGCGGCGGGTGGGATCCCTATTATGGCGGCTTTAGTGCCGACCCCTATTGGGGCTGGTACGGCGACTATTATTACCCCGGCACCGGCTATTACGTCTATGATCGCAACCATCGCCGCCACCGCTGGAACGACCAGCAGCGTGGCTATTGGCAGGGCCGTTCAGGTGCCTGGCGCGGCCGGGAGACGCGGCCGGTCTGGCGCGACTATGGTGGGTCGCGAGGAGGCGATGGACGTTCGCACTGGGGCGATCATCACCGGCGCTAGGGCTGGACGGGCCGCGTCCGGATCAGGCCGATCGACAGGAAGGTCATCACCGGCACGTCGTGCTGGTTGAACACGGTCATCCTGCTGCGGAAGCTGCCCATTTCGGGGCGGCTCTGCGACGCGCGTTTATCGAGCAGTTCGGTTTCGCAGCGCAGGGTGTCGCCGGGATAGACCGGCTTGAGCCAACGCAGCTCGTCGATGCCGGGTGAGCCGAGGCCGGCCTGGCTGTGCGCATCGAGATTGGCGACGACCATCGACATGGTCATCGCGCAGGTGTGCCAACCGCTGGCTGAGAGCCGGCCGAAATGCGTGGCGGCCGCGGCCTCGTCCGAGAGGTGGAAGGGCTGGGGATCATATTTCGAGGCGAAGGCGATCACCTCCTCGCGGGTGACTTCGTAATGCCCGAAACTGGATTTCGTACCGACTTCGATATCTTCGAAATATTGCATCACAGATCCCGTCATTTCACCAATATATCGCGGAAAGGCGTGTCGTCGCCGTCAAGGCCGGTGCCCGGCGGCAAGCCGATCAGATTGCGCATCAGCGGCGCTATGTCGACATTATCGAAGGGCGGGAGCTTGCCGGCCGGCCTGATCGCCGGGCCGTTGGCGATGAAAAGGGCGGCCATTTCCCGCGCCATGGGGTCGTAGCCATGGTTGCCCTTGTCATCGACCTTCGCGCTCGCGGTCTTCACCACCAGCCAGCCGGTTTCCGCCAGGCAGAACCAGGGCGGGATGCGCGGGTTGGTGCCGTAATGGAAACGCGCAGGGATTTCCGCTTTGGGCCAGCAGGTGAGGTGATCGTGCGGCTTGCGCAGTGCCGCCGCGAGCGCTGCCTCATGGCCGGGCACGGGGGCAAGCGACACGTAGGTGGTCGCCTCGACCACGCGGTAATCGGCGGGGTTGGCGATCCGGTCCAGGACAATGGTGCGCGCCTTGCTGATCGTCGCCATGCCGTGATCGGCGACGATCACCAGATTGGCCGGCTGGCCCATGTCCTTCAGGCCCTGGACGAGCTGGCCGATCGTTGCGTCGATTTCGCCGACTGCCTGGGTGGTTCTCGGATCGTCGGGGCCGTAAGTGTGGCCGGCGCTATCGACGGTGTCGAAATAGAGCGTCACGAATTTCGGCCGGATCGCCGCCGGGCGGCGCGCCCAGTCGAGCACGCCGTTGACGCGCTGGGTGTTGTTCACGGCCATGCTGAACTGCTGCCAGTCCTCGGGGCGGGTGCCGCCGGCGACGTCGTACGGCCATTTCGCGGCTTTCGTCCCGCCCCATGCCACGTTCGATCCTGGCCAGAACAGGGTGGCGCTGCGGATGCCCGCTTTCTCCGCCGTCACCCACAGGGGTTCGGCGGCATTCCACCAGAAGGGATCGTCAGTCTCCATCTTGAAGACCTCGTCCGGGCGGGCGCCATCCTCCATCATGTTGGCGACGATGCCGGTGCGATCGGGCCTGAGGCCGGTGACCAGCGTCCAGTGGTTGGGGAAGGTCTTTGACGGGAAGCTCGGCCGCATCGCCGCATGCACGCCGCCTGCCGCGAGCGTTGAAAGGTTGGGGGTGACGCCGCGATCCAGATAATCGGCGCGAAAGCCGTCGATCGAGACGAGGATGGTGATCGGCGCCCGTATTTCCGCGGGCGCCGGGCTGGCCTGGGCGGGTGACGCCAGGCACGGTGCGGCGGCACCGACTGAGAGGGCTAAAAGGGCGAGCGCCATCGCCCACATCGTCATGCCGGACGCGTTCCGGCATCCATCATGCGGCTTGGCGGGGTGGCTCATCTCGAACTCCGGCGCCTGCCGCTTGATGGACCCCGGAACAAGCCCGGGGTGACGGAAGGATTCGCGCCTCGCCTAATGCCCGAGCGATGGCGTGGCGAACAGCGGGTAAGTGTCCTCAGACGTTGAAGCGGAACAGCATCACGTCGCCGTCCTGGACGACATAGTCCTTGCCCTCGGACCGCAGCTTGCCCGCGTCGCGCGCGCCGGCTTCGCCCTTCAGTGCGACATAATCGTCGAAGGCGATCGTCTCGGCTCGGATGAAGCCGCGTTCGAAATCGGTGTGGATCTCGCCAGCCGCCTGGGGTGCCCGGGCGCCGACATGGACTGTCCAGGCACGCGCTTCCTTGGGCCCGACGGTGAAGAAGGTGAGCAAGTGGAGCAGCTTGTAGCCGGCGGTGATCACCCGGGCGAGGCCGGTTTCTTCCAGCCCGAGCTCGGCCAAAAATTCGCCTCGCTCTTCGGGGGCCATGGTGGCGATCTCGGCCTCGATGGCGGCGGAGACGACCACCGCCTCGGCGCCTTCGGCCTTCGCCTTTTCGAACACGCGCGCCGACAGGGCATTGCCATGCGCCGCATCGCCCTCATCGACGTTGCAGACATAGAGAACCGGCTTGGAGGTGAGGAGCTGCGCCTGCGAGAAGACGCGGGCCTCCTCCTCGTCCTTCGGCTTGGTCAGGCGGGCGGGCTTGCCCTCACGGAGAAGCTCGAGCGCCTGGCCGAGCACCGAGACGGCGATCTTCGCTTCCTTGTCGCCCTGCGCCGCTTTCTTCGCGAAATTGGGCACGCGCTTCTCGAGGCTTTCGAGGTCGGAGAGCATCAGCTCGGTCTCGACCGTCTCGGCATCGGCGATCGGATCGACCTTGCCCTCGACATGAGTGACATCGCCATTCTCGAAGCAGCGCAGGACATGGACGATCGCGTCCACCTCGCGGATGTTCCCGAGGAACTGGTTGCCGAGGCCTTCGCCCTTCGACGCGCCGCGGACGAGGCCGGCGATATCGACAAAGCCGAGCTGGGTTTCGATGATCTTGGCCGAGCCGGCGATCGCGGCGAGCTGGTCGAGGCGCTTGTCGGGCACCGCGACATTGCCGACATTCGGCTCGATCGTGCAGAATGGATAGTTCGCCGCCTGCGCGGCGGCCGTCTCGGTGAGAGCGTTGAACAACGTCGATTTGCCGACATTCGGCAGGCCGACGATACCGCAGCGGAAACCCATGATGATACCTTGTAGATGATGACGCCGAGGTTACCCGGCCGATTGGAGACGCGCGATAGGGCGTTCGCCCGCGATATGCCAGCACCGCGTCCCGCTATCGGCGGTGCGCGAGCTCCATGGTAAAAAATTAACCGCAAAATCTGTGCGGGTTCGGCGGTTCGGCGCGGTCATGGAAATGACGGCATGCGAGGGGGCCCGCCTGCGGTTTTGGGGGATGGCTGATGCGCACGGCGCTGGTGGTCGCTGTACTGACGGGGTGTATCGCCGCGGCTCCGGCATGGGCGCAACAGGCGTTGCCGCTTCACGGCATATTGCCTGCGCTGCGCCTGACTGGCTCTCCAGCAATGCCCTATCCGGGGCTCGCGCTCACGCCGGATTTTCATCTTCGCATCGAATTCGCGCCGCGCCCGGTGGCTGACATCCTGCTCGATCCCGACAACAATCTGCGCCAGCGCTTCGCCAGCTCGATGATGGATTTCTATCCGCTCGCCGGGCAGGGCTTTCACTTCTCGGGCGGCCTGCGTTTCTACAGCCGAACCAACTTTGCGCGCGATGCCGAGCGCACCACTCACGGGCTGCTCTATGTGCCGAGGGGCCCCAATACCGGCATGGGCGTGCGTGGTTTCAAGCGGTTCACCCCGGCCGCGACCTTCGGCTACACCCAGATACTGGGTGGCGGCGTGATGCTAGGCATCGAGGGTGGTACGCTGCTCGGGCGGGTGAATCCCGGCATGCCGCGCGCCTTTCGGGAGCTTCGCGCAACCAGTGTCGGCAATGACCGGACATCGATCACAAACCCGGTCGTCAACATGGTGGTCGGCCTCAAATTCTGAACTGCGTGATGGTCAGCGATAGTTGAAGCTGATGCTGATCCGCTCTTCCTTGGCCGCGTTGGGCATCACTTCGTGCCGCAGCCAGCTTTCCCAGAGCAATATGCTGCCGGTTGTCGGGTCGGCATAGACGAAGCTGCGCAAATCCTCGGGCGCATCGTCACGTCGGGTCGGGGCGGCCATCATCATCGCGAGACGGGGATCCTCGAACTTCAGCGCCCCCGAGCCTGGAGGCACCGCGACATAGACAGTGCCCGAAATCACGCTGTGCGGATGGATGTGCCCGGAATGCGTGCCGCCTGGCTTCAGGATGTTCACCCACAGGCTGTCGAGCTTCAGTTTGCGCCCGCCAAGATCGAAGGCGCAGTCCCTGGCAAAGGCGGCGACATGCTTGCCCAGCCGACGCACCAGCTCACCAATCACTGGATCACGGTGCGGCAGGTCGTCGAGCGAGGCGTAGGAGGTATAGCCGCGATAGCCATGCGCCTTGGACCAGGTGCGACCGGCGCGGTCATCCTCAGCGAGCGTGCGGCAGCCATGGTCGAGCTCGGCGACGAAATCACTGTCATCGAGGCTACCCTCGTAGAGTCGGGTCGCGAAAAAGCTGCGCGTCGTCATTTCGTCTCACCCAATCTGAGCGCGACATCGCTCATGAAGCGACCGTCATTGCCCTCGGCCAGCCAGCGCGCCTCGGCCGCGACAGCGCCGAGCAGATCGGCCAGCGGATCCATCTCGGCCTTTGCGTAATTGCCGAGCACATAGGGGCTGACCTTGTCCTTGTGGCCGGGATGCCCGATCCCGATCCGCACCCGGCGGAATTCATTGCCGATATGCGCCTCGGTCGAGCGCAGGCCGTTGTGGCCGGCCGTGCCGCCGCCGGTCTTCACCTTCACCTTGAACGGCGCGAGATCGAGCTCGTCATGGAAGACGGTCACATCGCCGACATCGAGCTTGTAGAAGCGCATCGCTTCGCCGACGGAGCGGCCACTCTCGTTCATGAAGGTGGCGGGCTTGAGCAGCAGGATTTTCTCAGGCCCAATCCGGCCTTCCTGGGTCCAGCCCTGGAACGCCTTTTTCACCGGCCCGAAATCATGGATCTCGGCGATCGTATCGACCGCCATGAAGCCGACATTGTGCCGCTGCAGCGCATATTGCGCGCCGGGATTACCAAGGCCGACCCAGAGTTGCATGAAGTCCCTTTAAGCAAAGAAAAGGGGCAGGGAAGCGCAATGCTTTCCTGCCCCCGTATCTGTCGCCCCTCGCGGAGCGGTTCGTCAGGCTCAGCCTTCCGAAGCTTCACCCTCGGGCGCGGCTTCAGCAGCGGCCTCAGCTTCAACCTCGGCGACATGCTCTTCATGCGCGGCCTCGGCGGCAGCGGCTTCTTCAGCAACCTGTTCGAGCGTCTCGGACTTGAGCGCCGACGGCGCGATCAGCGTTGCGATGGTGAAATCGCGGTCGTCGATCGCCGACTTGGCGCCCTTGGGCAGCTTCACCTGCGAGATGTGGATCGAATCGCCGACATCGGTGCCCTTGAGCGAGATGGTGATCTCGTCGGGGATCTCGGCTGCGTCGCAGATCAGCTCCAGCTCATGGCGAACGACGTTGAGAACGCCGCCGCGCTTGATGCCCTTGGAGAGCTCCTCATCGGTGAAGACGACCGGCACATTGACGTGCACGGTCGCGTGCTCGGAAATGCGCAGGAAATCGGCATGGACCGGGCGATCGGTCACGGCGTCGAACGCAACATCCTTGGGCAGGGTGCGCACGGACTTGCCGTCCACTTCGATCATCACGACCGAATTCATGAAATGGCCCGTCATCAGGGCGCGCATCAGCGCCTTTTCCTCGACATGGATCGAGGCGGGATCTTGCTTGTTGCCGTAGATCACGGCGGGTACGCGGCCTTCACGACGAAGCGAACGGGAGGCTCCCTTGCCAACCTGTCCACGCGTCTCGGCTGCGAGCGTAAGCTGTTCGCTCATTACAGTCTCCGATATGCTGGTTCAAAATCCCGGCCAGGCCTCCAGGGATGACCCTGGCCGGAAGCGGGGCGCTATAGGGGAGGGGCGGGGGAAAGGCAACTATCTCCCTCTCCCATTTTGGGGAGAGGGAAGGAGGAGCGAAGCGACGGGAGGGTGAGGGCGTGTGTCTCGAGCCTCAGCCCCTTCATCCAACTTCGACTAGGTCGCTTCGCTCCCAAGTCTTCGTATCCTTCTCCCCCCGGGGGAGAAGGAAGTCAGTACTTCACCCGCTCCGCTTTCAGGTGATGCGCCTCGAGTTGCACCAGCACGCTGTTCTTGCCCGCCAGATGCCCTGCGCCGACTGCCATGAACACCACGCCCGGCTGCTTCATTCGTGCGTCGATCCAATCCGCCCAATGCTTGTTGCGATCGATCAGCAGGACCTTTTCCAGCTCGGGAGAATCGGCGACATCGTCATTCAGGATCTTGGCGAGCTCTGTGGTATCCCCCACTGCCCATTGATCGACCATCGTCTCGATCTTGGTGCCGATCGTCGGGGCTTCATCGACCGTCGCTGACAGGAAGGCGACCTGGGCCGGCATCGACAGGCCGTCGAAAAAGCCGAGCTGCTGCTCCGCCGTCTCGAGCCCGACCACCGGCTTGCCGCCAGCGGCCGCGGCCTTGGTGATGATCTGCTCGGGGCCGTTGGTGACATCATAGCCCAACTTCTGGAGCGGCAGCAGTTCCAGGTTCACGGCCGCGAACCATGGCTCGAGGTTGTCGAAAGCGGTCGCGGGCAGGCCGAGATTGGCCATCGCCTTTTCATAAGCGGCGCGCTTTTCCCCAGTCAGGCGAGCAGTGAGCGCTATGTTGTCATGCGCATAGCCCTTCTGCTTGACGATCGCCTGCATCGTCTCGACGTCGGGCATCACCATCTCGAGCACGACCTGGTTCGAGGAATCGAACGCCTTTTTCACGCCCTTGTCGAACCAGGTGGTGCCGGGCCGCAGCACATGGATCGTGCCGAACAGGTAGATTGTGGTGTCCGCATCCTTGACCACCCACAAAGCCGGGGCGGCCTGGCGCACGACCGTGACGGGCGCGGTTTGCGCGCAGGCGGGGGCCGTGAGCAGCAGCGCCAGCGGCGCGATCAACTTGGCGAAAGTCTTCATGGAGAAAGGGTTCCTGAGAGAAAGTTGCGCGTGCTTATCGGCAATCGCGGCCTCACTCTACCCGCTTCACCTTGATGCCACGTTGACGAAGCAGATCGAGCAGCGAGCCCGGCCCGACAAAATGCCCGACGCCAGCCGCGAACAATGCCGTGCCGGGTGTGTGCAGCCGCCGCGCGAGGCTGTCGGCCCAGGCGCGGTTGCGGTCAGTGAGGAGCGGCGCTGACAGCGCCTCCGTGCCGCTCGACCCGACCATGTCGACGGTGAGCGCCGAATCGCTGCCGACTTCCCCCTTTGCCCAGGCGTGCATCGGCGCGCGCAGCTCGGCGCGCGACCTTTGCGGGGAATCCAGCGCGAGATCGAGCATGCGGCGCTGCTCGGCCTCGGGAATGGCGCTGACCGTCGCCATCACCTGATTGCCGCTCTCGATCGGCACCACCGGCTTGCCCGCCTGGCGGAAACGTTCCTCGAGCCAGCTATCGGCACCCGGGCCGGGGATTTCACCCGCGCGGAAATCGCGGACATAGCCAACCGCGATCGCCGCGATCCAGGTCTGCATTCCATCGAGCGCAGCGACCGCTTCGGGCGCCAGCGCATCCGTGAAATGTTTGAGTGCGGCGCGGTGATCCGGCGACACACGCCGGGCAAGCGGAGGCAGTGTGGGGGAGGGGGCGCTGTTCATCAGCGGATCGGCCTCGCTGCCGACCGATTCGACAATGAGGGCATCGGCGCCCGCCACGATCCGGTCAAGCGTCTCGCTGCGCCACTGGAAGCCCGGCGGCAGGATGTGGATGGTGCCGAACAGATAGAGTGTCGATCTGCCGCTGGCGATCTTCCAGATCGCCGGATGCGGACGGTAATTTTGTGAGAATTGCGCGACCGCGATGCGGGAGTCGGCTGCCTCCAGCTCCTCGGCGGAGGGGATATCCGTCGCGTCGCCGTCGAGCGCGAAATCGATCGGCGCGATCCGAAGGTCAGCCGGCAGGGTGGGGTAAGCGATGCGCGGGCCGATCCGGTGTCCACGCCATGTGACCAGCGGCGTTTCGGGGATCGATCGATAGGCAATACGGGGTGCTGGCGCTGCACCAAGACCGGCACCTGTGCAGAACAGAGTCGCGAAAGCGAGCCCCAACGCGCCGCGCCGTACCTGAATCCCGCGCCCCCGCGGCCGCGCAGTTCGACTCCGGGCCATAATGGTTAACACAGCGGAAAGCGTGCCACCCGTCAATTGGTGTGGTTGACCCCTTTCGGGGCATGCGCCAAAGCGACGCGCGTCGAATTGCCGCAACTGCGAAGGGTTTTTACGCGATCGTGACCGAGCCGCTGAGCTTCCAGCGCATGATTCTGAAACTCCATGATTATTGGAGCGAGCGCGGCTGCCTGATCCTCCAGCCCTATGACATGGAGATGGGCGCGGGCACGTTTCACACCGCAACGACTCTGCGCGCGCTCGGCCCCGAGCCATGGAATGCGGCCTTCGTCCAGCCCTGCCGGCGACCAACGGACGGCCGCTACGGCGAGAATCCGAATCGGTTGCAGCATTATTATCAGTATCAGGTGATCCTGAAGCCGAGCCCGCCTGACCTGCAGGAGCTGTATCTGGGTTCGCTCGCCGCGATCGGCATCGATTTCACCCAGCACGACATCCGCTTCGTCGAGGATGACTGGGAGAGCCCGACGCTCGGCGCCTGGGGATTGGGCTGGGAAGTCTGGTGCGACGGCATGGAGGTGACTCAGTTCACCTATTTCCAGCAGATGGGCGGCTTCGACTGCAAGCCGGTCGCCGGCGAGCTGACCTATGGGCTGGAGCGGCTGGCGCTGTATCTGCAGAACAAGGACAGCATCTACGATCTCGCTTATAACGATACCGGCGTGACATACGGCGACGTGTTCCTCGAGAATGAGATCGAGCAATCGACCTGGAACTTCGAGGTGGCGAACACCGAGGCGCTGTTCGACCTGTTCCGCAAGGCGACTGCCGAGTGCGAGAATTGCCTGGAGGCGAAGCTGCCGATCCCGGCTTATGAGCAGGCGATCAAGGCGAGCCATGTCTTCAACCTGCTGCAGGCGCGGGGGGTAATCTCGGTGGCCGAGCGCCAGGCTTATATGGGCCGGGTGCGCGATCTGGCGAAGGGCAGCTGCCAGGCGTGGATGGACAAGAACGGGTGGGCGGCGTGAGGGCGCTTCTTAAATCCTCCCTTAAATCCTCCCCGGAACGGGGAGGGGGACCGCTCGTAGAGCGGTGGTGGGGCTTGGAGCGCGACGTGCTTGCTCCGGAGCTCCCCATCTCAATTCGCGACGATACTCGGTATGCAGCCGCCCGCGCTCCAAGCCCCTCCACCATGCTGCGCATGGTCCCCCTCCCCGTTCCGGGGAGGAACTGGTGACCGACTTCCTTCTCGAACTCCGCTCGGAAGAGATCCCCGCGCGCATGCAGGAGAAGGCGCGCGATGATCTTGCTCGCCTGTTCACGGCCGAGCTCGACAAGGCGGGCCTGCGCGCCGAGGCGATCGTCACCTTCTCGACTCCGCGCCGCCTTGCCCTCATCGCCCGCGACCTGCCGCTCGAAACCGAAGCGACGAGCGAAGAACGCAAGGGCCCGCGCGCCGACGCGCCGGCCCAGGCACTCGAAGGCTTCCTCCGCTCGACCGGCCTGACCCGCGACCAGCTCGAGGAACGCGACGACGGCAAGGGCAACAAGGTCCTCTTCGCGGTCACCCAAAAGCCCGGCCGCGCCACCGCCGAGGTGCTCGCCGAAGCGATCCCCGCGATCATCCGGGCTTTCCCCTGGCCCAAATCGATGCGCTGGGGCGATGCCTCGGCCTCGACCGAAAGCTTGCGCTGGGTGCGCCCTCTGCAGGGCATCGTAGCGTTGCTTGGCGACACTGTCGTGGCGTTCGAGATCGCCGGGATCACCTCAGGCGCCGCGACGCTTGGCCATCGCTTCCACCATCCCGGCATCATCACCATCGGCAGCGCTTCGGATTATGCCGAGAAGCTGCGGGCGTGCCATGTCATCGTCGATCAGGACGAGCGCAAATCGATCATCGCTTTGGGCGCGACCATGGTTGCGTCCAAGGCCGGCCTGACGCTGGTGCGCGACGAGGGATTGCTGGTCGAGAATGCCGGCCTCACCGAATGGCCGATGCCGTTGCTCGGCCGTTTTGATGAGGCGTTCCTGGATGTGCCGCMCGAGGTGATCCAGCTTACTGCACGGGTGAACCAGAAATATTTCGTGTGCCAGGATGCGGACGGCAAGCTCGCCAATGCGTTCGTCTGCACCGCCAATATCGACGCGGTCGACGGCGGCGAGAAGATCATCGAGGGCAATCGCAAGGTGCTCGCGGCGCGGCTGTCGGATGCGAAATTCTTCTGGGAGCAGGACCTGAAGGTTCCGCTCGAGGAGCAGGCGAAGAAGCTCGACCGGATCGTGTTTCACGAGAAGCTTGGCACGGTTGCGGATAAGGTCAACCGCGTCGCCAAGCTGGCGCGCTGGCTGATCGGAGAAGTTGTCGAAGGCAAGGAAGAACATCTTGCCAAGATGGCACGGTGGATGGTTCACGAGCGGATTATTTCTTCCGATGCTCTGGATCGCGCTCGCAAGACGGGTGCGGATGAAGTTGCAACGCTGGCGGCACAAGCCGAACGTGCCGCGCGCCTCGCTAAGGCTGATCTCGTCACTGGAATGGTTGGCGAATTCCCTGAACTCCAAGGGGTGATGGGCGGCTACTACGCCCGCGTTCAAGGTGAGGACAATGCGGTCGCTGACGCGGTGCGCGATCACTACAAACCCGTCGGTCAAGGCGATGAGACGCCGAACGCGCCCGTTACGATCGCCGTTTGCCTCGCCGACAAGCTCGATACGATCACTGCTTTTTTTGGTATTGACGAGAAACCGACGGGTTCGAAGGATCCGTTCGCGCTTCGCCGCGCAGCGCTGGGCGTCATTGCGCTGCTTCTTGGCAATCAGCTCCGAATCTCGCTGGATTCGTTACTCGCCTTTGGTAAAAGGGCCGGGATATTTCGCGGCAATCTTGACGACGTGATCCCCTTCTTTGCTGACCGCCTCAAGGTCCAGCAACGCGAAGCCGGCGTTCGTCACGACCTGATCGACGCGGTATTCGCCCTCGGCGGCGAGGACGACCTCGTCCGCCTTCTTGACCGCGTCCACGCGCTCCAGGACTTTGTCGACACGGAAGATGGTTCCAATCTGCTGGTCGGCTACAAGCGCGCTGCCAACATCTTGAAGAAGGAAGGATTCGTTGCGCCGGCGGAGATCGGGGCTGCTGTATTGTTGGGCGAACCGGCCGCCACAAACTCAACGGCGCCAGCCTCCGCGGGGGCAACGCTGGCTTACACCCCGGAACCCGCCGAAGCCGCGCTCATCCTCGCGCTTGATCATGCCATTCCCCGCGCCCACGCTGCTGTGGAAAGGGAGGATTTCGAAGCCGCCATGGCAGCGCTCGCCACCCTCCGCGCGCCGATCGACCGTTTCTTCGACGACGTGACCGTCAACGACCCTGACCCCGCCAAACGCGAAGCGCGTCTCGCGCTGCTCGCGCGGGTTCGGGATGCGGTTCATGCGGTTGCCGATTTCTCCAGGATCGAGGGCTGACGACCACGCGTTTGGCCCGCATCTGATTGCTACCTCGCCTCCCCAGCGAAAACAGGACTGACGCCAAAGGACTCGAGAATGACGCACTATGTGTACCGCTTCGGTGGCGGCGTTTCGGATGGGGGCAGGGGCGATCGCAACCTGCTGGGCGGCAAGGGTGCGAACCTCGCCGAGATGGCCTCGATCGGCCTGCCGGTGCCCCCGGGCTTCACCATTTCGACTGAGTTTTGTGCCGTCTATTATGACGAGGGCGGTCAGTTCCCGCAGGGCCTGCGGGACGAAGTCGCGACTGGCATCGCGCATATCGAGAGCGTGACTGGAAAAAAGTTCGGCGATGCGGCCGATCCTCTGCTCGTCTCGGTCCGTTCCGGCGCACGCGCTTCGATGCCGGGGATGATGGATACCGTCCTCAATCTCGGCCTCAATGACGAGACAGTGCAAGGCCTTGCCGCCACTTCCGGCGATGCGCGGTTCGCCTGGGACAGCTATCGCCGCTTCATCCAGATGTATTCGGATGTCGTGCTCGAACTCGACCATAGCGGCTTCGAAGATGCGCTTGATATCGCGAAGGAAGATCGCGGCTATTTCCTCGATACCGATCTCACCGCCGAGGATCTGCAGGCGCTGGTCGCTGAGTATAAGGGTCTGGTCGAGGCGCAATGGGGCAAGCCCTTCCCGCAGGACGTGCATGACCAGCTCTGGGGCGCGGTCGGCGCTGTGTTCGGCTCGTGGCAGTCGGAGCGGGCCAAGGTCTATCGCCGGCTCAACGATATCCCGGCGAGCTGGGGCACTGCGGTCAACATCCAGGCGATGGTGTTCGGCAATATGGGCGACACGTCGGCAACGGGCGTCGCCTTCACCCGCGATCCCGCCAAGGGCGACCGGGCCTATTATGGCGAGTTCCTGATCAACGCGCAGGGCGAGGACGTCGTCGCCGGCATCCGCACGCCGCAATATCTGACCAAAGCCTCGCGCGAAGCCGCTGGCGCCAAGCCCGCCTCGATGGAAGAGGCGATGCCGGTGGTGTTCACTGAACTCGCCAAGGTGTTCGACCTGCTCGAGAACCATTACCGCGACATGCAGGACATCGAGTTCACGGTGCAGCAGGGCAAGCTCTGGATGCTCCAGACCCGATCGGGCAAGCGTACCGCCAAGGCGGCGCTGAAGATCGCGGTCGATATGGCGGAAGAGGGGCTGATCACGCGCGAGGAAGCCGTCGCTCGCGTCGATCCGGCAGCGCTCGATCAGCTGCTTCACCCGACGCTCGATCCCAACGCAGTGCGGGATGTGCTGACCAAAGGTTTGCCCGCCAGCCCGGGCGCCGCATCGGGGGCGGCGGTGTTCGACAGCGACACAGCCGAGAAGCGCGCCGCCGCCGGCGACAGCGTGATCCTGATCCGCGTCGAGACTTCGCCTGAGGACATCCACGGCATGCATGCGGCGAAGGGAATCCTGACCGCGCGTGGCGGCATGACCAGCCATGCGGCGGTGGTCGCGCGCGGCATGGGGCGGCCCTGCGTTTCGGGCGCCGGAACGCTGGCGATCGATGCCAAGGCCGGCGTGATGCGCGTCGGCGGTCGCGAGGTGCGCGAGGGCGATGTGGTCACGATCGACGGCTCGACCGGCGAAGTGATGATGGGATCGGTGCCGACCGTTCAGCCCGAGCTGGCGGGGGATTTCGGCACGCTGATGGTCTGGGCAGACGGTGTGCGCCGCCTCAAGGTCCGCGCCAATGCCGAGACGCCGCTCGACGCAAAGGTCGCGCGCGAGTTCGGCGCCGAGGGTATTGGCCTGTGCCGGACCGAGCATATGTTCTTCGACGCGGCGCGCATCACCGCGGTCCGTCAGATGATCCTCGCCGAAGATGAGGCGGGCAGGCGGTTTGCGCTCGAAAAGCTGCTGCCGGAACAGCGTGCCGATTTCATTCAGCTGTTCGAGGTGATGGCCGGCCTGCCGGTCACCATCCGCCTGCTCGATCCGCCGCTGCATGAGTTCCTGCCGCATGAGGAGGAAGAATTCGCCGAGGTCGCGGCCGCGGCCGGGGTCGATGTCACCATCCTCAAGCGACGCGCCGCCGAGCTCCATGAGTTCAACCCGATGCTCGGCCATCGCGGGTGCCGTCTTGGCGTCACGTACCCCGAAATCTATGAAATGCAGGCCCGCGCGATCTTCGAGGCGGCGATCGTCGTTGCCGAGAAATCGGGCTCGGCGCCGATCCCCGAGGTCATGATCCCGCTGGTCGCCACCCGCCGCGAGCTCGAGCTGATGAAGATCGTCGTCGACAAGGCGGCGGCCGCCGTATTCGCGGACAAGGGCAAGACCATCGAATATCTGGTTGGAACGATGATCGAGTTGCCGCGCGCAGCGCTGATGGCAGGGGAGATCGCCGAGGTCGGCGCGTTCTTCTCATTCGGCACCAACGACCTGACTCAGACGACGCTCGGCGTCAGCCGCGACGATGCCGCGCGCTTCCTGACCACCTATGTCGAGCGCGGCATCTACGCGCGGGATCCGTTCGTCAGTCTCGATATCGAGGGCGTCGGCCAGCTGATCGAGATGGCGGCGGAGCGGGGCAGGGCGACCCGCCCCGAGATCAAGCTCGGCATCTGCGGCGAGCATGGCGGGGATCCGGCGAGCATCTCCTTCTGCGAGAAGATCGGCCTCGATTATGTCTCGGCCTCGCCCTACCGCGTGCCGATCGCGCGGCTGGCGGCGGCACAGGCGGCGCTCGCGGCGCAGGGCTGAGACAGCTTCTCGACTTCGCCTCGCGCGAATGGTTAAAGTAGCGGCATGAGACCCTGGATGCGCTACCTGATCTGCGGAGTCCTCAGCGTGCTGATCGGCGCCGGCGGGGCGGCGTGGAGCATCCGCATCGGCGCGCTTGGGTCCGCGCAGAAGATCGGCGCGTGGACCACCGGCAAGGACTATGGCTCCGCCGAGGCCAGCGCCTATACGCGCGCCGTCGTGGCATTGCGTGGCCTGCTCGCATTGCCGGCTACCGAGGCGCGTTATTATAATGCCGCCGTCGATAGCGCCGGCCACCCGCTGGAAGGCCGCTGCCGCTACCGGGTCGTCGGGAGCGGCCTGCCCACCAAATGGTGGAGCCTGACGCTCTACGACCCGCAAGGCTATCTCGTTGCCAATCAGCCCGGTATCTATTCAGTCGGCAGTGCCGGCCTGCCCTCATCGGAACAGGCGCACTGGAGCGTCACGATCGCGCCCGACCAGCAGCCCGACCATTGGCTTCCGACCGGCAAGGTGTCGCGCTTCGAACTGACCTTGCGCGCCTATCTTCCTGACGACGGCGGCAAGGGCAATTTCACTGTGGACCAGCTTCCGACCATCACGCGGGAGGATTGCGCATGATCCGCCACTGGATCGGGCCGGCGATCCTGGGCGGTGTGCTCGGCATATTAGCTTGGCATACGACGATGGTTGCCACGCCCGATGTGCTGATGGGGGTCGCGGTGCAGCGCATTTCGGCAGTGGGTGGCATTAACCAGTTCACCCACGCACCGCTCGCGACCGCGACATCCCGGACGATCGTCAGGCCCAGTCCGGATATCGCCTATTCGTCCTGCCCGTTCGACCTGACACAGGGGCCGCTGCTGATCGAGGCGGTGCCGGTGCCGGCGCCCTATTGGTCGCTGTCGATCTTCGATGCGCACACCAATGTGGCGCTCGTGCGCAACGGGCAGAAGGCGGATTACCAGCCGTTCAAGCTCGCCGTCGTGGCCCCGGGCCAGACGGCGCCGACCGGCTATGAGGCTGTGCGGGTCGACGGAACGCGCGGCATCGCGCTGGTCCGCATCCTGATCGACCTTCCCGCGCGCTTTCCGGCGATCGACAAGGAGCGCCGCGCGACCACCTGCCGCGCCGCATAAGCCGGTCGCGAGGCCTCAGGCGATCGCCCCGACTGAACCGAAGCGCGCGCTATGCTCAGCGAAATTACCTGCGCGCAACAGCGCGGCCTGATCGCGCCATTGCTCGCGCGCGATGAACCCGGCGGGGACGTTCAGGCGCTGTTCGAGCGCCATCTCGTCCTGCGCCGACAGCTTTTCGATATCGGCGAAACGAGTCACGCCAAGGCCGAAAAGGCGGTTGTTCAACCCGCTATCGATGCCGCGGATCTGGGTGAGGTCGTTATAGCCGGCAGCGCCCAGCCAGGCCTTGTCGGGGACGGGCGGCGGCGGCTCGGCCGCGACTTCCGGCGCCGGCTCGACGATCTCAGCGATCGGCGCAGCTTCGACGACCGGCGCGATGACGGGCTCAGGCGGGGCGGTCGCAGCCGGCGCCGGGACCGGCTCGGGTTCGATCGCCGCTGCTGGCACCGTTTCGACTACTAGCTCCGCCGCCACAGGCGCAACCGCGACAAGCGGCGGTGCAATCACTGGCTCAGGCTCAGCGACCGGGGGCTCAGCTACCAGGGGCTCAGCGACCACGGGCTCGGGCTC
The DNA here is from genome assembly GCF_056402635.1 of Sphingomonas sp. P3_C5. NCBI lineage: Bacteria > Pseudomonadati > Pseudomonadota > Alphaproteobacteria > Sphingomonadales > Sphingomonadaceae > Sphingomonas > Sphingomonas sp. P3_C5. Next base: position 330,474 of record NZ_JBFUHA010000003.1, read on the forward strand.
AGCGATCACCGCAGCCGGTGCGATCAGCTGCGCCTGCAATTCGGCGATCTCCCGCTCGAGATCGGCGATGCGCCGCTTGGCCGCACGGATCTCGTTATCGGCATCGTTGCGATAGGACGCGTTCTCTTCGACCTCTTCCTGATAGAGCTTCTTCCACTTGCGACCACCCGGATGGATGACGAAGGCGAAGATCAGGCCGATGAAGAAGAGCAGGCCAAGTACCACGAATTGCGACGGAGTGCTGAACAGCATGGGGCGCCCTTACGGATGGTTACGGTGCGTTAACGATCCTGCCGTCAACCGCGCTCCGTAGCAAGCATCCGATAAAGTCTTACACGCCGTGCTTGAAGGCATCCGAGATCGAGCACGCCGCCGGGCCGAGAATGACCACGAACAGAACGGGCAGGATGAACAGGATCAGCGGCACGGTCATGATCGCCGGCAGCCGCGCGGCCTTCTCCTCCGCGCGCATCATGCGTTCGTTGCGGAACTCGGCCGAGAGCACGCGCAGTGCCGAAGCCAGCGGCGTACCGTATTTTTCGGTCTGCACCATGGTCGTGACGACACCCTTCAGCGCATCGAGCTTGACCCGCGATGCGAGGTTCTCGAACGCCTGCCGCCGCTCGGACAGGAAGCCAAGCTCGATCGCGGTGAGGGTGAATTCGTCGCCGAGTTCGGGATAGGCCTTGCCCAGTTCGCGCGCGACGCGCTGGAAGGCGGCATCGACTGTCAGTCCCGCTTCGGCACAGATCACGAGCAGGTCGAGTGCGTCGGGCAAGCCCTTGCGGATCAGATTCGACCTTTTGGTGATCTTGTTCTTGAGGAAGATGTCCGGAGCCTTGTAGCTCAGGATGAAGGTCATCGCGACGATGCCGTAGCGCTTGATCGGGCTGTAGGTCGCGAACATATCGGTGCCGTAGACGAGGTAGACCATCAGGCCGCCGAACACGATCGGCAGCACCAGCCGGCCGAAGATGACCGCAACCGCATATTCCTTGGAGCGGATACCGGCCTGCATCAGCTTGATCTGCGCGGCCTTGACCTGGCTCTCCTGAAGCACCTTCATCGAGGACAGGAGCGCTTTGATCCGGTCCGTCGTCTCATTCTTGGTGACGAGCTTGGCGCGGCGCTTGGTCGAGGCGGTGATGCCCGCCTTGAGCTGCTCGCGGCGTTCGTTCAACGCCTTGACGCGCTTCGCCATCGGGTCGCGCACCGTGGTCGCCGCATAGACGGCGAGCAGCACGGCGAACGCGGCAACGCCCGACAGGAGCGTCGCCACCCACATCACGTCGACCCCGAGGATCTTTGGTCCGCCTTCGCCCATGAACTTCGCTACCGCCCCGTGTTCAGATGTTGGTATTCAGATTTCAGCGTTCAGATTTCGAAATTGATCATCTTGGCCATGATGCCACCGCCGATTGCCATCCAGACCAGGCCGCCGCCGCCTGCCACCATCAGGCGCTGGTCGACGAAGAAGGTCTGCATATAGGTGCCGTTGATCATCCAGATCATGACGAACACGATGAACGGCAGCGATCCGATGATATAGGCCGAGGCCTTGGATTCGGACGACATCGCCTTGATCTTGAGCTTCATCTGCCCGCGCATGCGCAGCACATTGGCAAGGTTGGCGAGCGTTTCCGCCAGATTGCCGCCGGTCTCGCGCTGGATGGCGATGGTGATGACGAAGAACTGGAATTCAGGCGTGCCGAGCCGGTCTGCAGTCTCCTGCAGCGCGGCATCCATTGTGCGGCCGATCTTCATCTTGTCGGTGATCGAACGGAACTCGACGCCCACCGGCCCATCGACTTCCTGGCCGACGACCTGAATCGTTTCGCTGATCGGGAGACCGGAGCGAAGGCCGCGGACGAGCAGTTCGATCGCGTCCGGGAATTTCGCATTGAACTTGGCGAGCCGGCGCTTGATGAAAAAGCCGACCGTCAGGTGCGGAATGCCGAAGCCGAGGATCACGCCGATCAGCAGCGATAACAGAATCGGCAGCCCCTTCAGCGACAGCAGCAGCCCGACGATCGTCAGGATGCCGACCGATGCCATGCCATATTGGCCGGGCGTCCAGGTCTTGCCGGTCATCGCGAGACGCTTCTTGAGCAGAGCGGGGCGGGGCAGGAAGCGCAAAGCCGCCGCGTCCATCCTGTTGCCCTGGTTCGCGGTGATCCGGCGCATCTGCGCTTCGACCGCCGCGCCCGCAGACGCGCTGTGCCGCGCCCGCACCGAGCTCATCCGCCGGATGCGCGCGCGCTCCGGCGATGGCCCGGAAAAGGCAAAGGCCATCAGCATCAGGATGATTATGGCTCCTGCGCCCAGCGCGATGATCGGCATCAATGGCATTGCTGTATCAAACGCTCCGTTTGGTTGACGGGCGGTTTACGCGCCCCCCAAAATTCGCCGGTCGGTGTTCCATTCGCGCTTATTTCTTGGGCGCTTTCTTCTGCATCATCGATTTGAGATCGGAGAATTTCCCCATCAGCGAGCCGCCCTTGTCGGCCCCCTTCTTCGTCCCGATGGCCGCAGCACCCTCCGGCGAATCGCCAACGCCCATCAGCATGGTCGCAAGATCGACCAGCGGCGCGACCGTCTTCGATCCCTTGCCTGCCTCGGCAAGAGGCTTGCCGAGCTTGGCCGCCTGCGCGCCCAGTTTCTGGTCGAAGGGAATGACATAATCGATCTTCCGCTCGATCGAGCCCTCGAAATCCTTGCGGTTGATCTCGAGCTGCCCTGAGGCATGGAGCTTGTTGGCGACGACGAACACCTGGGTTTGCGGTGCGTTCGACTTGAGCCAGGAGAGCAGGCGGATCGAATCGCGCGCCGCGGCGAGCGTCAGCTCGGTCACGATCACCGCGATCTGGATGTCGGTGATCAGATGCGGGTGCTGGACCAGCATGTTACGCGGCAGATCGACGATCGTGCACTCGAACGCCGCCCGCATTTCTTCCTGAAGCTGGAAGAAAGCGCTGCCGTCAGTGAGCACCGGCGAGTTGATCGGCGCCTCGGCGGAAAGCACCGAGAGCATCTCGCTCGACTTCACCATCGCGCGTTCGATGAACAGGCCGTCGATACGGCTCGGATTCTCGATTGCGTCCGTCAGGCCGCGGCCGGGCTCGAGGTCGAGCGCGAGCGCACCAGTGCCGAAATGCACGTCGAGATCGAGCAGCGCGGTTGTCCGGCCGCCCTTTTCGCTCAGGATCCAGGCGACCGAGGTGGCAATGGTCGACGCGCCGACACCGCCGCGCGCGCCGATGATCGCGGTCGAGCAATGCGGCCGCTCGACGGCACCACCGTCGGTGGATTTCGGCGCGTTGAGGATCGACTGGGCATTGGTGAAGGCCTCGCGCAGCATATCCGGGGTCAGCGGCTTGAGCAGATAGTCCTGAATGCCGCTCACGACGAGGTCACGGTAAAGCCGGACATCATTGACCTGGCCGGCCGCGATCACGACCGTGCCCGGCTCGCAGACCTCGGCGAGCGCGTTGATGTCGTTCAGTGGATCGCCCGATTCCGAGAGATCGACGAACAGGATCTGCGGGCTCGCGGAAACCGACAGGGACTGGACTGCGTTGCGCAGCCCGCCCTTGTTCACCTTTTCAGGCATCCAGCCCATTTCGACCGCAACGGGGCGGACGATTTCGGCAGTGGTTTCGTCGCAGACAAAGGCAACGAAGGGCTCGCGTTGGCCAACGCGTCCGCCAGAGAAGGGGGCGTTCATTTATTTGGCTCCCGTGCCATCGGATTTCAGACCACCGGCGCCGGTCGGCGTCGCGCTGCGATAGGTATCGATCGCCTTGCCCGACGAGATATTGTCGTTGGACTCGACACCCGGCTGACCTCGAACGAGATCGGCTGGGTTGGCGACCATCGCGGCCAGATTGGAGTTGGTCGCACAGCCGTAATTGGACGAGCTGTTGCTGTTGAACTCGGGCTTGTTCTGGCGGGTGTAATCAGGGCAACCCGGTACCGTCGCCTTCATGCGGCTGATGACGATACGGGCCGTGCCGGGAGGCAAAGGCGCGCCGGTCACCGGCGCCTCGTCCGACAGGAGCAGCCCGTAACGGGCGACCTCAGCCGCGACGCTGTCATGCACGCCGCCGCCATAAGGATGGGGGTCGTCGATCGCGACGCGGTCGCCATAGCCGAGCCGCAGCGACGCCATCCAGCCGGCCAGCCTTCGTTCCTCGCCGGCGGCGAGGTGGTTGCCATTGGTGCTTACGTCAAACGTGTAATCGGTTCTGGTCACGACCGGCTGATGCACCGAGTCGACACCGCGGTTGAGAGTGCCGCCACAGGCGCCGAGCAACAAGGCCGGGGCGAGAGCGGAGGCGAGGAGGATAGTACGCTTGAGCATGGATTGTCCCTCGACAGCGGCGGTCAATTGGAACTGAAGCCGGGCATGGCGACGGCCTTGCCTTTTTTGCTTTTCTGTTCGGGCGGCGGTGCTTTCTGGTCCGATACTTCGCGGCGAACGGGCGCCTGGTCCGGAACCGGAGCCGGGAGCATCGGAGTCGTGGCGCCGAGTGCGGGGCCGGTCGCCCCGGAGATCGGTGCAGCGTCCCCGAATGCCGGCCCGGCATTGACGGGTGGCGCCATGGTCGGCTTGGGGCGATCGCCGCCGGTCGTGCCGCCGCCAAGCTTGCCCAGCAGGATCCGGTCGATGTCGGTCGGTGCCTTGTAGCCGTCGGTCGGCAGAACGATGTCGTTCGCGTTGACCGGCTTCACCAGATACGGCGTGATGACGATGACCAGCTCGGTCTCATGGCGCTGGAACTCGTTCGAGCGGAACAGCGCGCCGAGCACCGGCACATCGCCCAGGCCAGGAGCCTTGTCGATCGAGTTCAGATGGTCGTTTTGCAGCAGGCCGCCAATCATGAAGCTCTGGCCCGAGCCGAGTTCGACGGTCGTCTCGGCCCGGCGCGTCGTCAGCGCCGGAATGGTCGTGCCGTTGATCGTCACCGCGCCCGCCGAAGAGAGCTGCGAGACCTCGGGCCGCACGCGGAGCGAGATGCGGCCATCGGCCAGGACGGTCGGCGTATAGGCAAGGCTGACGCCATATTGCTTGTACTCGACCGAAACCGCGCCGAGGCCCTGGCTGATCGGGATCGGGATTTCACCGCCGGCGAGGAAGGTGCCCGTCTCGCCCGACAAAGCCGTCAGGTTCGGGCTGGCCAGGGTGGTGACCTGACCGTTGGTTTCGCCGATATCGATGGCGCTCAGCAGATCGAGCCCCAGGAAATGCCCGGCAAGGCCAAGAGTCGTGAACTGCGATCCCTTGGTGAAGGTGCTGGCGGTGCCGGTACCCGGATAGACGAAGTTGCCGGTCCTCGGATCATAGGGCAGGCTGATCGTGCCGGCCGGAAATCCGAACTTGGACGATGCGTCGAGCACCGGGAGCCCCGAGGTACTGACCGACGCGATCGATCCAGGGACGCGGCTGCCCGTCGATACGCCGAAATTGAAGCCGCCGGTCTGGTCGCGCGTCAGCAGATTGTTACCGACGGTCTTCATGAAGCTGCGGCTGACCTCGGCGAACTTGACTTGCAAATTCACCTGGAGCGGGGTCGCCGTCTTGAGGCGATTGAAGACCACGATCTTCAGCATCGCGGCCGGGTCGCTGACGTTGACGCCAGGATTGAGCAGCGCGGTTGCGATCCTCATCGCCTGAGCGCTCTCATCGGGCGTCGCGACCGTGCCGGTCAGTACCGCGATCTGACCGGTGGTGACGACCTTGACGTCGTTGTCCGGCATCGCGAGCTTCATCATGCGATCGATCGAGGTCAGGTTCTGGCTGACCCGGATATTGGCCGCATAGATGACCGCGCCGCTTTTGCTCGTCGCGAATAGCGTTGCTTCGCCGAAATCCTTGCCGAACAGGTGGATCTGACGCCTGCTGCTGACATAGACGTCAGCCGCCGCCGGATTGGATGTCCACACATCAGCCACATCGGCAGGCAGCGTGATCAGCTCACCCTGGCCGACGGAGAGCAGCACTTCGCGGGTCGGCCGCTGGGTGCCGGGTGGAAGCGAGCCGACCCGGGCCATAACGCGGGTTCCGACGCGATTGGCGACGTGGCGCGATTTGGATGGGGCGGCGCTTGCCGCCATCGGGGTTGCGACCAGAGCCGTAGCCACTGTCGCTGCAACCGAGCGGTGCAGGAAAGTCCTGATACGCATCTTAATTCTTCCCTCCGACGGTAACAACATTGGTCACCTTCTTCCCGATCGGAACCTCGATCATCTCACTCCCCCGGGCGACGCGAACGATGGGACGTGTGTCCACCGTTGCACCTGGGTAGCCCTTGGATTCGCCTGTGGCTTCGCGTTGGGCGCCGCCGGCGAGCCAGAGATCACGAGCCGGCCCCTGGGTGTCGGTCGGGGCCTTGATGCGGGTCCCGACGCGCCTGGCGGCGTGGCGTGATTTGGATGGTGCGGCGCTTGCCGTCATTGGGGCGGCGACCAGAGCCGTGGCCACTGTTGCCGCGCCCGCGCGGTGCAAGAAGGTCCTGGCGAGCATCTTACTTCTTCCCCTCGAGGCCAACGCCATCGGGCGCCTTCAGCCCGATCGGAACCTCGGTCATCGCATTTCCGCGAGCGACGCGGACGATGGGGCGTTTGTCGGTCGTTGAACCTGGGTAGCCACCAGATCCGCCCTGGGCATAGGCGCCCATCGTCGTGTTTACCGGCTTGCTGGGTACAGTGCTGCGCTGGAACTTCGAGACGTCAGCGCCAGTCGCGACGGTTGAGCCGCCGGTGGTCGGCTGATTGGCGACCTTGAGCATCATCGCCTTCTCGGCCTTGGGATCATTGCCCTCGGGCACCTTGACAGCGCCACTGGCGATAGCCTGCTCGAGCTCGCTGTTATTGTCGGCGATCGAGCGGAGCGAGAGCGAGATGGACCCGAGGGTCTGTGCAACAGCAATCTGCTCGGCGATCTTTGGCGTTGCTTCCAGCGTGACGTTCGAGAAGGTCCGCACGACAGTCTTGCCGTCTTCGCCAGTCGTATTGTCGGTGCGCTGGTCAGTCGCAAGCACGCGCAGATTGCGCAGGATCGTCTCGGCGACCTTGAGCGGGGGCCCGTCGCCGCCGCCCGGCACTGACTGGGTCAGCACCAGATCGATCCGATCGCCCGGGAAGACGAAGCCGGCGACGCCGGTCTGCGCTGACACGGGCACCGTCACGGCGCGCATGCCCGGGCCGAGCGCTGCCGCGAGGAAGCCACGGTCGCCCGGCTTCACCAGCGCGCCCTGCGTGACCGGCTGGCCAGCGGTGATCGCGTTGCGAACCACGGTACCCTGAAGCGTCTTCAGGTCAGTGGTGGTCTTGATGTAATAGGCGTTGTCGACCAGTTCCTTGGGCCAGGGCTGAAACTTCAGCGCCGTGGCGTCGAGGATGGTGCCGACCGGCAGGGCGCGCGTGGCGACAAGCACCTCGGGCCCATCGATGGGAGCCGCGGCCGCCTGCGGCGCGGATCCGCCGACAATCAAGCTGCGAGCCATGAAGGCAGTGATCGCCGCAACGATCAATGCGCCCACTAGAAGAATGATCTTGCGACTATCCATGACGTTTCAGGCCTTTCGGGCGCGGTACAATTGAACCCGCGTTAAGCATTCACAGGAAGTGGTTAAGAAACGGTTCAGGTAACGAAATTAAGGCTGCGATTGCGATCGCCACGCCGTACGGAATTTCGATTCCCTTGGTCAGCGGAGCGTGGCTGTTCCCGGCCTCCCGGGCCTGGCGCAGCACGAGCGCGTGCAGGGCCCGCCGCTGTTTGACCTCCCGGTGCATGGTGGAGAAGCGGTAGGCGAGATTGATGCCGATCAGTACGACCGACGTGCGGAGAGCGGCCCTCCGCCGCACAATGCGCTCGATGGCAATCAGCACGGTGAGCGCGCCGCCGAGCAGCGACATCATGATCAGCATCCAGAGAAGACCCTGGAGCGGGAACCAGAGAGCGAGCGCCCCGATCATCTTGACGTCGCCGCCGCCCATCCAGCCGACATAGTATGGAATCAGGAAAAGGACGAACACGCCGGCTGCTATGGCGAGATGAATTCCCAGATCGGGCCAGACGAGAAACCCGTTCCACCACCACCACAGAGGGGCGAGCAGGGCGATCGTTGCGTTCTTCCAGTTCGCGATCTCGCGAGTGCGCGCATCCTCGATTCCCGCGGAGACGAGAAGCAGCACCAAAGCGCCAAGCATCAAAGCATTGAGAGTAGCCCCACCCATCAGCAATTTCCCTAGACGGAATGGCTTTCTAAAAAGTAACCAGAGTAAATGGTCTCCCCTCAACTGTATCGCCGCGCGATTCCGGCAAGTGCCCGTATCTCGCATTGGACCGCGCCCGATGGTTGGTCGCTGCGGCGTTTCGACTGGCCGGCGGAAGGTCAGTCTCGCGGCAGCATCCTGTTCCAGGGAGGGCGCGGAGACATTTTCGAGAAGTATCTGGAGGCGCTCGCACACTGGCACGGCCAGGGCTGGTCGATCACTGCGTTCGACTGGCGCGGGCAGGGCGGATCGGGGCGGCTCTCGCCCGATCCCCATGTCGGCCATGTCGACAATTTCGATATCTTCATCAGCGATTTCGAGGCGTTCTGGGCGGCTTGGGCGGCGGAGGCGACGGGGCCCCGCGTCGTGATGGGGCATTCGATGGGCGGCCATCTGGTCCTGCGCGCGCTGACTGAAGGCGTCGCGAAGCCTGACGCCGCGGTTCTGATCGCGCCGATGCTCGGCCTCCACAGCCCGCTTGGCGCGCGTTGGGGTGAACGGCTCGCCAATGTACTGGGTGGGGTCGGCAATTCCGCGCGGCCGGCATGGAAGACCAATGAGCGGCCGGCGACGACCACCACGCGCCAGGCGCTGCTGACCCATGACCTCACCCGTTATGAGGACGAGATCTACTGGCAGTCGGCCAAGCCCGAACTCCTGCTGGGTCCGCCGAGCTGGAACTGGCTGATGCAGGCATTCCAGTCGACGCGTCGCCTGCGCGATGATCCGCGGCTCCGGACGATGAGCGTGCCCGTCCTGATGGTCATCGCCGAGTCCGACAAGCTGGTGAACCCCCGGGCCGCATCGCAGGTAGCGGCGAAACTGCCCGACGTTCGTGTGGTTCGTTTCGGCTCCGAATCGGCCCACGAAGTGCTTCGCGAGGCTGACGCAGTGCGGAACCGTGCGATCGGCGAGATCGATATCTTCCTCGCCTCGCGTGCCCAACCAAAATGAGGGCAGCCGCAACAAGGGCTGCGAGGGCTCGCTCTTGAAACGCCATGACGTCGCGATTGTCGGTGCGGGGATGGCGGGAGCGAGCCTTGCCGCAGCTATGGCGCCGCACGCGTCCGTGCTTCTGATCGAGGCCGAAGATGCGCCGGGCTATCACGCAACCGGACGCTCGGCCGCGTTCTGGTCCGAAACCTATGGCGGGCCGGGTGTCCAGCCGCTGACCACCGCATCGGGTCCCTCGCTCCATGCCGGCGGCTTCCTCGATCCGCTTGGCTCGCTCCATATCGGCCGCGCGAGCGATGCGGCGGCAATCGATGCCTTTCTTGCAGAATTTGATGGCACCGGGATCGCGCTCGATCCCGTCGATCCCGCCACGCTGGTGCCGGGTCTGCGCGACGGCTGGACCCTCGGGGTCATGGAGGCGAGCAGCACTTATATCGATGTCGCCGCGCTCCACGCCCATTATCTGGCGCAGGCACGAAGGTCCGGGGCTGACCTGATCGTCAATGCTCCGTTGCACGCCGCGAATCGTGCGCCTGGTGGCTGGCATCTCGAGACTGGTGCCGGTACGTTCAGCGCGTCGATCCTCGTCAACGCCGCCGGCGCCTGGGCCGATGCGATCGCCCTGAAGGCAGGCGTCGCCCCCATCGGTATCCAGCCTTATCGGCGCACCATGGTCCAGCTCCGGACCGATCCGGCAGCGGCGGCGACCCTGCCGCATGTCTCCGACATCGCCGGCACCTTCTATTTCAAGCCCGAGGCGGGCGGGCGGCTGTGGTTGAGCCCGCATGACGAGACGCCGGTCGATCCCTATGATGCGCAGCCCGAGGAGCTCGATGTCGCAATCGCGGTGGATCGATTCGAGCAGGTCGTCGATTGGCGGGTTGCTGCGGTGGAGCGGCGCTGGGCCGGCCTGAGGAGCTTCGCGCCTGATCGGCTACCCGTTTATGGCTTCGATCCCACCGCCCAGGGTTTTTTCTGGTGCGCGGGCCAGGGGGGCTTCGGCATCCAGACGGCACCGGCCGGAGCCGCGCTCGCCGCGGCGCTTTTGCTCGGCCGCTCGCCCGAGCCGATCGCGGCCACGATTGATCCCACACCCTATGCGCCCGGCCGTTTTCGGATGGCGTGACGCTTCCGGAACGACTATTCCGGATGCGCAACTTTGGGAGAGTTATCATGGCGCATAAATTCGTGATCGAGCAGAACAAGGCCGGCGAATATGTCGCCAAGTTCAAATACAACAGCGAGATCATCTTCTGGACCGAGGGCTATTCGAGCAAAGCCGGCGCGCAGAACGCGATCGATTCAGTCAAGAAGAACGGCCCGGACGCACCGACCGAGTGAGGCTGTAGTAGCGAACCGGAAGGTCGCTCTGCAGTTCCTTCTCCCTCTCCCAGCGGGAGAGGGAAGGGGCCCATCGCGTAGCGATGGGAAGGGTGAGGGTGATCAGCAAGAGCCATCGCGCGCTCAACCTCACCCCGCGCTGCTACGCAGCTTACCCTTCTCCTGAAAGGAGAGGGGAAGAAGGTGATCGCGAAGGCGCGATTCAACCGCATCGCGGGATGGCTTACAGGGTGCCTAGGGGACGCTCAGAAGCCCGGCCCGCTCCTTCTCATCGTTGGTTTGTTAATGATCGCTTGCGGCGCGGCTGCGCGCGCAAATTCCCTGTTATTTCCCTGTTATTTCCCTGTTATTTCCCTGTTATTTCCCTGTTCCGGAGCGCCCGAATGAGGAGTATTTTACTCAGGTCACTGAAAAGTCAGTAAAACATTTAGAGCGCTCTATAAGAAAAAAAGAAAATTCCCTGTTATCGGAGCCGGAACAGGGAAATCTCCGCCGCTAGCGCGCGCGGCTCGCCGCAACCGCAGCATCGCTGGCGAGCTTGTCAGCGCGCTCATTGTCGGGATGGCCGGCATGGCCCTTCACCCAGAGCCACTCGATCCGATGCGGCTTGGCGGCGGCGAGCAGTGCCTGCCACAGATCGGCGTTCTTGACCGGCTGTTTCGCAGCGGTTTTCCAGCCATTCTTCTGCCAGCCTTTGATCCATTTGGTCAGGCCGTCCATGACATAGCGGCTGTCGGTGGACAGTGTCACACGGCAGGGGCGCTTGAGTGCGTTCAGCCCCTCGATCGCCGCCATCAGCTCCATCCGGTTGTTGGTGGTGAGCGGTTCGCCACCCGAAAGCTCGCGTTCGCGCGTGCCGGATCTGATGATTACGCCCCAGCCGCCGGGTCCTGGATTACCCTTGCAGGCGCCGTCGGTCGCGATCTCGACTTTCGAAAGTTCCGCCGTCACGTCGCTCATCCGAACAATGCCGCCCCTTGAGTCTCATAGATTTTCAGACGGCGCAGATAGGCGAGCGGGTCCTTGCGGGTCACCATCGCGTMGGCGGGCGTGTTGAGCCAGTCCCATGCGCGCGAGAGCAGGAAGCGGACACAGGCGCCTTGTGCGAGATGATTGAGCTCGGCCCGTTCCAAACCGCCAAGGCCGAATGCCGCGTCATAGCCCCCGATCAGCGCTCGCCCCAGCTCGGGATAAACCTCGGAACCGGTCGCATCGAATGACCATGCGCCGTGCATGATCGCGAGATCATAGGCCCGGATGTCGGTACAGGCGAAGTAGAAGTCGATCAGGCCTGACACTGTGTCGCCCAGCATCAGCACATTGTCGGGGAACAGGTCGGCATGGATGGTGCCGGTCGGCAGATGAGCTGGCCACGCCGCCAGCACCCGATCGAGCGCGAAGCCGACCTCGTCGTACAAGCCCGGAGCTATGCCATCGAGCTCGCGACCGCAGCGCTCGAACAGCGGCCGCCAGGTGTCAGCGCCCATCGAGTTTTCGCGGACAGGCGTGAAGTCGGCGAGTGCGTCGTGCATGCGACCCATTGCCGCGCCCGCTGCGTGCGCCTGGGCTGTGGTCGGGTGCGACACCGATACCCCGGCGAGGAACTCGATCAGGCAGGCGGGCCGGCCTTCGAGCTGGTGGATTGCAACGCCCTTGCGATCCGGCAGCGCGCGCGGGACGAGGTTGCCACGTTCCGCGAGGTGATCGAGCATCGCGAGGAAAAAGGGCAGGTCGCCGGCGTCCACCCGCTTCTCGTAGAGCGTCAGGATGAAGCGGCCGCTGGTCGTATCGACCAGGTAGTTGCTGTTCTCGACGCCCTCGGCGATGCCTTTGGCGGACAGCAGTTCGCCATGATCGAAGCCCGCCAGGAAGCGGGTCAGCGCTTCCGCCGATACCTGGGTATAGACTGCCATGGAGGTTAAGCTGCGACTTCGAGGTCGCGCGGCAGCTTGAACGTGATCGTCTCACGCGTCGTCTCGACTTCAGTCTCGCTGACTTCGAATCGCGCGGCGAGCCTGTCGACGAGCTCGCGCACCAGGATCTCCGGAGCGGAGGCGCCGGCGGTGATGCCAAGCGTGCGGACGCCTTCGAGGAAAGCGAAATCAAGGTCGTCGGCGCGCTGGATCAGCCGGGCGGGTGTGCCTTCGCGCTGCGCGACTTCGACGAGGCGGAGCGAATTCGAGGAATTGGTCGCGCCGATCACCAGCATCGCGTCGCATGCCTTGGCGATCGCCTTGACCGCGGCCTGGCGATTCGAGGTCGCGTAGCAGATGTCCTCGCCGCGCGGCGCCTGGATTTCGGGAAAACGCTCTTGCAGCGCTGCGACGATTTCAGCGGTATCATCGACCGAGAGCGTCGTCTGGGTAAGGAACGCCAGATTGTCGCGATCTTCCGGTTCGAACGCCATCGCATCGGCGAGCGTCTCGACCAGCGACATCGATCCTTCGGGTACCTGGCCGAAGGTTCCGATGACCTCGGGATGCCCGGCATGGCCGATAAAGACGATATGCCGCCCCGCCGCGACCAGCCGCTCTGCCTGGCGGTGCACCTTCGAGACGAGCGGGCAGGTCGCATCGAGATAGGCAAGGCCGCGCTCGGCCGCCTTGGCCGGGACTGCCTTGGGCACGCCGTGTGCCGAGAAGACCACCGGCACGCCGTCCGGCACTTCGTCGAGGCTCTCGACGAAGATCGCGCCCTTGGCGCGCAGGGCATCGACGACGAATTTATTGTGGACGATTTCGTGGCGCACATAGACCGGCGCGCCATATTTGCCGATCGCGAGTTCGACGATCTGAATCGCTCGATCGACGCCTGCGCAAAAGCCACGCGGCGCGGCGATCATCAGGGCGAGGGCGGGTTTGGAAAGGTCGGTCATCGGCACGAGCCTCTACGCGATTGCTTGCGCCCGCGAAAGGCGCTTCCTATGGTGGTAAGTGTTCCGGGGCCGGTGCGTGTTGCGCGGCGGCCCCTTCCCTTGTGATAAGGTGCGTGTGCCCGTGACAGCCCGGAAAATTGCCGTTCCCGCGATAATGATGCTGCTGATGGGTGGTTGCGCCAGCACCGGCGAATTCGACGAAACCGGGGGAATCACAGCAATCCGCTCGGCTTGCCCGGCGGTGGGCGTCCCCGCCGCAACGGGCGATATAACCTTGTTCGACCCGCCCGCGAGCCGTGAAGCGGCAGCGATCGACGTGGTCGCCGACATGACCAATGTCCGGGGCAGCTGCAGTGACGCGACCAACGATATCGTCACCACGGTGAACTTCGAGATTCGCGCGCGCCGCACCAACACCGCTGCACCGCGCGATGTCGACTTCCCCTATTTCATCAGCGTCGTGCGCGGCGGCACCGCTGTTGTCGCTAAGAGCGTCGGCCATGTCGTGGTGCATTTCAACGCTGGCCAGGACCGCGCCAGCGCGACCGGCCAGGCAACCAGCACGATTGCGCGCGCCGCCGCGACTCTCTCCCCTGAGGTCCGCAGGAAGTTGACCGAGAAGCGCAGGGCTGGCGGTCAGGACGCAGCGGTCGATCCGCTGACGCGTCCGGATGTTCGCCAGGCAGTGCTCCGCGCGACCTTCGAAGCGCTGGTCGGCTTCCAGCTCACTGACGAACAGCTGAAGTATAACGCGACGCGCTGATCAATAGTCAGTCCGTATGTAACGCATACGACTGCAAAATTTACTATACTCGGAGCGATTGACTCCCATGCTGCGCCGCGTCACACGGGCTGCGTCGATGGGGGGAAACTTCCATGGGCACGCGCGGGAGAGACCCCGGACTTGATCCGGGGCGCCGAAGGAGCAACCGCCCCGGAATCTCTCAGGCACACCGGACCGCGCGGGCCTATCGACACTCTGGAAAGCGGCTTGCACGGCGTTCGTGCGGCCCACCGAAGGGGTAAGCCGGCTCGTTTCGCATCATTGCGGGGGCGAGCGGTGAAAGCTCTCAGGTTCCCGTGACAGAGGGGGCGGCGACAGGCGGCGCTATCGGCGCTGCCGATCGCCGTGACACCTTTGGCGGAGACCGGCATTGAGCGATTTAGACGGCCCCGAAATCGAGATTCAGACCCTGCCGCTCGACGGCTGGCATCGTGCGCGCGGCGGCCGGATGGTCGAGTTCGCCGGCTATCATATGCCCGTCCAGTATGAAGGCATCATGGCCGAGCATCTCTGGGTGCGCGAATCGGCCGGCCTGTTCGACGTCAGCCATATGGGCCAGATCGTCCTCTCCGGCGAAGGGCTGGACGAGGCGCTCGAGGCGCTGCTGCCCGCGGATGTGAAAAGCCTGGCGCTCGGCAAGATGCGCTATTCGCTGCTGCTGGATGAGAATGGCGGCATCCTCGACGATCTGATGCTCAGCCGCTGGCCGGAAAGCATCTACATGGTCGTCAACGGCGCGGTGAAATATGACGACATCGCGCACCTGCGGATGGAGCTGCCTGACGAGATCACCCTCAACCAGCTCGACGAGCGCGTGTTGCTCGCGCTCCAGGGGCCGAAGGCGTTCGAAGTGCTCAAGCGGCACGTCACCGGCAGATACCCGCTCGAGGCGCTGACCTTCATGATGGGCGGCCCGTTCGAGCTGGCGGGCGCCGAATGCTGGATCAGCCGCTCGGGCTATACCGGCGAGGACGGCTTCGAGCTCTCGTTCGATGCGACCGAGGCGGAGCGGATCGCCGATCTGCTGTGCGCCGAGACCGAGGTGAAGCCGATCGGCCTCGGCGCGCGCGACTCGCTGCGCCTCGAGGCAGGGCTGCCGCTCTACGGTCATGACCTGGACACCGAGACGACTCCCGTGATGGCGGATCTCGGTTTCGCGCTGTCGAAGCGGCGCCGCGAGGAGGGAAATTTCCCGGGCGCCGAGCGTATCCTGATGGAGCGCGAGCAGGGCCCGGTGACGAAGCGCGTCGGCCTGATGATCGAAGGCCGCCAGCCGGTCCGCGAGGGGGCCGCGGTGCTGGATGCCGATGGCTCGGAGGTCGGCAAGGTGACCTCCGGCGGCTTCGCCCCGAGCGTCGGCGCACCCATCGCCATGGCCTATGTGCCGCTCGCAATGGCCGCACCCGGCACCGTCATCCAGATCGCGCAGCGCGGCAAGGTCCATCAGGCGACCGTCACCGCGATGCCATTCGTTCCACACCGCTACATACGAGCAGGAGGCAAATAAGATGAGCCGTTACTTCACCGAAGATCATGAATGGGTCGATGTCGATGGCGATATCGGCACCGTCGGCATCAGTGAATATGCACAGAGCCAGCTCGGCGACATCGTGTTCGTCGAGGTGCCCGAAGCGGGCAAGGAAGTCGCCAAGGGCGATGAGGCCGCAGTGGTCGAATCGGTCAAGGCAGCGTCGGACGTCTATTCGCCCGTCTCGGGCACCGTCCTTGAAGGCAATGCCGCGCTCGGTGACAATCCGGGACTGGTGAACGAGGAACCCGAGAGCGATGGCTGGTTCTTCAAACTGACGCTCAGCGATCCGGAAGAGCTCAAGGGTCTGATGGACGAAGCCGCCTACGCAGCGTTCGTCGCGAAGCTTTGAGGCTCGGGCTCGCCCTCAGCGCGATGCTGGCGCTACCTGCGGCTGGATACACTGCCGCCCTGCCGCTGGTGACCGTCGACACGTTGCTGGCCCAATGCGACGCATTCAAAGGGAAGCAGGTGCAGCTGGCTGGCTATCTGGGCGAATGCGCGGGCTATGAGTGCTTCCTGGCTGTCGACGAGGCCCGTTGGGCTGACTTCGTCAGTGCGTTCAACAACGCACGCGGGCACCAAAGCCCTGCGAAACACGCCGAAGCATGGTCTCGCGTGAATGCCCTCTGGCCCGTGGGCGTCGGTTGGGAGGAGGCGTTCGACCGGAAAGCGGGGCCGTTAAGGCACAGTTATGTCGTCATCAGCGGCGCCATCGCAAAGGATAGCTGCGACGGCCGGGGCGGCACCGACCGCTCCTATGGTATCAACCCGACCGACATCCGCGCCTGGAAAAAGTCCGAAGGCGCGCCTGCCAACAGCAAATGAGAAGGCCTTGATGCGCTACCTTCCTCTTACCAATACCGATCGTCAGGCGATGCTCGCCGTCATCGGCGCGGACTCGATCGATGATCTGTTCGTTGATGTGCCCGAAATCGCCCGCCTCGACGGCCCAATCCACGGTCTCCCACTCCACGCCAGCGAGCTGGCGGTCGAGCGCCATATGTCGGCCCTTGCGCGCAAGAACATCGCAGCGGGCGATGGTCCCTTCTTCCTCGGCTGCGGCGCGTACCGGCATCATGTGCCGGCCTCGGTCGATCATCTCATTCAGCGCGGCGAGTTCCTGACCGCCTATACGCCGTACCAGCCCGAGATCGCGCAGGGCACGCTGCAGATGCTGTTCGAGTTCCAGACCCAGGTCGCCCGGCTGCTTGGTACCGATGTCGCCAATGCCTCGATGTATGACGGTTCAACCGCCTGCTGGGAGGCGATCGGCATGGCGCGGCGCGTCACCAAGCGGGGCAAGGCGATCCTCTCCTCCGGCCTGCACCCGCATTATGTGTCGGTCGCGAAGACGATGGCGAAGTTCACCGGCGATCAACTCGAGACCAGCGCGCCGACGCTCTCGGCCGAGACCGATGTGGACGCGCTGATCGCCGCGATCGATACCGACACGTCCTGCGTGGTCGTCCAGTATCCCGACATCCTCGGCCGCATTGCCGATCTCGCGCCATTGGCGGCAGCGTGTCACGCGAAGAAGGCCCTGCTCGTGGCCGTGGTCACCGAGCCGGTCGCGCTGGGCGCGCTGAAGTCGCCGGGCGAGATGGATGCCGATATCGTGGTCGGCGAGGGCCAGTCGATCGGCGTGGGGCTGCAGTTCGGAGGGCCTTATGTCGGGCTGTTCGGCTGCAAGGAGAAATATGTCCGGCAGATGCCCGGCAGGCTTTGCGGCGAGACGCTCGATGCCGATGGCCGGCGCGGTTTCGTGCTGACGCTCTCCACCCGCGAGCAGCATATCCGCCGCGAGAAGGCGACGTCGAACATCTGCACCAACTCCGGCCTCTGCGCCCTGGCCTTCTCGGTCCACATGACGCTGCTCGGTGAGAAGGGCCTCCGCGAGCTGGCGATGGTCAATCATGGTGCCGCGGCCGCCGCCACCGAGCGGCTGGCGATGGTGCCGGGGGTTGAGCTGATCAACACCAGCTTCTTCAACGAGTTCACCTTGCGCCTGTCGCAAGAGGCTCGCCCGATCGTGCGGTCGCTCGCCGACAACGGGATCCTGGCCGGCGTGTCGCTCGGGCGGCTCTATCCGGGCGAGGAGTCGCTCGCCAACGGCCTGGTGGTCGCGGTGACGGAGACGACCACCGCACAGGATGTCGCGGCCTTGGCCGACGCGCTCGAGGAGGCACTGGCATGACGATCAACGCAAGCGGCTGGCGCCCGGAGCGTCCGGAAGCGGGTGCCGCGACCGCGCCGACCTTTACCGGCAACAAGGCCCTGATGCTCGAAGAACCGCTGATCTTCGAGATCGGCGACACCGAGACCACCGGCGTCGACTTCACCGGCACGCCGGTCGAGCACACCACTGAAATGCCCGCGCGATCCTATC
The DNA here is from genome assembly GCF_056402635.1 of Sphingomonas sp. P3_C5. Taxonomy (NCBI): domain Bacteria; kingdom Pseudomonadati; phylum Pseudomonadota; class Alphaproteobacteria; order Sphingomonadales; family Sphingomonadaceae; genus Sphingomonas; species Sphingomonas sp. P3_C5. Next base: position 348,622 of record NZ_JBFUHA010000003.1, read on the forward strand.
TCGGCGGGCTGGACCGCGCCGCGACGATCGGGCTGCCCGGCCTGTCGGAGCCCGAAGCCGTTCGCCACTATACCCGCCTGTCGCGGCAGAATTACGCAATCGACCTTGGGCTGTTCCCACTCGGTTCGTGCACGATGAAGCATAACCCGCGGCTCAACGAGAAGATGGCGCGGCTGCCGGGCTTTGCCGATATCCACCCGCTCGCGCCGGTCGACACGGTCCAAGGTGCGCTCGAAGTGATCCACCAGCTCGCGCACTGGCTCGTCACGTTGACGGGCATGCACTCGGTGGCGATGAGCCCCAAGGCGGGCGCGCATGGCGAGCTGTGCGGCATCCTCGCGATCCGCGCCGCGCTTGAAGCGCGTGGCGAAGGCCATCGCAAGGTGATTCTCGTGCCCGAGAGCGCGCATGGCACCAACCCGGCGACGGCAGCGTTTGCGGGCTATTCAGTCGAGGACATTCCCGCCACCGCCGAAGGTCGGGTCAATCTCACGGCGCTGACCGCCCGACTCGGGCCGGACGTGGCAGGCGTGATGATCACCAACCCCAATACGTGTGGCCTGTTCGAGCGCGACATGAGGGCGATCTCGGACGCGGTCCACGCGGCGGGCGGCCTGGTCTATTGCGACGGCGCCAACTTCAACGCGATCGTCGGCCGGGTGCGGCCGGGCGATCTCGGCATCGATGCGATGCACATCAACCTGCACAAGACCTTCTCCACCCCGCATGGCGGCGGCGGGCCGGGTTCGGGTCCGGTGGTGTTCTCCGAAGCGCTCGCACCCTATGCGCCGCTGCCGTTCGTCGAGAAGACGGCGGATGGCTTCCGTCTCGTCGAGGAAGAAACCGCCGAGGAGCATCACGCGGGCAGCTTCGGCCGCATGGTCGCCTTCCAGGGGCAGATGGGGATGTTCACCCGGGCGCTGACTTATATCCTCAGCCACGGTGCCGACGGCCTGCGTCAGGTCGCCGAGGACGCGGTGCTCAACGCGAACTATATCCTGCGCTCGCTCGACAGCACGCTCGATGCGCCGTTCGGGGCGTCGGGGCCGTGCATGCACGAGGCTTTGTTCTCGGACTCGAACCTCGCCGAGGGCTTCTCGACGATCGATGTCGCCAAGGGGCTGATCGACGAGGGCTATCACCCGATGACGATGTACTTCCCGCTGGTGGTGCACGGCGCAATGCTGGTCGAACCAACCGAGACCGAGAGCAAGGCAGCGCTCGATCAGTTCATCGGCGCGCTGCGGTCGGTGGCGGAGCGGGCCAAGGCGGGCGATGTCGCGCTGAAGTCAGCGCCGCACTTCGCGCCGCGAAGCCGGCTCGACGAGACGCTCGCTGCGCGCAAGCCGGTGCTGGTGTGGAAGGATCCCGAGCTGGCCAAGGCTGCCGAATAGGTCTGGAGCTGGAGTGCGTTAGCCTGCTATAACAGTTCGATCTGATCGGAGGGAACGCATGCAGATTCACACCGGGCAGCCCGATGGCTGGCTTCAATATGCCATCCCGCTGGCGATTGCCGCAGTCGTACTGACACTTCGGGCGCGGCGCATGACCCAGATGCGGCCGCTCAAGATCGAGCGGCTTTGGATCGTCCCGGCCGTGTATCTCGTGATCGTGGCCGCGCTGTTCATGAAGGGGCCGCCGTCACCTGTCGGATGGGCGATCTGCGCCGCGACCCTGCTGATCGGCGCCGCGATCGGATGGCAGCGCGGCAAGACCATGCAGATCCATGTCGACCCCGAGACTCACGCCCTCAACCAGAAAGGATCGATGACCGCGGTGCTGTTCCTGATCGGGCTGTTCGCGGTAAAGTTCGCAGCGCAGGCGGGCGGCACCGCATTCCATTTGCAGCTGGCCGTTCTGACCGACGCCCTGGCGGCGCTGGCGCTCGGCCTGTTCACTATGACGCGCGTGGAAATGTACCTTCGCGCCAAACGGCTGCTCGAAGAAGCACGCGCGGCGCGCGCCTGATGGCTGATCCCACGCCCTGGAACGTCGCTGAGGACCGGGGCGATGTCCGCAAGCATGCGCCAGCGACGCTCCGCAACCGCGAGGCGATCGCCGCGGTGCTGGTCGAGGAACTGACGGTCAAAGGCCTGGTCCTCGAGATTGCGAGCGGCAGCGGCGAGCATGTCGCCCATTTTGCCCGCGAACTGCCGGGCCAGACCTGGCAGCCGAGCGACCCCGATGCGAGTGGCCGGGCGTCAATCGCGGCGTGGTGCGAGGGACTGGCCAATGTTCTGCCGCCGCTCGATCTGGATGCTGCGTCCGCCGACTGGCCGATCGAGCGCGCCGATGCGGTGCTGTGCATCAACATGGTCCATATCAGCCCTTGGGAAGCGACGCTCGGGTTGGTCGCGGGCGCGGCTCGGATATTGCCGCGCGGCGCGCCATTGATCCTCTACGGCCCGTTTCAGCAGACCGATGTGCCGCTGGCGCCGAGCAATGCTGCGTTCGATGAGTCGCTGAGGTCTCGCGATCCGCGCTGGGGGCTGCGCAGTGTCGAGGCGGTCCGCGATGCGGCGCTGGGTTTCGCACTCGACCGGGTGGTGGAGATGCCCGCGAACAACCTCACTCTGGTGTTCCGCCGGGTCTGAGATCAGACGATCGCCTGCTCGGTTTCGATGCGGCGGCGGAGATGCTCGCGCCAGACGATGTAAAGCCCGCTGCCGATGATGACCGGCGCACCGATCCAGGTCGTCACGCCCGGCAGCGCGCCGAACAAGAGCCAACCGTACAGCGTCGCCCATAACAGGCTCGAATAATCCATCGGCACGACCAGAGAGACCGGGCCGAGCTTGAGCGCGCCGGTGAGCGCGAGCTGCCCAGCGCCCCCGACCATGCCGATCGCCACCAGCATCGCCCAGACCAACGGCGGGTGCGGGGCAAGGTGAAAGGCGTAAAGCAGCCCGAGCGGCGGCACCGACAGGATCGAGAACCAGAACACGGTTGTTGCGGCGCCCTCGGTTTTGCCGATCTGGCGGAGGAGGATCGACACGGTCGCAGTCAGCGTTGCCGCGGCCAGGCCGAGCGCCGCGCCGCTCAGCGGGATATGTCCGGTGCCCGGTCGCGCGACGATCACCACGCCGACGAACCCGGCCAGCACCGCGCCCCAGCGATGCCAGCCGGTCGGCTCCTTCAGGAACAGCGCGCCGAGGATGGTTGCGAAGATCGGCACGGTGAACTGGAAGGTCGTGGCTTCGGCGAGCGGCAGGATCATCAGCGCCCCGAACAGGCAGGCCATGCTCGTTAGGCCAACGACCGTCCGCGTGATGTGCGCGCCGATCCGCTTCGTCGCGACCGAGCGCAGCCCCGGCCCGGCCGCGATCCATGCCGTGACCAGCGGCAGGCTGGCGGCCTGACGGAAGAAGATGATCTCCGCGAAATGCGCGCCATGGGTCTCGGCGAGCTTGATGAGCGCGCTCATCGTCGCGAGGAACACAACCGACAACAGGCGGAGCGCGACGGCGGGGAGGATATGATCGGGAGCGTGGACGGTCACGACGCCGCCTATCCTCCGTCCGCCGCGCCCTTTCAAGGGAGGGGCTGGGCCAGAAATCCGAACAATTCTCGCCCGGACGAGCCTCGATTCGGATCCAATGCCACCGCTGTTATCCGCTGTTCTTCGCGAAAATTTTTTCTTCCGCTGTTATGTTGGATTTTTCGCGTGGATTTATGGTTTGGTTTCAGATGCTTGACTGGTATTTTGCTGTTATTGAATAACAGCGGTGAAAGTTGGAAATAACAGCGGTGGAACAGCGGTGTTTGCGGCCGGAACAGCGGTGGGCTGACGTGTCATATTACCAGTCATGTCAAAGAGCGGAGGCGGGGCTCGCGCGAATCCTGCCAGGCGCGGTGTTGCAACGATCCGCGGAGTTTTTGAATCAAGGCTGCTTAATCGACTGCTATGCGCCTAATCTCAGCCGTTCGCCGCAGGATTTCTCGATCCTGAAAGCTGCCATCCGTTCAGGCGAGTTACGCGATATTTGCTCCGGGTGAAGACAGTCAATTTTTGCATTAAATCTGCATTTGGAAGCGGCAGTATCGTTTTCACGGGTTGAAAGCCACATCGAGCCATCCACGACATGAATGGATGGCATCGACAGCCGTGCCCTCCACGCATGGCAGGTAGGTAGCCATAGTGTCGGCATTCCACCGAAAGGACTGTCCGATGAAATACGCCTTTTTAAGCCGCGCGGCAGCCGCCATGCTGGTTGCCACAGCTTCGCTTACGAGCATGCCCTCGCCGGCCCAAATACCTGGCCCGCAGCACGTCGTTTTGCAGCAGCCGGGCGGCTACAGCATTCGTGTGGGTGGTGTTCGAGTTACGTCGCTGACCGACGGCAGCGTTCCACAGAACCTTTACACACTCCTGCGCCATACGACGCGGCAAAACATCGACGAACTGCTCGCGCGCAACTTCCAGGCCAATCCGGTCGAGGCATCGATCAACGCGTTCCTGGTGGAAATGCCGGGGCATCTCATCCTCGTCGACACCGGTTCGGGCGAATTATTCGGCCCCGGCAATGGCGGCAAGCTGATCGACAGCATGGCGGCCATGGGCTTTCGGCCCGAGCAGATAACCGACATCCTCATCACCCACGCCCATTCGGACCACTCGGGCGGGTTGGTGAAGGGCGGACGGCGCGTGTTCGTGAACGCTGCTGTCTACGTCGGCAAGCCTGACGTCGATTTCTTCTTTGACCGCGCGAACCAGGTGCGCACCGGTTATGACAAGAGCTATTTCGATATCGCGCAGAACACGCTGAAACCCTATCTTGATGCGGGCAAGCTCAAGACTTTTTCCGGCACGGAGGAGATTCTGCCGGGCATCAGCGCCACCGTCCATCCGGGGCATACCCCGGGGGCGGCCTTTTACACGCTGACCAGCAAGGGCGAGCACGTCATATTCATCGGCGACACCATCCACGTCGCGGCAGTGCAGTTTCCTGATCCGGATGTGACCATCGTCTATGACCAGGACGAGAAGCGTGCAGCGGACGTGCGCAAGCATGCATTCGCCGGATTTGCCGCGCATGGCGATCTCATCGCTGTCCCACACCTGCCATTTCCCGGCATCGGTCATATCCGGGCTGACGGCAAAGGCGGCTATGATTGGGTGCCGGTGACCTACACCAATCGCGATGGCAACTAGGACTTACCCTTCCAAACTTCGGACAAAATCACCGTCTGGTCGTCGGTGATTTTGTTCATCCATGCTTCGCTCTGCGCCACGCCTGTGTAGTATCTCGTTGATCATCAGCCGGATCACGAACGAGGCGGGCATGAATCCAATAGCGCGGATGGACATCGATCTGCTGGTGGCACTCGACGCATTGCTGCAGGACCGCAACGTCACGCACGCGGCAGTACGGTTGGGGATCAGCCAACCGGCGCTCTCGGCCCGATTGACCCGGCTGCGCGGCTTGCTCGGCGATCGTCTGTTCGTTCCGGCTCCTAATGGACGTGGCGTCGTCCCAACACCCCGGGCAGAAGCGCTGATCCCGATGGTTGCAGAGGTGCTGCGGCAGATCGGTGCGATCATCGAGCCCGCAACCTTCGATCCGACGAGCAGCCGCCGCGTGTTCACGCTGGCGTTGCAGGAAAATCCGGCAATCATGCTGGGTCCTGGTCTCGTGCAGCGCGTGCGCGCTGCCGCGCCCGGTCTGCGGCTGAGATTGGCAGTACCTGACCGCAAGCAGATACCGGCCCTGCTGGAAAGCGGTGAGGTCGACATTTTCGTGGGTGGCGCGACCGAAGCGGACAATGCCTGGATTGGGCGATCGCTGTTCGATGATGCCTTTGCGACCGCTCAGCGCAAGGGTCATCCCCGCGGAACGGCGCCGATGGACCTGGAAGATTTTTGCAGCCACGCGCATCTCCTCGTCTCATCCGCGGGCGATCCGTTCGCCGGCGTCATCGACAGAGCCCTGGACGCGATCGGCCGTACGCGCCTCGTCGCAATGTCGGTTCAGAGCTACGCAGTGGCGCCGACAATTGTCGCCGGCAGCGATCTGCTGTGCACGCTGCCCACACGCATGCTTCGCCGTTTTGACGCATCACTCGATCTCTTCGCGCCGCCGGTTACCCTGAAACCTGTCGCGATCAGCGCCTATTGGCATCCGCGGCACCAGGAGGACGCAGGGCATCGCTGGCTGCGCGAGCAGCTCTTTGCCGCGGCCGGCACGGTCGAGCGGAGCTGAGTTTAGGATCTATCAGCCCCATGCCATCCATTGCACGGATGGCACCGATCAGTGCCGGCCGGCTTCATTGATACCGTTCCCGTGCCCTAATGTGTGGTGAATCCTGGAAGGAGGAATGACATGCACGGGCAATTCTCGCTCCTGCTGGCAATTTCGATGCTGGCATCCGTCCCCACGGTCGCCGTTGGACAGCAAGTCGACACCGCGTCCGCGCCGGCCATTCAGGCAGATAGTTTGGCATATGATTTGGTGCGCGATCTCACCACCAAGTTCGGCCCTCGTCCCGCCGGGTCGGCTGCGGAGGCAGCGGCGGCGAAGTGGGGCAGCGACAAGATGAAGGCGCTCGGTTTCCAGGATGTCGCGATCGAACGCTTTCCCTTGCTGCGCTGGAGCCCGGGTGAGACGCGGATCGAACTACGCGGCAACGTTGTCCAGCGGCTTGTCGCGACCCCTCTGGGCGGATTGGTGGCAGGACCACCCGTCGAGGCCCCGGTGGCGCTGTTCAAGAGCTACGACGCGTTCCTGAAAAGCGATCCGGCGGACGTTCGCGGGCGCATTGTCGCCATTCTCGCACCTGTCCGCCGTGCGATCGACGGCGGTGGTTACATTGCCGCGGCTCCGGCGCGCGCGCGTGGTCCCGGCGAAGCCTTGGCAAGAGGCGCGATTGGCTTCGTCATCCGGTCATTGGGAACCCATCACGATAATGTGGCAAACAGTGGGTCCAGCGCAATTTTGCCGCGCCCATTCCCCGCCTTTGCGCTTTCGCCGGCCGCGGCGGATCAAATTGAGCGCGCAGCCTCGCTGGGTCCGGTTCGCATGCGCTTGGAATCCACGGCGGCGTGGGCCGGCGCTGGCACTTCGCAAAACGTGGTGGGCACGATCCCCGGGAGCGATCCCAATGCTGCGCCCATCATCATTGGTGCCCATATCGATAGCTGGGAACAGGGGACCGGAGCTATCGATGATGGTTTCGGGATTGCTGCCGTCACGGCCGCAGCGACTCGCGTCCTGCAATCAGGCAAGGCCCCGCGGCACACGATCCGGCTTGTTTGGTTCGGTGCCGAAGAGGTGAGCCAACCCGGTGCCATGCGCGACTTTGTCGGTGCCCGCGCTTTTACCGAGCGCCACACAGCCGACGTAAAGCGCGCCTTGGTCGTAGCAGAGAGCGACTGGGGCGGCGGCCGGGTGATGAGAGTTACGTTGCCGCCGACCATCTCGCCTGAAGCCCTCGACAGGGTACGCCAGAACTTGCGGTCGCTCGGCATTCGGGTTGACGCAGGGAATCCAGGCGCGGGTGTCGCCGAGATCGGCGTGCTGGCTGCTGCCGGAGCGCCGCTTCTGAGGCTTCATCAGGACGCGACACAGCTCTTCGACGTGCACCATACACCCAATGATGTGCTTTCACGCGTCGATCCCGCCTCGCTCGAGCAGAATGTGACCGCATGGGAACGGGTGATCTCGGCGATCGCGGACGTCCGCTGATCGCGCCAACAATTTCTTTTGTAAATTTCCGCAGGCCCCATGTTTAGATTTGGAGTCGGAACGGATCGGCGGCTTCCAGGTCTTCGGCGCTGTCGAGCGGACAGGCTGCTGTGCCAAGCGCGGACAAAGCAGTGTCGCGACGGGCTATTCGATACCGCGAGCCCGCAACGTGAACGAAGGGCCGCTTCGGCGGGGTTCGCGCCGGAAAGCCGACCGGCAGCAAACGGCCAGTGGCAGACATTCGGTGAAAGAGCGGAGGCGGGGCTCGCGCGAGTCCTGCCAGGCACGGTGCTGCCACGATCCGCGGAGCTTTGGAGACAACGTCCCGAAAAGGTCATCCGTCGCCAGTCTTCTTTTCCTATCCTGTATTACGGATATCCCATCCCAGCACCCGGCTGCTGTTTGCCGGCACAGTGACGGTCATGATGTGCCGGCCATCCTCGACCCTGTGCTGGCCCGACAGTTTGCGCACTGCCCATCCCGCGCTATCGCCAAGATTGATCTCGAGCGTGATCGCATGGCCATTGGCGTTGGTCACAAGCGCGTGGAGGCTGTGCCAAAGGCCATCCGTCAGGTCCGCATCTTCGGCTTCGCGTCCGCAGGCGAGATAGACGCTGCTGGAGTTCGCCAGCGCAAGCTCCACCTTCTGGCCTGAGGCATAGTCGCGGATCGATTGCTCGCCGAGCAGCATTTCGCCGGCCGAGGTCGGTTCGAACACCGCCAGTTTGCCGGACGGCATCGCCAGGCCCAGCCCATGCGCCGCATCGTTGCGCGTTCTCAGCCACAGGGTGACGGGCGTGGACTCGTCATCGCCGCTCTGGTCTCTTTCGGGCCAGCATGCGCCCCGGTGAAAGAGCGTGCCATTGACCTTGGGCTGATCGAGAAAAGCTACCTGTTTCAGCGATTGCGACGCCACTGTGACGTGCTCGGGGACGCGGTAGAGCTTCACGTCACCCAACGCCTCTTCGCGGGCCTTCATGGCAGGCGGAGGAGGAGGAGCGGGCGCCGCTTCGGCGCGCATCATGTAGCCCGTCACGACGATGTCCTTGTCCTGGCTCGTATCTGCGAGACCTGCGGAAAACTGGGCCCAAACTACCGGCTCCGCCTCCGTCCCACGCGCTGTGCTTCCCAGGGGATAGCAGGTCAGCCGGAGCGGCTTCGCGTCGAGCGGACCCGACAGGGAGTGAAAATTGCGCTCGACATTGATCGTCCCGGCGACCGCCAACAGTGTCGCGTCGGGGAAACTCTGGCCATTGTCATTGGCAATGGTGAGCCAGGCAAGCAGCCGGAGCTTTTGCTTCTCGGGGGCCGGGCCTTTCTCCAGCGTCGCCAGATAATTGGCCTGCCAGTCAAACCCTGCCGCCAGATAGGTCAGGGTGATCCGGTAGCTGCCGCCCTTTGGGGTATTGGTATCGATCGAGAAGACCGGATTGGCTGAAAGCCCCGTGGGCACCCGGTCGAACAGCAGCTTCTCCGGCAAGCCGGCGCAGCGAACTGCCTCGAAACCTTCGCTGGTCTGAAGGACAAGCCCGCCATCGGCGCGGGTGCGGACGATGGCCGTTTCGGATCGCGCCAGACCGGTTGCCGGATTGGTCCGGCTGATGGTGACGCGATTGCCCAGGCTGCCGTCGACCAGGGCAGCCGGGGAGAGCAAAGCGCTATTGCGGTTCTTCTCGATCACTCCGCCGGGCAAGCCGGTGACGATCGCAGTGACCGCGACCATACCCTCCGCGACGCCTTCGAAGCGGATCGTCGATGGGCCGGCGGGCAAGGTGACGGTGCGTGTCTCGCTGATCATGGCGAATCCATTCAGCGAGGTGGGAGACAGGGGCCCCTCCGCGCGACCAGGATCGCGATAGACGGTGACCGACAGGTCCTGAGGGGATGAAGCGGAGACGGTCTCGCGCGCGAGGAGGGGCGCCGGCAGCAGCGCCAGGATGAGCAGGATCAGCCGGGCCATCGGATCAGTACCGGCTGTCGAAGACGACGGTCAGATCGGTGGCGCCATTGGCTGGCACCGGGACCTCCCATTTGCGCCGGTCGGAATTGACCTGCTCGCCGCTTACGGTTTCGCTGACGACGCGGTAGTCGAGGCTCCACCAGCCCCGATCCAGCCCGGCCTGGACCAGACTCACGGTCACCGGCTGCGACTTGGCGTTGGTTAGCTTGTAGTGCATCGTCGTGCGATAAAAGGTCCGGGGTCGATCGACATCGACCTGTGAGACGGTGACGCCGTTGCGGATCACGCGATAGCGTTCCGTGGTTTGCCATTCCGCACTGGTGATCGCCTCGTGCTTCACCACATTGGCCTGGACGAGGATGTCGAAGGCGTCGCCGGTGGTCAGCAGCATGTCGCTTCCGGTCGGGGTATGCCCGATCCGGTTCTCGCCGATGAACTGCGGCGTACCTTTGCTGTCGCGCTGATAGAAACGGACGGTGCCGGCGGGCAAGGCATCGCCCAGGCCTCCAGCGCGAGACGTCGAAAAGGCGATCTGGCTCGCTACATTGACCGGCGCCGGGTCATTCTGCATCCAGTCGATGGTGCGGCCATAGACTTTGCGTGCTGCCACGCCCGCAACATCGAGGAAACCCACCTGCTTGGTCTGGGCGTTGGCGATCGTCGTGCGCCCGGCAATCGGGTAGAGATAATAATCGCCCAGCTGGTCGCGATTGGTCTTCTCAGTGCCCGCCCTCACCATGCCGGATTGCACTGGTCGGCGGTTATATTGGTTGTAGGGACCGGCATCGCCGTTGCCGCTGGTGACCATGGGGCTGCCCGCGACCAGCACGGTAGCGGCATTCACGAAACTGGTGCCCGTCTGGTTGGTGAGCGTGACCCAGCCCTGCATGTCGATCACGCCCTTCGTCTCGTCATAAAGCGCGACGTAATCGGCGTTCCATCCCATGCCCGGGGTAAGATAGCGGATCGAGGCCGGGCGCGATCCGGCCCGGTCGCTCTGCACCGTCACCGAAAGGGTCGGCCGCGCCCTCAGATTCGGGGGCACGCGGTCGAAGATCGCGCGAACCGGCAAGCCGTCGTCGCGCAGCACTTCGATATGGTCCCCGATCCGGACGACGACTCCACCGGCTGTCGAAAGCACGGTCGCCCGTTCGCGGGTTTCCGTGCCCGTGGCAGGATTGGTGCGGACGAGGGTGATTGTCTGGCCGATGGCCTTTTGCATCAGGCTGTCTGGGCTGAGCAGATCGAAATCGAAATTCTGTTCAGCGATCGCGGCGCCCGCGGCAGCGAAGCTGAGCGTTTCGGGGCGGATCCGGCTGGACACGTCCGGAAATTCGATCCGGCTCCGGCCCCTGGCAATGTCCAGGGTGCGCACATCCTGGATCAAGGCGAGGTCGTTATTGTAGATGGTGACGGCGACGTCGCCTTGGCCGCTGGCCTCCTCGGTTGGAGCCCCAACCGGGGCCTTGTCCTGCGCGAGCAGTGGGGCAGGGCAAAGCAGCGCGAGGCCGGTAAATCCGATGAGCGACCGATTGTGAAAACGGGGCATGCAATTCTCCCAGATGACAGCGGTTTCATTGATCCGCATGTGACTGGGACGCGCAGGGCCGGGATTTCCTTGGGAGCAATTGCAAAAAGTTTTTTGAGGTGCCGGTATCGATCGAGGGAGCGGATCGGGGGGAGGCCCCCGCGCTTTAAGGAGCTGTCGTCGAATTTTTCAGCCGGACCTCAGCTGGCCTGGGGTGCGATCATGGCCGCTACCACCCGGTCGCGCTGCGCTTCCGGCAAAGTGCTGACAGCGCGAAGTGCGTGATATGTGGCGCCGCAGGCGATATCGACACCCGCGTCGTTGATCTGGCCGCGCGCAAAGGTCTCCATCTCCAATCTGGAGGTGCCGTCCTTGCTCATCGCGGCGACGAGCGCCTTCGCATCGGTCGGCGAGAGGGGGCCGACCCGTCGGCCCGCCGGTGTGTCGCGACCGGCCGCCATGCCACGCCATTCAGCCTGGGACAGCGCAATCAGCAACTCGCGTGGCCGGCCTTCAGGCAGTTCCGAGGGGCTGACCTTACCTGCACCGAACGCAGCGCAAAGGCTTGGCGAATCTGCGTGCAGTTCATTGATCAGGTCGAGCCGCGCGGCGGCTACCTCGGTCAGGTTCGCGTGCGGCGCCTGCGCCAGATCAGGCAGGTGTTGCCGATAAAGGCCGGAGAACTCAGTCCGCACCGCCTTGGCGATCGCGTTATAGTCGTCATAGGTGCGCATACGCGACTGCACCTGGTGCTCGATCCGGCCGAGTTCTGTCGGAAATTTCTCGTTGATTGTCTGTACGATTGGGCCTGAGACAGGGTCCGCGATCAACTGCCGGTGAATCTCAACCGTCGAGGGCGCGGGGCCCAGGCCGAAGACCGGCATGACAAGTCCGATAGCAGCGCGGCCGAACGCCACCGCCACGAGGCCGGTCAGGCCGACCGCGGCGCCTCCGCGATAAGCATTTTCGCGACTGATATAGGACATAAACACTTTCCCCCGACGTCACGCTAGTTCGCGGCGATGGGATTCCGCAAGCAAGATCGAACGCCCCTTTGATCCTGCTCGCCTTTCCCGCTATCCGCCGCGGCCATGATCAAACACGCACTCCCCGTCACCCGCGAGGCCGATTTTTCCGCCTGGTACCAGTCCGTCATTTCGGAAGCCGATCTTGCCGAGGAATCCGGCGTGCGCGGCTGCATGGTGATCAGGCCATGGGGTTACGGCATCTGGGAGCGCATCCAGCGACTGCTCGATGACCGGATCAAGGCGACCGGCCATGAGAATTGCTATTTCCCCTTGTTCATCCCGCTCTCCTATTTCGAGAAGGAGGCTGAGCATGTCGAAGGGTTTGCCAAGGAGATGGCGGTCGTCACGCATCACCGGCTGGTGAGCGACGGCAAGGGCGGGTTGATGCCCGATCCGACTGCGAAGCTGGAAGAGCCACTGGTAGTGCGGCCGACGTCGGAGACGGTGATCGGCACTGCCTTTGCGCGCTGGATCCAGTCGTGGCGCGATCTGCCGGTGCTGATCAACCAATGGGCCAATGTCGTGCGCTGGGAGATGCGCACCCGCATGTTCCTGCGCACCAGCGAGTTCCTGTGGCAGGAAGGGCATACCGCGCACGCTTCTGCCGAAGAGGCGCGCGAAGAGACGCTCAAGATGCTCGAAGTCTATCGCAGCTTTGCCGAGGATTGCCTCGCGCTGCCGGTGGTCGCCGGCGAGAAGCCGGAAAATGAGCGTTTCCCCGGCGCGGTCGCGACCTATTCGATCGAGGCGATGATGCAGGATGGGAAGGCGCTCCAGGCGGGCACCTCGCACTTCCTCGGCACCAACTTCGCGCATGCGCAGAACATCCGCTTCCAGAACGCGGCGGGCGAGCTCGAACTTGCCAATACGACGAGCTGGGGGGTTTCGACCCGGATGATCGGCGGCGTCATCATGGTGCATGGCGATGACGATGGCCTGCGCGTGCCGCCGCGGATCGCGCCTTGGCAGGTCGTGATCGTGCCGATGCTGCGCGACCAGCCGGAGGATGCGGCCATCGTCGAGTATTGCAGGACGCTGCAGCAGCAGCTCGCGTCGCTGTCAGCGCTCGGCGAGCCGGTGCGGGCGTTGCTCGATCTGAAGCCAGCCAAGGCGGCGACCAAGCGCTGGGGCTGGGTGAAGAAGGGCGCGCCGATCATCATCGAGGTGGGCGGCCGCGATGTGGCCGGCGGCAATGTGTCGGTGATCCGGCGCGACCGGCTGTACCGCGAGGACGGCAAGCTCGACAGCAAGGTGGTGCCTCAGGGCGAATTCCTTGGTGAGGTCACCGGTATGTTGGAGAGCGTGCAGTCAAGCCTCCATGCGGAAGCGCGCGGGCGGCTCGAGGCGAATATCGCACGCGATGTGACCGATTTCGCGGGGATCGAGCGGGCGTTCGCTGAGGGCGTAAAGAATCCGGGCTGGGTCGAGGTGCAATGGTCGAAGCCGACGGCCGCCGAGCTCGATGCCGTGGGCGAGCGACTCAAGGCACTGAAGCTGACGATCCGCAATGCGCCGATGGACGCGGCGGCGGTCGACGGGGTGTGCGTGTTTACCGGCGCGCCCGCGGTTGAGCGGGTGCTGGTCGGCCGCTCCTATTGAGGCGGCGGGGAGCGTAAGGCGCGGTTCGCGGTCGATCAGTCGACCGCGACTTTGCACTTCAGGGCTGGATACCCTTGTCGCGGCGTCGCCAGACAAGAAGGAACACTCCGGCGACGACAAGAGTGATGATGACGACGAGTAATTGAGTGTTGCTCATTGTCGTGCCTTTCCCCAGCGTGACAAGAAGCTGGTAGAACGACAGGGGTTAAGCTTTGATTGCACTATCGCGCGGATAGATCGCGCCGATATGGTTCTTTCCGCTTGCGCTCGCGAGCAAAGCCTGGCGGTGGCGCTCGGCATAGCCGGCGCGTTGGCTTTCGTCGCGCGTCGCGTGGCATGCCGGGCAGCTTACGCCTTCCTCATAGAGCGGTGAGGCACGGTCTTCGGGACTGACCGGCATGCGACAGCCGCGGCAGAGTGCGTGGGTGCCCGCGCCAAGGCCATGCGTGACCGCGACGCGTTCGTCGAAGACGAAGCATTCGCCTTCCCAGCGGCTTTGTTCGGGCGGCACTTCCTCGAGATATTTCAGGATGCCGCCTTCGAGGTGGTAGACCTCGTCCAGCCCTTCGGCCTTGAGGAAGGCAGTGGCCTTTTCGCAGCGGATGCCGCCGGTGCAGAACATCGCGATCTTCGGTTGGGCAGCACCTTCGAGCAGTGAGGCGCGATTGGCGCGGAACCATTCCGGGAAATCGCGGAAGCTGTGGGTCTGCGGATCGATCGCGCCGGCGAAGCTGCCGATCTTCACCTCATAATCATTGCGGGTGTCGATCAGGATCGTGTCGGGCTGTTCGATCAGCGCGTTCCAGTCGGAAGGCGCGACATAATGGCCGACGCCCTGGAGCGGATCGATATCGGGCTCGCCCATCGTCACGATCTCGCGCTTGAGGCGGACCTTCATGCGGTGGAACGGCATGGTCTCGGCGGTCGAGTCCTTGACCTCGAGGTCGGCGCAGCCGGGCAGGGCGCGGATATGGGCGAGGACGCGTTCCACGCCGTCGGGCGTGCCGGCGATGGTGCCGTTGATGCCCTCGCGCGCGAGAAGGAGCGTGCCCTTGATGCCTTGCGCTTCACACGCCTGTAGCAGCGGCGCGCGCAGTGCGGCCGGGTCGGCGAAGCGGGCGAACCGGTACAGCGCAGCGACGCGGATGGGGTAAGGCAAGTCGGCCATGCGGGCGCGCTACTATGGGCGCGGCCCTTTCGTCAAAATCTGGCTATTGCGCCGCGCCCGCCGGGACACCATCCTTAATGTCCCGGGAGCCCCTTTTATCATGATAGAGAATAAAAAATGGAGCTCGAAGCGGATCTTGCCGAGGAGGGCAAGGATCGCGCCCTGAACCGGCTGGTGGCGATGACGGTCGTCACCCTGTCGGTGTTCATGGCGGTGGCCAATATCAAGGACGACAATCTCGTCCAGGCGATGCAGCTCTCCAAGAGCGACGCGATCGACACCTGGTCCGAATATCAGGCGACGAAGACCAAGGCGCATATCGTCGATACCGCCCGCACTGAGATGGCGCTGATCGCGGGCGACCATCCTTCCGGGGCGGCGCACACCGCGCTGGCGACGATGGATGCCGAGGCCAGAAAATATGCCGCCGAGGCGCCTGTGCTCAGGGCGAAGGCACAGGCGGACGACGCGCAATATGACGCGCTCAACGTGCATGATGACCAGTTCGATATGTCGGACGCACTCATCTCGATCGCTGTGTCGCTGGCGGCGGTCGCGGCGCTCGCCGAGACGCGCTGGTTGCTGTTCACGGCTTGGGGCTTTGGCGGTTTCGGCCTGCTGATGGGAATTGCTGGCTTTGCGGGCTGGGCGATCCACCCGAACGCGCTGGCGAGCTTCCTCAGCTAAATCGTTTGCCCACTCATAGGCAGCGAGATTCGATCATCGAATGGCCAAAGGTCTTCATGCGGCTTGCTGCAGGTTATAAAGCAGCGATTGACTAGGAGCTCCTGCCGTTCTTTCTCGGTAAGGTTATCCAGGTCGCCGTCGTCGAAATCTGGCCTGGCAATCACCTTGGCGTTGAAGACATAGGTCCCGTCAATCTCAAGGTCGCAGCGGAAGTCCGTTCTCCACTGCGAATTGTGGCCCCAGCCATGGGAGAGGTCTTTTACTGGCCGGTTTCGGCGCATGAAGGTCCAATACAGGGTCGAGTTTTCGGCGATATGCTTGCATGCGTGGTCGCGCCCGGCGGTTACGGCGATTCCCGCGCGCGAAATCATGAGCGGACCAAGCATCAGCGCTGGCCAGAGCTCCCGCAACACCAATACAGGAGCTGCGGGATCATTCTCTTGCTCGACGGTCACGATCTCATGATGGAAAGGGGAGAAGGAAGGTTGTGCCGGTAGGATATCCAAACCAAGTTTCTCCATGAATGCGCGATATGCATCAGGAGAGATGCCCTCAATCTCGTCGTTGGCATCGGAAATGTTCGGCTGGAAGTTGAGCAAGAGCGCGTCGTTGACTCGCGAGAAGGCATAGAGCGCCCAACTTTCATCCTCTGAAAATCTGCGTGTTGATGTGATGTTGCTGCGCAGAGCGGCGAACCAGTCGGCGGCGACATGTGCATGCTGGTCGAGCCATGCAGGAAGCATATCGAAATGAAACGAGCCTCGCCGGACATCTAACATCGACAGGTAGAGGCGTTGGAAATCGGGATAGGGGGTCGGTACGATCACGCGTTTGGGCTTGGCGCTGACGATCCGCTCCCAATGTTCGGCGAAAGCAGCGCGCTCTTCCCCGTTCAGATGCAAGCCCAACTTGCTACGCCGCATCAGCACGTCCTCGGGCGTGCGCGCCCACTCGCGATCTCGCATCCAGCGCGCCTCGATTTCGGTGAGCCCGCCGCCGAGATCGGCGCCCATCGCGGCCTCGTCGGTCACTCCGCCGAGCATTTCGGTCAGCATCGAGCCATAGGCATGCGCCATCCGCGCCGAGCGAGCGGCGCCTAGGAATGGCCAAGTCTTACGGACTTCAGCCAAGAAGAGGGGGAAATCGGGAATCGCGCCGCCGGGGAATACCCGCGCCCGTGTCACCTGGCGCTGCGCGAAGCCCATTGGGCCGGCGAGCTTTTCGATCGCCTCTTCGGCGAGGTGGCGGGCAGTGGTGATCTTGCCGCCGAAGATCGAGAGCAGGGCAGGGCCCTGGGTGTCGAGTTCGAGGACGTAGTCGCGCGTCACCGCCTTGGCCTCGCTCGCACCGTCGTCGTAGAGCGGGCGCACGCCTGACCAGGTCGAGGTGACATCGGCAGGCGTGACCTGCTTGATGAAATGGGTGTTCACCGCCTCGCAGAGATAGGAGATCTCGTCCGGGCTGATGATGGCATCTTCGGGCTTTTCGACCGGGATGTCGGTGGTGCCGATCTCGGTGAACTCGCCCTGATACGGAATGGCGAAGATGATCCGGCGGTCGGCAAGCTGCAGGATATAGGCGTGATCGCCGTCATACAGCCTGGGCACGAGGATATGGCTGCCCTTGACCAGCCGGACACCGCTCTTCGCGCTGACGCCGAGATCGTCGAGCATGCGGTGGACCCAGGGTCCGGCTGCATTGACGATCGCGCGGGCTGAAACCTCCTCGCCGGTGGAAAGCCTGGCGCGCCAGACCTCGCCGTCGCGCCGGGCCGATTCGAGGGCGACACCGACCCGGATATCGGCGCCGTTCGCGGCTGCGTCGACTGCGTTGAGGACGGTCAGGCGCGAATCGTCGACTGAGGCGTCCGAATAGACGAAGCCGCGATTGCCGCCTTTCAGCGGCGCGGAATAGGCAGTGTCGGTCGCCCGCAGGCCGCGCGAGCGGGGCAGGGTCATCTTGCCGCCGAGCAGGTCGTAAAGGACGAGGCCGAGCCGGACCATCCACCAGGGCCGCACCGCATTCTCCTGCGGCAGGACGAAGCGCAGCGGCGCGATGATGTGCGGGGCGGCATGGACGAGCCGCTCGCGCTCGCGAAGCGCTTCCGCGACCAGTTTGAACTCGTAATATTCAAGATAGCGCAGACCGCCATGGATCAGCTTGGTCGAGGCCGAGGAGGTGTGGCCGGCGAGATCGTCGCGCTCGACGAGCAGGACTTTCAGGCCATGCAGCGAGGCTTCGCGCGCGATCGCGCAGCCGTTGATACCGCCGCCAATGATGAGGAGATCATGAGTCACCGGCGGCGCTATATCGCGGGGTTACGCTATAGGCGACCCACCATGAAGGATTGAGCCGCGGCGTCGTCCGGCGTAGCGATCCCTCGGGGATGAGGTGGGGAAGCACTGATGCGTCGTAGTGAAATCGTCGGCGTTCAGTATCTTCGCGGGATCGCCGCGCTGGCTGTCGTTGTCGATCATGCCGCGGGCACCGCCGCCTTCTCGAAATATTTCGGCAATTCCCCGGCATGGACCTTTACCGGCAATGGTGCGCGCGGCGTCGACTTGTTCTTCCTGATCAGCGGCTTCATCATCACGATCGTCGCGCTGCAGGGCGCCGAGCTCGCACCGGCGATGAAGCTGCGGGATTTCTTCGCGCGGCGCTTCGCGCGGATCGTGCCGCTGATGTGGCTGGCGATCATTTCCTATCTGCTGCTCCAGCTGGCCTTTCGGCACGGGGTGCCGCCGCTCACGCCTTATGTGCATGCGATGCTGCTGCTGCCGGGCAATATCCTGCCGCCGCATATCTGGACATTGCGCCAGGAACTCGTCTTCTATCTGGTCTTCGCGCTCGCCATGCTGACGGTGCGGCTGGGGCGCATTCTGATGTGGCTCTGGCTCGCCCTGCCCCTCGTCCTGATCGCGCTCGGTGCGCTGCCGCATGACCGTGGGATGGTGCAGGGCGCTGTGCTCATGATTGCGTCGCCCAGCAATCTCGAATTCGGCGCCGGGATGCTGATCGGAATCATCTGGCTGAAACGGTGGACGCACCGCGACTTTGCTGCGCCGATCGAGCCGCTGCTGCTGCTCGCTATCGGATTCGTCGTGGCGGTGGCGGCGATTTCCTGGGGGGTGGGGCACATGACCGCGCCGGGCCGGGTGGCCTGGTGCTCGCTGCTGTTCATGCCGTTGCTGTTCTACGCGGTCCATGTCCGCTGCCCCGAAGGCTGGCCGCGCAGGATCGGCGAGCTGCTCGGCAGTGCTTCTTATGCGATCTATCTGTTCCATCCGCATGCCGTGTCGGGGAGCCTCGGCATACTCGCGCGGCTGACACCCTGGATGCCGCGCGCCGCACTCATCCTCATCGTGGTACTGGTCGCGACCGGTTTCGGCGTGGCTGTGCATCTGCTGGTGGAGAAGCCGCTGGTCCGCTATGCGCGCATCCTGCTCGGCAGATCGCCACTGCCATCGATGCAATCGGGTGGGGGCGCGGGCGCCGCCTGAACTTCCCCGTGCGGCGCTGTTGACCACTCCCGAGTCGGCCTGTATAGGCGCCGCTGCCCGGACGGACCATGTCCTCTCCCGGGCATGCTTGAACATTGCTGGATGCATTCCAGGGCCCGGGGGGCGTCAGCGCCCCTAGCGGTCCTTTTTGTATTCCCGAGCGTAAAGGCTCCAGCAAAGTAACCACTTGAAAGGTGAAGGCTTCAATGCCGACGATTAACCAGCTGGTCCGCAAGGGCCGCGATCCGCAGAAGGCCAAGTCCAAGGTCCCTGCGATGGAACAGAACCCGCAAAAGCGCGGTGTCTGCACCCGCGTCTACACGACGACTCCGAAAAAGCCGAACTCGGCTCTGCGCAAGGTTGCCAAGGTCCGCCTGACCAACCAGCGCGAAGTCATCAGCTACATCCCTGGCGAAGGGCATAACCTGCAGGAGCACTCCGTTGTGCTGATCCGTGGCGGTCGCGTTCGCGATCTTCCCGGCGTCCGCTATCACGTTCTCCGCGGTGTGCTCGACACACAGGGTGTCAAGGATCGCCGCCAGTCGCGTTCCAAGTACGGCGCTAAGCGTCCGAAGTAAGCCGGTCGGCCTGATTGGCCGATCATCAAGGGCTGAAGTTTAAAGGAAGAAATCACATGGCACGTCGTCGTCGTCCCGAAAAGCGGGTCATCCTGCCTGATCCCCAGTATGGGGATGAGGTTCTCTCCAAGTTCATGAACAGCGTCATGCTGGACGGCAAGAAGTCCGTCGCCGAGCTGATCGTCTATGGTGCCCTCGCAACGGTCGAGCAGCGCGCCAAGAAGGATCCGATCGGCGTGTTTCACGAGGCGCTCGCCAATGTGAAGCCGGGCATCGAAGTCCGTTCGCGCCGCGTTGGCGGTGCGACCTATCAGGTCCCGGTCGAAGTGCGCCCCGAGCGCGCCCAGGCACTGGCGATCCGCTGGCTGATCACCGCCGCGCGTGCGCGGTCGGAGAACACCATGTCGGCACGTCTCTCGGGAGAGCTGCTCGATGCGTCGAACAACCGCGGCAACGCGGTGAAGAAGCGCGAAGATACGCACCGTATGGCCGAAGCGAACCGCGCCTTCAGTCATTACCGCTGGTAAGCCTGGGGTGCCGGTTTCGGCACTCTGGCACTGGTGAACCTCACGACCTATATGTGGGAGGCCGGGCAATCCCCGGCCTCCTGCATCGCTAAGGAAAACACGATCATGGCCCGCAGCCATCCGCTCGACATGTACCGCAATATCGGCATCATGGCGCACATCGACGCCGGCAAGACGACGACGACCGAGCGTATCCTTTACTACACCGGCAAGTCCTACAAGATCGGCGAAGTCCATGAGGGCACCGCCACGATGGACTGGATGGAGCAGGAGCAGGAGCGCGGGATCACGATCACGTCGGCAGCCACGACGTGCTTCTGGAACGATCACCGCATCAACATCATCGACACCCCCGGCCACGTCGACTTCACGATTGAAGTCGAGCGTTCGCTGCGCGTGCTCGATGGCGCGGTCGCATGCTTCGACGGCGTTGCCGGCGTTGAACCGCAGTCCGAGACTGTCTGGCGTCAGGCCGAGAAGTATCACGTGCCGCGGATGTGCTTCATCAACAAGCTCGACCGTACCGGCGCGAACTTCAACATGTGCGTTCAGATGATCAAGGATCGTCTCGGCGCGCGTCCCGCCGTGCTGTATCTCCCGATCGGCCTCGAGAGCGATTTCAAGGGCCTGGTCGATCTGGTCGAGAACCGCGCGATCATCTGGCTCGAAGAGAGCCTGGGCGCGAAGTTCGAATATCAGGACATTCCCGCCGATCTCGCCGATCTGGCTGCGACCGCCCGTTCCGAGCTGATCGAGATGGCCGTCGAGCAGGACGACGACATCATGGAGGCTTATCTCGAAGGCAATGAGCCCGATGTCGCGACGCTGAAGAAGCTGATCCGCAAGGGCACGCTGAACTTCTCGTTCGTGCCGGTGCTGTGCGGCTCGGCGTTCAAGAACAAGGGCGTTCAGCCTTTGCTCGACGGCGTTGTCGACTATCTGCCGTCGCCGCTGGACATCAAGGACGTCGAAGGCTTGAAGCTCGACGGCGTGACCCCGGATTCGCGTCCGCCGGCCGACGATGCGCCTTTCTCGGCGCTTGCGTTCAAGATCATGAACGATCCGTTCGTCGGCACGCTGACCTTCGCGCGCATTTACTCGGGCAAGCTCGAGACTGCGTCGATGGTGGTCAACTCGGTCAAGGACAAGAAGGAAAAGGTTGGCCGCATGCTGCTGATGCATGCGAACGACCGCGAGGACATCCAGGTGGCCTATGCCGGCGACATCGTCGCTCTGGCGGGCCTCAAGGACACCACGACCGGTGATACGCTGTGCGCGGCGAACGCTCCGATCATCCTCGAGCGGATGGAATTCCCGGATCCCGTCATCGAGGTCGCTGTGGAGCCGAAGACAAAGGCCGACCAGGAGAAGATGGGCATCGCGCTCAATCGTCTCGCTCG
Organism: Sphingomonas sp. P3_C5; assembly: GCF_056402635.1. Classification (NCBI taxonomy): domain Bacteria; kingdom Pseudomonadati; phylum Pseudomonadota; class Alphaproteobacteria; order Sphingomonadales; family Sphingomonadaceae; genus Sphingomonas; species Sphingomonas sp. P3_C5. The sequence goes on from NZ_JBFUHA010000003.1 coordinate 370,279, forward strand.
CGAGGATCCTTCGTTCCGCGTGACGTCCGACGTCGAGAGCGGCCAGACCATCATCAAGGGCATGGGCGAGCTCCATCTCGAGATCCTGGTCGATCGCATGAAGCGCGAGTTCAAGGTCGAGGCGAATGTCGGCGCGCCGCAGGTGGCGTATCGCGAGTATCTCGCGAAGCCGATCGAAATGTCCTACACCCACAAGAAGCAGTCGGGTGGTTCGGGCCAGTTCGCCGAGATCAAGATCAAGGTCATCCCCGGCGAGCGTGGGTCAGGCTTTGTGTTCTCGGATCAGATCAAGGGCGGTAACGTCCCGAAGGAATATATTCCTTCAGTCGAGAAGGGCATGCGCGAAACGGCTGAGACCGGATCGCTGATCGGCTTCCCGATCATCGATTTCGAAGTGCAGCTGATCGACGGCAAATATCATGACGTCGACTCGTCGGCGCTGGCGTTCGAAATCTGCGCGCGTGGCGCGATGCGTGAAGCGGCCCAGAAGGCCGGCATCAAGCTGCTCGAGCCGATCATGAAGGTCGAGGTCGTGACGCCCGAGGATTATCTCGGCGACGTGATCGGCGATCTGAACAGCCGTCGTGGCCAGATCCAGGGCACCGACACCCGCGGCAACGCGACCGCCGTCGAGGCGATCGTGCCGCTGGCGAACATGTTCGGCTATGTGAACCAGCTCCGCTCGTTCAGCCAGGGCCGGGCGCAATACTCGATGCAGTTCTCGCATTATGACGAGGTGCCCGCCAACGTCGCTGAAGAAGTGAAAGCGAAGCTGGCATAATCTGAAATCACTCGCTAAAGGGCCGCTTCCGCGCGGCTCTGCAGCGACCCCCGGAATTTGAATAAGAAGAGGCGAAAATGGCAAAAGCAAAGTTTGAGCGGACAAAGCCGCATCTCAACATCGGCACCATCGGTCACGTCGACCATGGCAAGACGTCGCTGACGGCCGCGATCACCAAGGTGCTCGCCGAGACCGGTGGCGCCACCTTCACCAGCTACGCGAACATCGACAAGGCTCCCGAAGAGCGCGAGCGCGGCATCACCATCTCGACCGCACACGTCGAGTATGAGACGACCGCGCGCCACTATGCGCACGTCGATTGCCCGGGCCACGCCGATTATGTGAAGAACATGATCACCGGTGCCGCCCAGATGGACGGCGCGATCCTGGTCGTGTCCGCGACTGACGGCCCGATGCCGCAGACCCGCGAGCACATCCTGCTCGCACGTCAGGTCGGCGTGCCGACGATGGTCGTGTTCATGAACAAGGTCGATCTGGTCGACGACGAGGAAATCCTCGAGCTGGTCGAGATGGAAATCCGCGAGCTTCTGTCGAAGTATGATTTCGACGGCGACAACATTCCGGTCATCCGTGGCTCGGCAGTGTGCGCGCTCGACGACAAGCAGCCCGAGATCGGCCATGACGCCGTTCTCAAGCTGATGCAGGCTGTCGACGAATATCTGCCGCAGCCCGAGCGTCCGCTCGACAAGCCGTTCATGATGCCGATCGAAGACGTGTTCTCGATCTCGGGTCGCGGCACGGTCGTCACCGGCCGCGTCGAGACCGGCATCGTCAAGGTTGGCGAGGAAGTCGAGATCGTCGGCATCCACCCGGCGGTTCGCAAGACCACCGTCACGGGCGTCGAAATGTTCCGCAAGCTGCTCGATCAGGGCCAGGCCGGCGACAACATCGGTGCGCTGATCCGCGGCGTCGGCCGTGAAGAGGTCGAGCGTGGCCAGGTTCTCTGCAAGCCGGGCTCGATCAAGCCGCACACCGACTTCCAGTCGGAAGTGTACGTGCTGTCGAAGGACGAGGGTGGCCGTCACACGCCATTCTTCGCCAACTATCGTCCGCAGTTCTACTTCCGCACCACGGACGTCACCGGCACGGTTCAGCTCCCCGAGGGCACCGAGATGGTGATGCCGGGCGACAACATCGCGCTGGGCGTTACGCTCATCGCGCCGATCGCGATGGACGTTGGTCAGCGCTTCACGATCCGTGAAGGCGGCCGCACCGTCGGTTCGGGGATTGTCAGCGGCATCTCAAAGTAATATAGACGCGCCACCGCCCGATTCCCTGTGGGAGTCGGGCGGTTGCTATTTCAGTGAACAATGGTTCGGTTGTCCTCGGGCAACCCGCTCTTTCGCATCGGTAGGGTTATGGAAACGCAGAATATTCGGATTCGTCTGAAGGCATTCGATCATCGTGTGCTCGATCAGGCCACCGGCGACATCGCCGACACGGCGCGCCGCACCGGCGCACTCATCCGCGGCCCCATTCCCCTCCCGACGCGCATCGAGAAGTTCACGGTGAACCGCGGCCCGCACATCGACAAGAAGTCGCGTGAGCAGTTCGAGGTTCGTACTTACAAGCGGATGCTGGACATCGTTCAGCCGACCCCGCAGACGGTAGACGCGCTGATGAAGCTCGATCTTGCCGCGGGTGTTGATGTTGAGATCAAGCTGGCCTAAGGGCTGCGCTCCGCAAAGAGATTCGGTTCCGCGATAAGCGGGACCAGATAGGGATACCGCCCGGCTTGCCGGGGTCTGCGTCCCCCGTCACGCCCAGCTAGCTGGGCACCAGCCCGGGACGGGGCACGTTACATTTTATGGGCTGAGCACGCCCGCTTCGGGATTGTCCGAAGTGGGCCTCTGTTATGGGAGCATTGGTCATGCGCACTGGCGTGATCGCGAAAAAGATGGGGATGACCCGCTTGTTCCAGGACGATGGGCGCCATGTGCCCGTCACCGTCCTGCAGCTGGAAAATCTGCAAGTTGTGGCCGTTCGCGAGGCCGATCGTGATGGATATGTAGCCGTTCAGCTTGGTGCTGGCGTTGCCAAGGCGAAGAACGTCGCCAAGCCGCAGCGCGGCCATTTCGGCAAGGCCGAAGTTGAGCCCAAGGCGAAGCTGGCTGAGTTCCGCGTGTCTGACGATGCCGTGCTCGACGTGGGCGCCGAGATTTCGGCTGACCATTATGTCGCCGGCCAGATCGTCGACATCCAGGGCGTCACCCAGGGCAAGGGCTTCCAGGGCGGCATGAAGCGCTGGGGCTTCGGCGGTCTGCGCGCCACTCACGGCGTTTCCGTCTCGCACCGTTCGCTCGGTTCGACCGGTCAGCGCCAGGATCCGGGCAAGGTCTTCAAGAACAAGAAGATGGCCGGTCACATGGGCGACAAGAACCGCACCCAGCAAAATCTCGAAATCGTTTCGACCGATGCCGAGCGCGGCCTCATCTTCGTCAAGGGCTCGGTGCCCGGCTCGAAGGGCGGCTGGCTGCTCGTCAAGGATTCGATCAAGGTCGCTCGGCACGCCGATGCGCCTTACCCGGCCGGCCTGAAGGCCGCCGCCAACAGCAACACCGCAGCTCCTGCCGAGACGCCCGCTGAGGACGTCCAGGCCGTGGAAGCGACCGAAGGCCAGGAGGGCTGAACATGAAGGTCAAGATTCAGTCCTTCGACGCCAAGGCGAAAGCCGCGGAGCTCGATCTCAACGACGAGGTTTTCGGCCTCGATCCGCGCGCCGACATCCTGCACCGCGTCGTCACCTGGCAGCTCGAAAAGCGCCGTGCGACCGCACGCGGCACGCGTGAGCGCGCTGACGTTGCCCGCACCGGCAAGAAGTTCGGTCGTCAGAAGGGCGGCGGTACGGCTCGCCACGGCGATCGCCGCGCTCCGACCTTTGTCGGCGGTGGTAAGGCTCACGGCGCCCGCGTCCGTGACTTCAATCCGTCGCTGAACAAGAAGATCCGCACTTTGGGTCTGAAGATGGCGCTCAGCAGCCACGCCAAGGCGGGTTCGCTGGTCATCATGGACAGCCTCGCGGTGAACGAGAGCAAGACCAAGACGCTGACCGCTGAATGGGCAAAGCTCGGCTTCGGCAAGACGGCCCTGGTGATCGACGGCGACATGGTCGAGACGAGCTTCGCGCTCGCCGCGGGCAACCTCCGCCAGATCAACGTGATGCCTGCCGCCGGCGCCAACGTGTACGACATTCTGAAGCATGACACGCTGGTGCTGACCCGCGCTGCTGTCGAAAAGCTGGAGGCGCGCTTCAATGGCTAAGAAGCAGAAAGCCGGCGTCGATATCCGTCATTATGACGTGATCCTCGCGCCGCACATCACCGAAAAGGCGACCTTGCTCTCCGAGCAGAACGCCGTGGTGTTCAAGGTCGCGAACGACGCGACCAAGCGTGAAATCAAGGCGGCCGTCGAGGCGCTGTTCGACGTCAAGGTCCTGGGGGTCAACACGATCGTCCAGAAGGGCAAGACGAAGAAGTGGAAGGGCACGCCCTACACGCGCTCCGACATGAAGAAAGCCATCGTGACCCTGGCTGACGGCCAGTCGATCGACGTGACGACGGGAGTCCAGTAACATGGCACTCAAGCATTATAATCCAACCAGCCCGGCACGACGCGGACTTATCCTCGTCGACCGCAGCGCTCTGCACAAAGGCGGCCCGATCAAGGCGCTGACCGAAGGCAAGCGCAAGACGGGTGGCCGCAACAACAAGGGCCATGTCACCTCGCGTGGTATCGCCGGCGGTCACAAGCAGCGTTATCGCCTGATCGACTTCAAGCGTCGCAAGTGGGACGTGGACGGCACGGTCGAGCGGATCGAATATGATCCCAACCGCACCGCCTTCATCGCCCTGATCAAATATCCGGACGAAGAGCTGTCCTACATCATCGCGCCGCAGCGCCTCGCCGTTGGCGACAAGGTCGTTGCCGGCAAGAAGACCGACGTTAAGCCGGGCAATGCGATGGAACTGGGCCAGATGCCGGTTGGCACGATCGTCCACAATGTCGAGATGAAGCCCGGCAAGGGCGGCCAGCTCGCCCGTTCGGCAGGCACTTATGTGCAGGTCGTCGGTCGCGACAAGGGCATGGTGATGGTTCGCCTCAATTCGGGCGAGCAGCGCTATATCCACTCGAACTGCATGGCGACCGTGGGTGCGGTGTCCAACCCGGACAACGGCAACACCAACCTCGCCAAGGCCGGCCGCAATCGCTGGCTCGGCAAGCGCCCGCTGACCCGCGGCGTCGCCAAGAACCCGGTCGACCATCCGCACGGCGGTGGTGAAGGCCGGACCTCGGGCGGCCGTCATCCGGTCACCCCATGGGGCAAGCCGACCAAGGGTGCTCGCACCCGTCACAACAAGTCGACCGACAAGATGATCATCCGGTCGCGTCACGCCAAGAAGAAGGGCTAACCGCCATGGCTCGTTCAGTCTGGAAAGGTCCGTTCGTGGACCTCCATCTGCTCAAGAAGGCAGAGACCGCCCAGGAAACCAACGCGCGCGCGCCGATCAAGACCTGGTCGCGCCGCTCGACGATCCTGCCGCAGTTCGTCGGCTTGACGTTCACCGTTTATAACGGCCGCAAGTTCGTGCCCGTGTCCGTCAACGAGGACATGGTCGGGATGAAGCTCGGCGAGTTCGCGCCGACGCGCTACTTCCCCGGCCACGCCGCCGACAAGAAGGGCAAGCGCTGATGTCGAAGGCTAAATCCCCCCGCAAGGTCGGTGAGAAGGAAGCTCTCTCGGTGGGCACGCAGATTCGCGGCTCGGCCCAGAAGCTCGGTCTCGTCGCTGCGATGATCCGCAACAAGAAGGCCGGCGATGCGATGAACATCCTCGCCTTTTCGACCAAGGGCATGGCTGTCGATGCGCGCAAGGTGCTCGCCTCGGCGATCGCCAATGCCGAGAACAACCATAACCTCGATGTCGACGCGCTCGTCGTGTCGGAGGCCTCGGTCGGCAAGTCGATCGTCATGAAGCGGTTCGCCACGCGCGGCCGCGGCAAGTCGACACGCATCCTCAAGCCGTTCAGCCGCCTGCGCATCGTCGTTCGCGAACAGCAAGAAGAAGAAGCCTAATGGGTCAGAAGAGCAATCCGATCGGGCTTCGGCTTCAGATCAACCGCACCTGGGACAGCCGCTGGTATGCCGAGGGCGCCGATTATGGCCGCCTTCTGCTCGAGGATCTCAAGATCCGCGCATTCATCATGAAGACGCTGCCCCAGGCGGCGATCTCCAAGGTGGTGATCGAGCGTCCGGCCAAGCTGTGCCGCGTGTCCATCTTCGCTGCGCGCCCCGGCGTGATCATCGGCAAGAAGGGCGCTGACATCGAGAAGCTGCGGCGCACGCTCGGCAAGATGACCTCTTCGGACGTCTCGCTGAACATCGTCGAGATCCGCAAGCCTGAGGTCGACTCCAAGCTCGTCGCGCAGGGCATCGCCGATCAGCTCGAGCGTCGTATCGCTTTCCGCCGCGCCATGAAGCGTGCGGTTCAGTCGGCGATGCGTCTCGGTGCCGAGGGCATCCGGATCAACTGCGGCGGCCGTCTCGGCGGCGCCGAGATCGCACGGTCGGAATGGTACCGTGAGGGCCGGGTTCCGTTGCACACGCTGCGCGCGAACGTCGATTATGCCGAAGCGACTGCACACACCGCTTATGGCGTGTGCGGCGTGAAGGTCTGGATCTTCAAGGGCGAAATCCTGGGTCACGACCCGATGGCGCAGGACCGGATCATGATGGAGGCTCAAACCTCCGGCGTGCGTCCGGCCCGCTAAGGAACCATAGCAATGCTGCAACCCAAAAAGACCAAGTTCCGCAAGCAGTTCAAAGGCCGGATTTCCGGTGATGCGAAAGGCGGCACGACGCTCAACTTCGGCTCCTACGGGCTGAAGGCGATGGAGCCCGAGCGGATCACCGCGCGGCAGATCGAGGCGGCTCGCCGCGCGATCACGCGTCACATCAAGCGCCAGGGGCGTTTGTGGATCCGCATTTTCCCGGACGTGCCGGTCACGTCCAAGCCTGCCGAAGTCCGCATGGGCAAGGGCAAGGGTTCGCCCGAATATTGGGCGGCACGGGTCAAGCCCGGCCGCATCCTGTTCGAGCTGGACGGTGTTCCTGGCGACGTTGCCGCGATGGCGTTCAGCCGCGCCGCGATGAAGCTGCCGATCAAGGTGAAGGTCGTTGCCCGTCTCGGCGACACCTCGCATCTGGGAGTTGCATGATGGCCCGCGCTATCGAAGACATGAAGACGAAGACCGACGACCAGCTCGACGAAGCGCTGGGCAATCTGAAGAAGGAGGCCTTCAACCTCCGCTTCCAGGCCGCAACGAACCAGCTCGAAAAGCCGAGCCGGGTTCGTGAGGTCCGTCGTGACATCGCCCGTATCAAGACCCTGCAAGGCCAGCGCGTGCGCTCGGCCGACGCCAAGTAAGGAAGAGAGACATGCCGAAGCGCGTGCTGACCGGGGTGATCGTCTCGGACAAGACCGACAAGACGGTGGTTGTGAACGTTGAGCGCAAGGTGAAGCACGCGCTCTACGGCAAGATCATCCGCCGTACGAAGAAGTATCACGCCCATGACGAGGCGAACGAGTTCAAGCAGGGCGAAACGGTGCGGATCGAAGAGACCGCCCCGATCTCCAAGCTGAAGACCTGGAAGGTGATCGAGCGGGTCAACACCCACGCGACCCCCGAGCGGGCAACCATCGACGGTTAATCCGTCGCGAATTTAGGCGGGGTCCGGTCGGAATCGGCCCCAGAGTGAGAAGGAACCGGATCGATGATCCAGATGCAGTCCAATCTCGAGGTCGCTGACAACAGCGGCGCGAAGCGGGTGCAGTGCATCAAGGTGCTTGGCGGGTCCAAGCGCCGCACCGCAGGCGTAGGCGACATCATCGTCGTCAGCGTCAAGGAAGCCGCACCCCGTGCCCGCGTGAAGAAGGGCGACGTTCACCGCGCCGTCATCGTGCGGACCGCGAAGGACATTCGCCGTGCAGACGGCACCGTGATCCGCTTCGATTCGAATGCGGCTGTGCTGGTCAACAAGAACGAGGAGCCGATCGGCACCCGTATCTTTGGCCCAGTGGTGCGCGAGCTCCGCGGCAAGAAGCACATGAAGATCATCAGCCTGGCGCCGGAGGTTCTGTAATGGCTGCAGCGAAGATCAAGAAGGGTGACCGCGTCATCGTCCTGTCCGGCAAGGACAAGGGACGGACCGGTGAAGTCACCCAGGCCATGCCGAAGGACGGCAAGGTCATCGTGTCGGGCGTGAATATCGCGATCCGCCACACCAAGCCGAGCCAGGGCGACCCCCAGGGTGGCCTGAAGCGTTCGGAAGCACCGTTGCATGTCTCGAAGGTCGCTCATGTGACCGCCGACGGCAAGCCGACGCGCGTCCGTTTCGAGACGGTCGACGGCAAGAAGGTCCGCGTGGCCGTCAAGACCGGGGAGAAGATCAGTGGCTGACGCTTACAAGCCGCGGATGAAGGCGATCTACGAGGATCGCATCGTCAAGGCGATGACCGAGAAGTTCGGTTACAAGAACGTGATGGAGATCCCGCGTCTCGACAAGATCGTCCTGAACATGGGCGTTGGCGAAGCGACCCAGGACAAGAAGAAGGTCGAGCAGGCCGCGGGCGAGATGGAGCTGATCGCAGGTCAGAAGCCGGTCGTCACCAAGGCGAAGAAGTCGATCGCGCAGTTCAAGCTGCGTGAAGGCATGCCGATCGGCGTGAAGGTCACCCTTCGCCGCGAGCGCATGTACGAGTTCCTCGATCGCTTCATCACGATCGCGCTTCCCCGCGTTCGCGATTTCCGCGGGCTGAACCCCAAGAGCTTCGACGGTCGCGGCAATTATGCCTGCGGTCTGAAGGAGCAGCTCGTGTTCCCMGAGATCAACTATGACCGCATCGACAAGGTGCGCGGCATGGACGTGATCGTGACCACGACCGCGAAGACTGACGACGAAGCGCGCGAGCTGCTTCGCCTGTTCGGCTTCCCGTTCCCGCCCGAAGCCGAAGAGACCGGCGCCGAAAAGAAGGCAGCGTAAGAGATGGCTAAAGTCAGTTCTGTGAACAAGAACGAGCGTCGCAAGGCGTTGGTCAAGAAATACGCTCCGCAGTACGCGAAGCTCAAGGCGATGGCTGCCGACAAGAGCCTCGACGATGGCGAGCGCCTGATCGCGCGCCTGAAGATGGCGCAGATCCCCCGCAACGGGAACCCTACGCGCGTCCGCAACCGGTGCGAGATCACCGGCCGTCCGCGCGCTTATTATCGCAAGTTCCGACTCTGCCGTATTCAGCTGCGCGATCTGGCCAACAAGGGCCTCATCCCCGGCGTTACGAAGTCGAGCTGGTAAGGATCACGAGATGGCATTGACCGATCCCCTGGGTGATATGCTCACCCGCATCCGCAACGGCCAGCGCGCGCGCAAGGACTCAGTCCTTTCGCCTGCGTCCAAGCTGCGGGCCCGCGTGCTCGACGTGCTTCAGCGCGAGGGCTATATCCGCGGCTACAGCGAAGAAGAGATGGGGCCTGCTAAGGGCATCCGTATCGAGCTGAAATATTTCGAGGGCCAGCCTGCTATCAAGCATGTCGCTCGCGTCTCGAAGCCCGGCCGTCGCGTCTATTCGGGAGCCACCGAGCTGCCGCGCGTGATGAACGGCCTGGGTATCACGATCGTTTCGACGCCACGTGGCGTTCTGTCCGACGCTGAAGCGCGCGAACAGAATGTCGGCGGCGAAGTGCTGGCGGAGGTATTCTGATGAGCCGCATCGGTAAAAAGCCGGTCGCGATTCCAAGCGGTGTCACCGCTTCGATCGACGGCGGCGAGCTGAGCGTGAAGGGCCCCAAGGGCACCCTGTCGCTCAAGCTGCGCGAAGAGATCAGCTACACGCTCGAGGATGGCGGCATTTCGGTGCAGCCGGCCAACGGCACCAAGCAGGCACGTGCCTTTTGGGGCATGCAGCGGACCATGGTGCAGAACCTGATCACCGGCGTTTCGGACGGCTTCACCAAGAAGCTGCTGATCAACGGCGTCGGCTATCGTGCGGATGCCAAGGGCAAGGTGCTGAACCTGAAGCTCGGCTACAGCCACGACGTCAATATCGACGTGCCGGAAGGTCTTGAAGTGAAGACCCCCGACAACACGACGGTCGAGATTTCGGGTTCCGACAAGCAGAAGGTCGGCCAATTGGCCGCGGAGATCCGTCGCTGGCGCAAGCCCGAGCCGTACAAGGGCAAGGGCATCAAGTATGACGGCGAGTTCATCTTCCGCAAGGAAGGGAAAAAGAAGTAATGAGCACCAAGGGTCTCTCTCTCTTCGCGAAGCGTCGCCTTCGCGTCCGCACCACGCTGCGCAGCCGCGCCGCCGGCCGTCCGCGGTTGTCGATCCATCGCTCGGGCAAGCATATCTATGCCCAGGTGATCGACGACGCCCAGGGCCGGACGGTGGCTTCGGCTTCCACGCTCGAAAAGGACGTGCGCGGCACGTCCGGTGCGAACATCGATGCAGCGGTTGCGGTCGGCAAGCGCGTCGCCGAGGCGGCGAAGCAGGCGGGCGTCACTCAGGTCGTCTTCGATCGCGGTGGCTTCCTCTATCACGGTCGGGTGAAGGCGCTGGCGGATGCCGCGCGTGAAGCCGGGTTGGAGTTTTAAGAATGGCTGACGAAATCATCCCGACGGAAGCCTCGGCTGAAGGCGCGCCGCAGGACGCACCGCAGGGCCGTGGTCCGCGTGGCGGCCGTGGCCGTGGCGGCCCCGGTGGCGGCGGTCAGAACCGTGGCGGTCGTGACAATCGCGGCGGCCGTGACAATCGTCGCGGCGCCCCGGGTGGCGACGATGGCGGCGAAGAGCTGATCGAGAAGCTGGTTCACATCAACCGCGTCTCGAAGACGGTGAAGGGCGGCAAGCGCTTCGGCTTTGCAGCACTCGTCGTTGTCGGCGACGGCAAGGGCCGGGTTGGCTTTGGTCATGGCAAGGCGCGCGAAGTGCCGGAAGCCATTTCCAAGGCGACGGCTGCTGCCAAGAAGGCAATGGTCCGCGTTCCGCTCCGCGAAGGTCGTACGCTGCATCATGACGGCAGGGGCCATTTCGGCGCCGGTCTCGTGACCGTGCGTTCGGCGCCGCAGGGCACCGGCATCATCGCGGGCGGCCCGATGCGCGCCGTTTTCGAGAGCCTGGGCGTGGCCGATGTGGTGACCAAGTCGGTCGGCACGTCGAACCCGTACAACATGATCCGTGCGACCTTCGAGGCGCTGACCGCACAGGTCAGCCCGAAGTCGGTCGCGCAGCGTCGCGGCAAGAAGATCGCCGACCTGCTTGGCCGTGGTGGCTCGCAGGCCGCCGAGGCTGACGCCGCAGCGATCGCGGAGTAAGACAGATGGCGAAGAAGAAAGAAGCCGCGGGCGGCACGATCAAGGTCACCCAGACCGGTTCGCCGATCCGCCGTGAGAAGGATCAGCGCGCAACGCTGATCGGTCTCGGCCTCAACAAGATGCACAAGACGCGTGAACTGCAGGACAGCCCCGAGGTTCGGGGCATGATCCGCAAGGTCTCGCACATGGTATCTGTCGAGGGTTGATGAATCTCCTCTCCCTTCGGGGAGAGGTTGGCGCGACAAAAGCGAAAGCGAGTGCACGAAATGAAACTGAACGAACTCCGCGACAATCAGGGCGCGCGTAAATCCCGGATGCGGGTCGGCCGTGGTATCGGTTCCGGCAAGGGCAAGACCGGCGGCCGTGGCATCAAGGGCCAGAAGAGCCGTGAGGGCGTGTCCATCGCCGGCTTCGAAGGCGGCCAGATGCCGCTCCACATGCGGTTGCCGAAGCGCGGCTTCAACAACATCTTCGCCAAGGACCATGCCGAGGTGAATCTCGGCGCGATCCAGAAGGCAGTCGACGCAGGCAAGATCAAGGCCGGCGCAACGCTCGACCATGCTGCGCTGAAGGAAGCCGGTCTCGCCCGTGGCGGCAAGGACGGCGTCCGTCTGCTCGGCAAGGGTGAACTGACCACAGTGCTGAACTTCACGGTTGCCGGCGCGTCCAAGGGCGCGATCGAGGCAGTCGAGAAGGCAGGCGGCAAGGTCGATGTCCTCGTCGTCGTTCCGGCGGCCGAGAAGGCCAAGGCCAAGAAGGGCGTCGCTCGCCTCGAGCGCATCGCACACAAGGCTTCGTTCAAGGCGTAAGCCGGCCGTTTCCAGCACCCAGCGCGATTAAACTCATGGTTTGATCGCGCCGGAGTGGGGGAACATGCTAGTCAAGCCCGATCGGGCCCCTATATGAGCGGCGGGGCGGTGAAACGTTTCCCGCCGCTTTTGTTTCCCCGATGTTTCTTTTGGGACGATCACCAATATGGCATCCGCAGCCGACTCAATGGCCTCCGGCATCAGTCTGTCGAAATTCGCGCAGGCAACCGATCTCAAAAAGCGCCTCTGGTTCACCATCGGTGCGCTGATCGTCTTCCGGATGTTGAGCTATGTGCCGCTGCCGGGTATCGACCCGACCGCGCTGGCGCAGCTCTCCAAGGATACAACGGGCGGCGTCCTCGATTTCTTCAACACCTTTTCGGGCGGTTCGCTGAAGCGGATGAGCCTGATCGCGCTTGGCGTGATGCCCTATATCACTGCCTCGATCGTGGTGCAGCTCGCGACCTCGCTGTCGCCGACGCTGGCGGCGATCAAGAAGGAAGGCGAGAGCGGGCGCAAGCGGCTCAACCAATATACCCGCTACGGCACGGTCGGCCTGACCGCCATCCAGGGCTATTTCATTGCGATCGGCCTCGAGGCCCTTGGTGCTGCCAATGGTGCCCAGGCGGTGATCGACCCGGGCATGCTGTTCCGCGTCGGCGCGGTGATCTCCATGGTCGGTGGCACCATGTTCCTGATGTGGGTGGGTGAGCAGATCACCAGCCGCGGCATCGGCAACGGCATGTCGCTGATCATCATGGCCGGCATCGTCGCGAACCTGCCGACAACGATCTACAATATGCTCGAAAGTGCCCGCACCGGTAATGGCGGGACAAGCGGGTTCCAGACCCTGGGCATCGTTGTCGGTGTCGTCGCGATCGTGCTGTTCATCTGCTTCATGGAGCGCGCGCAGCGGCGCATCCTGATCCAGTATCCGAAGCGACAAACGAAAACCGGCGGCATGCAGGCGGATCGCAGCCACCTGCCGCTGAAGCTCAACACCGCCGGCGTGATTCCGCCGATCTTCGCCTCCTCGCTGCTGGTGATGCCGCTGACCATCATCCAGATGATGGGCAAGAACGTCACCACCGACACCCGCTGGGGCGACTTGGTCATCACCCTCAGCCAGTATCTTTCGCGCGGCAGCCTGGTGTATCTGGCCCTCTATGGCGCCGGCATCATCTTCTTCTCGTTCTTCTACACCGCGGTCGTGTTCAATCCGGAAGAGACAGCGGACAATCTGAAGCGCTATGGCGGGTTCATCCCCGGCATCCGTCCGGGCAAGAATACCGAGACCTATTTCGATTATGTGCTGACGCGCATCACCGTGATCGGCGCCGCCTATCTGACGATCATCTGCCTGTTGCCGGAATGGCTGTCGTCCGAGCTGGCGATTCCGTTCACCCTGGGCGGGACCAGCCTGTTGATCGTCGTCAACGTGACGATGGATACCGTTACGCAGATTCAGAGCCACTTGCTTGCGCATCAATATGGCGATCTGATCAAAAAGGCTAAATTGAAGGGCGGGCGTCTTCGTTAAGAGGGGCGACGCGATACCGAGAGGAATGCGGGCTTGAATATCATTCTTCTGGGTCCGCCGGGGGCGGGCAAGGGCACCCAGGCGAGTCGGCTGATGGCTGATCGCGGGATGGTGCAGCTCTCCACCGGGGACATGCTGCGCGCGGCCAGGGATGCCGGCACGCCGGTTGGCCTCAAGGCCAAGCCGATCATGGAAGTGGGCGGGCTGGTGCCCGACGAGATCGTCTCGGGGATCATCGGCGAGCGGCTCGACATGCCTGATACGCTGAAAGGCGTAATCTTTGACGGTTATCCGCGCACCGAGGCGCAGGCCGAGCAGCTCGACGAGTTGCTCGCGGCACGCGGTCGGACTCTTGACCACGTCATCGAGCTCCACGTCGACGAAGAGGCGCTGGTTGATCGCGTCACCGGGCGTTACTCCTGTGCCAAGTGCCACGAGGGCTATCACGACCGCAACAAGAGGCCCCGGGTTCCCGGCGTCTGCGACGTCTGTGCCTCGACCCATTTCGTCCGCCGCGAAGACGATAATGAGGAAACCGTGCGGACGCGCATGGCCGAATATCGGGCCAAGACCGAGCCGATCCTGCCGATCTATGAGGCGCGTGGGCTGTTGTCGCGTATCGATGGCATGGCGGATATCGAGGAAGTGGCGCGCGCGATCGAGGCGATCCTCGATTCCAAAGCGTAATCCGCAAGGGGACGGCGGCAGTTCGGCTTGCCGTCCCGCCTCCAGCGCATATGATGCAGCCCTCGGCTTTGGGAGGGACGCAGATGAAATGGCTCGGTTTGTTGAGCGCAGCGGTTGCGCTTCCGCTCGCTGCGCCGTCCTCGGCTGAGGTCGTCTCCGCCACCCCGACGACGATGGTCATCCACCAGACAGTCACCATCGATGCGCCGATCCAGCAGGTCTGGGATACGCTCCGCGCGCCGCAACGCTGGTGGAGCAAGGAGCACACCTATTCGGGTGACTCCGCCAATCTCTATCTCGATGGCCAGGCGACCGGCTGCTTCTGCGAGCGGCTGCCCGGCCGCAAGGGCAGCGTCGAGCATGGGCGGATCGTTTATGTCGAGGCGCCGCGGATGATGCGCCTGTCGAGCGCGCTCGGTCCGCTCCAGGCTGAGGCAGTGGTTGGCACGCTCAGCTTCAAGCTCGATCCCGAAGGCTCGAACGCGACCAAATTGACGCTCGACTATGTAGTGAGCGGCTATGTGCGTGCCGGCGCTGATACGCTCGCGCCCAAGGTCGACGAGGTGCTCGGGCTTCAGGTTGCGGGGCTGAAAGCCGCCGCCCTGGCGCCGCCGCCGGCCGATCCGGCCGACAAGGGCAAATAGGACATTTCTCCCTCTCCCTGCAGGGGGGAGGAGCATTGGGTGAACAGCGCCCCGCGCTGTTCAGGTCATGCCGGGGGCATGACCGACCCAATGCTGAGGAGCGAAGCGACGGGAGGGTGAGGGCGTGTGTCTCGAGCCTCATCCCCCTCATCCAACTTCGACTAATTCGCTTCGCTCATAAGTCTCCGTATCCAGTTTTGTCGAGCGCCGGGTAAAACATGCCCCCGGCATGTTTTAGAAATGCCCGGGGGGCATTTCGACCCGACGCTCGGCAAAACTCCCCCAGGGGGAGAAGGGTTGAAGCGCTCGAATGTACTCCCTGCATGACAAACTCTTCACGCGGCCGTCATCGCAGACGCAGCCCGCGGGCGGTATCTGCATGGCATCGGCCCGGCAGCAGGGTCGCTTGCTTCAACAGATCAGCGTCCGCACTCCCGGGGGCGCTGTGGCCGGCGGAAGGTTCGCTTTCCGCCGGCCAATTTCGTGGTCGCGTCGTTTTTGGGCGAAAACCGGTTCCCACATATCGGCGCAATGCTTAGGCTGGAGGAACCCGCCCGGAATGCAGCCAATGACCCGCAAGATCCTGATCGTCGAGGACGACCCCGCCACCGCCAGTTATCTCGCCAAGGGGCTGAGCGAGGCTGGCTTCGCGGTGGAATCCTGCGGCGATGGCCGCGACGGGCTGTTCCTCGCCAGCGAAGGCATTTTCGATCTCATCATCGCCGATCGCATGCTGCCTGGCCTCAACGGTCTCGCGATGATCGGTGCAATCCGCGCCGCCGGCATCCGCACCCCCACGATGATCCTGTCAGCGCTCGCGACGGTCGATGACCGCGTCGACGGGCTTCGCGCCGGTGCCGACGATTATCTGGTCAAGCCCTTCTCCTTTGCCGAGCTCTCGGCACGGGTTGAGGCGTTGCTGCGCCGTACCGACCGCATCGCCGCGGATTCGCAGCCGACCCGGCTCAGCGTCGGCGATCTCGAAATCGACTTGCTCGCCCGCACCGTCACCCGCGATGGCCGGACGATTGCGCTCGGCGCGCGCGAGTTCAACCTGCTCGAATATCTTGCGCGCCACGCAGGGCAGGTCGTCACCCGGACGATGATGCTCGAGAAGATCTGGAACTATCATTTCGATCCGGGCTCGAACGTCGTCGACGTCCATATCGGCCGGCTGCGGCGCAAGATCGAGGAGGGCTTCGGCGCGCCGATCCTGCACACCGTGCGCGGCGCCGGCTATCGGCTCTCGGCCGAGGCCGGATGAGATTTTCAGTCACCGCGCGGATCGCGCTGCTCGCGATCGCGCTGGCTTTGGTCTCCAATCTTGTGCTCGTCGCCTTTGTGTGGCGGCAAATCCATGATGACGCGATCGACGCGCTGCGCCGGGACACGATCGAGCAATCCGATGCACTGGTCGCTGTATGGCGCACCGGGGGATTGCCTGCGCTCCACCGCGTGATCGACGAGGCCAGGGCGCCGGGCGATCTGTCGTTGATCATCGCCGTCATCGATGCCGATGGGCATCGCGTCGCCGGCGTCGGGCCGAACCTCGCTGCGATCGGCACACCCGACACGCTTGCTTTCAAGATCAGCCGGCTGGGCAAGTCACGGCCCTGGTCCGAAAGAGAGGCGGGCTATTCAGTGCGGCGGATCGGCGATTACCGGCTGGTGAGTGGCCGGCTGCTCGACGATTGGGAGCAGGAGCAGCGCGGGATCGAGCGTGCGCTGTTGCTCGCGACCGCTTTGTCGCTCGGCCTCGGTATCGGTGGCGGACTTGTCGTCACGCGCTATGTCGGGCGCCGGCTCAACCGCGTCGCCGATGTCATCGAGGGCGTGGCGGGCGGCGATCTGTCGCGCCGCGTGGTGAGTGCGCCGGGCGGCGGCGATGCATTCGATCGGCTCGCGACGCGGCTGAATGCAATGCTCGACAAGGTCGAGCGGCTGATGGCCGAGCTGAGGCTGGTAACCGACAGCCTCGCTCATGATCTTCGCTCGCCGATCGCGCGGTTGCGGGCAAAGACCGAGACGGCCCTGCTGGTCCCGGATTCGGTACAACGCGACGCAGCTCTTGCGGGCCTGCTCAGCGAGACGGACCTGGTGATGCGGATGCTGTCGATGCTGATGGAGATCACCCGCTCGGAATCGGTCTCGCGCGATCGTTTCGCCAGCCTCGACCCGTCGGCGCTGATCGAGGAGATCGCTGAACTCTACGCCCCGGTTGCCGAAGATACCGGCATGCGCTTCACCGCGGTGCTTGAATCCCCGCCAAGCCGGCTCGTCCTGCACCGCGAATTGCTGACTCAGGCCATCACCAACCTGATCGACAACGCGCTCCGCCATGCCCGTGAGGGCGGCGAGGTGACGCTGCGGCTGAACGGGCAGCCAGGCGAGGTCCGCATCCAGGTCGAGGATCGCGGCCCCGGAATCGCCGAGGCCGACCGCAGCCAGGCGCTGCGCCGTTTCGGCCGGCTCGACAATGCGCGCAGCACGCCCGGTGCCGGGCTTGGCCTGTCGCTGATCGAAGCGGTGGCGCGCCTCCATGGCGGCAGGCTCGAGCTCGGCGACAACGCGCCCGGGCTGATCGCGGCGATCGTCCTGCCGGTATGAGCTTGGGGCAGCAGCGGTGAGCTGGACGCTGAAGGCGATACACACCCACGCATGGGATTTCTGGCTCGCCCGCGGGTCAGTGGCGTTGATCGCCGCGCTCCAGCTCCTGATGTTCAACGATCTGACTGTCGGGCCACGCTGGCTCGCGCCCGGGCTCGAGATCGCTCTGCTGCTGCCCCTGTCGGCTGCAACCGCCTGGACCCAGGCGAACGCGCGCGATGCCAGCGCCGACCATCATTGGGATCGTATCGCCTGGGAAAGGCGGATGATCCGCCGCCTCGCGCTGCTCCTGACCGCGCTGATCACCGTCATCAATTTCGGCGCCCTGATCGAGCTCGTCCGTGAGCTGCTCGCGGGCAGTGCCACCAAGATCGGCCAGACCCTGTTGCTCGACGCCCTCAATATCTGGGCGACCAACGTCATTGTCTTCGCTCTCTGGTTCTGGAGCATCGACCATGGCGGGCCGGCGACGCGCGGGCTGGTCGAGACTGAGAAATGCGATTTCCTCTATCCGCAGATGACGATCGGCGAGCCGCGCGAGCCCTGCACGTGGTCGCCGGGCTTTATCGATTATCTCTATCTGTCCTTCACCAACGCGACCGCGTTCTCCCCGACCGACACGCTACCGCTGTCGGGCCGCGCCAAGCTGCTGATGATGACCGAATCCGCCATCTCGCTGCTGACGATCGCGCTGGTGGCGGCGCGGGCGGTGAATATCCTGGCGTGATTCAGGCAGCGTTGCCGATAGGGGCGGCCGCCAGCTTGGCCGATTCAGTGGCCGCGCGTTGCCTACGCCGGGCCAGCCAGCCCCTGACGATCCGGTCATAATACCGGTCAGCGGCGGCAGCCAGCAGGATCATGGCGGCGAGGAACGCCAGCCCGGCCCATGGCGATATATGGACGATCCCCATTCGGGCGACGATGGCGGCTACCATCACCGCCAGAGGCGCGTGGATCATGTAGAGCGGATAGGAAATCCGGCCGAGAAAATGGGAGACGATTGCGAATTTCGCGCCGGGCTCGATATTGGCGGCGACAAGCACCAGCGCCGGCAGCCACACCGTGACGGCGATCAGCTGATAAAGGGAGCCAGTCGCCTGGATCATCAGCGTCGCCGCGACCAGCGCCAGGATCGCGGCCGACAGCCACGACGATGTCAGCGACGTGCGCGGTAGGCGAAACAGCAGCACGCCCATGGTGAAACAATAGAGAACGCGCGCCACGCCGACGTCGAAGAAATAGTCCCAGCTATGGCCCTCGGCTAGACTCTTGCCCGTCGCCTGCAGCCGGAACAGCAGGATTCCGGACACCGCGACCACCAGCACGTAGCGCTGCGTCGTCATGAAGCGATAGGTGCGGGCGTAGAGATAATTGACCAGCAGCTCGAAGAACAGCGACCAGGATGGCGCGTTGAACGGGAATATCTCGTTTCGCCCGACGCCGAGCGTCGGCAGCATCAGGGCGCCCAGCAGGATCGATACGAGCAGGGTGCCGGCGCTCCACTGAACGTCCTGGCCCAGCGCCCATAACAGAAGCGCCGAGGCGACACCGAGCATCAGGCCGAGCGCGTAGAGCGGATAGAGGCGGGCAAGGCGGATCTGCATGAACCCGCCCGGGGAGAGTCCGCCGGCGAGGCGCCGCTCATAAGCGTTGGCGATGACGAAGCCGCTGAGCACGAAGAACAGGTCGACCGCCATATAGCTGTTCGGGAACTCCCAGCCGGGGAACAGGAAGGTGCAGTGGCGAAAGGCGATCAGCACGGCCGCGACGCCGCGAATGCCGTTGAAGGTATCGAACATCGCCTTGCCCGGCCGCGCCGCATCCGGGGCGACAGGTCGCGCCCATGTCGAGGTGGCGACGGCGGTCATGCAAAAGGCGTTATCGGGTTATCGTTAATGAGGCTTTAAAGCTGCCGGCTTGCGATGCGGGGAATATCCGATATGAATGGCTCGGTGCCTGCCATCTCCCGCTTGACAGTCCAACACGCGGCTCCTATCTGGCACCTATTCCGAAACACCGGGTCCCGGCGGCGCTTGTTTGCGCTCGCCGTTATCTTGCGTTTCGTTATGCAACGCGATGAGATGGGGTGGCTGCAGCCATGCACGCCCCGTGGAGCAGGAGACTAAATTTCATGGCTCGTATTGCGGGTGTCAACATCCCGACCAACAAGCGCGTTGTTATCGCGCTCACTTACATCCACGGCATTGGCAACACCAAGGCCAAGGAAATCGTCACCAAGCTCGGTATCCCCGACACGGCGCGCGTGCAGGACCTGACTGATCAGGAAGTGCTGCATATCCGTGAAGCGATCGACGCTGATTACACCGTGGAGGGTGATCTTCGTCGCCAGACCGCGATGAACATCAAGCGCCTGATGGATCTGGCCTGCTATCGCGGCCTGCGCCATCGCAAGGGTCTTCCGGTCCGTGGCCAGCGCACGCATACCAATGCGCGCACTCGCAAGGGCAAGGCCAAGCCGATCGCCGGTAAGAAGAAGTAATCGTCCGGGGGACGATTTACTCCGCCGGAGGCAGGAACCCGCAAGGGCTGCACGGCGTAACGAGAGCTACAGGTCAGGAATTTCACCATGGCACGCGAACCACAGCGCATTAAGCGCCGCGAGCGGAAGAACATCACCTCTGGCGTCGCGCACGTGAACGCCAGCTTCAACAATACCATGATCACGATCACCGATGCCCAGGGCAACGCGATCTCGTGGTCGTCGGCCGGCATGATGGGCTTCAAGGGCTCACGCAAGTCGACCCCGTACGCGGCGCAGGTCGCGGCCGAGGATGCCGGCAAGAAGGCCGCCGAGCACGGCGTCCGTACGCTCGAAGTGGAAGTAAAGGGTCCGGGTTCGGGCCGCGAATCAGCGCTTCGTGCGTTGCAGGCGGTTGGGTTCCAGATCACTTCGATCCGCGACGTGACCTCGATCCCGCACAATGGCGTCCGGCCTTCAAAGCGCCGTCGCGTCTGATCTTCGTCTCGGTCGCGCGCGATTGATCACGCTGCGCGGTCGATTCCATCATGGTCGGAGCTCCCCCGCTTCGGCCCAAAACCAAGGGGAAGCCCGTGTCCGTCAATGCTAAGAACTGGCAGGAACTGAAGAAGCCCAATGGCCTCGAAAAGAAGCCGGGCGGCGATCCCAAGCGCAAGGCGACCTTTGTCGCTGAACCGCTCGAGCGTGGCTTCGGCCTGACGCTCGGCAACGCGCTGCGCCGCGTATTGCTGTCGTCGCTCCAGGGTGCCGCCGTCACCTCGATCAAGATCGAGAACGTGCTCCATGAATTCTCGTCGCTGGCGGGTGTTCGCGAGGACGTGACTGATATCGTCCTCAACGTGAAGCAGATCGCGCTGCGCATGCAGGGCGAGGGGCCGAAGCGCCTTCAGCTTTCCGCAACCGGCCCCGGCGAAGTCAAGGCCGGCGACATTGCGGTTTCGGGCGACATCGAAGTGATGAACCCCAATCTCGTGATCTGCCATCTCGACGAAGGCGCGACGCTCAACATGGAGCTCACCGCGGACGTTGGTAAGGGCTATGTCGCCGCGGTCGCGAACCGTCCGGCGGATGCCCCGATCGGCCTGATCCCGATCGACGCGCTCTACTCGCCCGTGCGGCAGGTGTCGTACAAGGTCGAGAACACCCGCGTCGGGCAGGAGCTCGATTACGACAAGCTGACGCTCACCATCGAGACCGACGGCACGATCACCCCTGAGGACGCAGTCGGCTATGCCGGTCGTATCCTGCAGGACCAGCTCGCGCTGTTCGTCCACTTCGACGATTCGTCGGTTCGTCCGTCGGCGCCGATCGGCCATGCCGCGCCGTCTGCGGCCGGCGACACGTCGAGCGACACCCAGCAGATCAACCGTTACCTTCTCAAGAAGGTCGACGAGCTCGAACTGTCGGTCCGTTCGGCGAACTGCCTCAAGAACGACAACATCATCTATATCGGCGATCTGGTCCAGAAGACCGAAGCCGAGATGCTGCGCACCCCGAATTTCGGCCGCAAGTCGCTGAACGAAATCAAGGAAGTGCTGTCTTCGATGGGTCTGCGTCTCGGGATGGAAATCCCCGGCTGGCCGCCTGAGAACATCGAAGAGATGGCTAAGAAGCTTGAGCAAGAGATTATGGGGTAACGAATTCGGGCCGGGGCGGAAGCTTCGGCCCGGTTCGCCCATCGGGCAATGGGTGGTGGCCCTCAACACCACCTGCTCTGGGGTACCTCGCACGGCCCCTTAACGAACGAAGGAATGATACATGCGCCATCGCGTAGGCGGCCGTAAGCTTCAGCGGACCTCGGCCCACCGCACTGCCCTGTTCCGTAACATGTCGGCAGCGCTCATCAAGCATGAGCAGATCACCACCACGACCGCCAAGGCGAAGGAGCTTCGCCCCTATGTCGAGAAGCTGATCACGCTCGCCAAGAAGGGCGGCCTTTCGAACCGCCGCCTGGCGCATGCCCGGCTGCTCGACGACGCCCAGCTGGTCAAGCTGTTCGACGTGCTGGCCCCGCGCTATGCCGATCGCAACGGCGGCTATACCCGCATCATCAAGGCCGGCATCCGCGCTTCGGACGCGTCGCCGATCGCGATCATCGAGTTCGTCGACCGTGACGTCTCCGCCAAGGGCCAGGATTCAGGCCCGGTGATGACCGACGAGGATTACGATCAGGCCGCCTGATCTTCCTTCTGATTAGAGACATTCGAAAAGGCCCTGCGCAAGCGGGGCCTTTTCTTTTGGGAGCATCCTCCTAGGTTGCCGCGATGATCAGTGCACCGCCGCTTTTCGAGGGACGCCAGCAACTCACATCCGAATGGTCGCTCGCGCTTCCCTTTCCGATGGCGCGAAGAACCGAGGACGGGTCTTTGGTGTTCTGGCATTCGCCACGCGGTCTCACTTTCTGGCTCAATGCCTATGACTCGGCACCGGGGCGTGACGGGCGTGCAGTGCTCGACAGCTGGAAAGATAAACGGTCGCCTGCCGCATTCGACGAGATCGAAGAGTTCGATGGAGAGTTGATAAGATACGCTTATCGCCTCGACGAGGGCGGTGACGATGGACGGCTGCCTTCCTTTTACGGTCATATGGCAGCGCGAGATGGCGGATATATTTTTATCGCCGCCTATTTCGACCACCCGGAATTGCTGGATGATGTTTTGGCGGCCTGGCGCAGCTTTGCCTGGCGGGACTGAATGGCTCTCCCGCCGATTGCCACGCGAACGCGCTTGAGCTGTTGTTTCCCTATGCGCCGATAGGCGCTCGCCCTTCTGGGGCGCTCGCTCGATCATCATCTCGATCCTCTTGCTCATCCTGCGCGGCATCGGCCTGGCCCTGCAGGCCTCTTTGCCAGGAGCCTGTTCGGCAATCGCGACAGGAGCTGAGCCTACATCCCCTCAAACTGCCCCTCATCCACCCAGATCCGCACACTGGTGTCATCATGCGCGCCATGAACCCGGATCTTCGTCCCCGCCGGCGGCGTGATCGATCTCGAGAACGGCACCGCCAGAGCCGCCCAGCTCGACATGGTCCCCGGAGCCGGCCTGTTCTCATGCACCGTCTCAGCGTCGATCTGCAGCCGGATCCACTGGATCACCCCGTTCACCCTGCCGCCATCCGCAACGAGATCGACACTGCGCTGCCGGTCCCGCCACGGCCCGCCGGTGGTGAAATCGAAGTCGAACATATCGGCTGCCTCACCACGCAGCGTGATGCCCTTGTTGCCGGTGCCCATCTTCCGCACCGGCGCATCGAGCCGGTTGAACGGCCGCATGTCGAACCCCGAAACGTCGCCCATTGCGCGCCGCCCGAAATCCGCCAGATCGACCAGCGACACCACGACCTGGCCCGCTTCCGGGATCATCCGCCCGCCCGGCGCCAGCAGCCGTTCGACCGCATCGGCCATCACCGGCAAAACGCCCTCGGACAGGAGATTACCGGCGATGATCTCGGACACGAGGAGATCGACCCGCCCGCCCAGATCAGCCTCGGCATCGAGCTCAGTCGACTTCCTGCCAATCACGCGTACCCGGTCGGAGTAACCGTTCAGCGCGACGATATCGGTCGCCGCATCGGCAATCGCCGGGTTCATCTCGCAGCTCACCACGGATTTCGCCCCCGCGCGCGCCGCCATCATCGCCAGCAGGCCAGTGCCGGAGCCGATATCGAGCACCCGTGTCTCCGGCCCGACCGCGCGCTCGATCGCCGCCTGATAGTCGTCGTTCCGCTTCTCGTCGCGGACCATGTAAAAATGCCAGCCCTGCACAGAGCCGGCGATCAGCGCCCGCGTCTGCATCTGGATATCGGGATCATCAGGGGCAAGCGCCTGCGCCTCGCGAGCAATCGGATAGACCCGCGCCGAAAGCCCGATGCGCTGCGCCATGGTGGCGAGGGCGGTGAGCTTGCGCGCATCCCCCGCAGCGGCCGCGACCATCGGCTCGAAGGCAGCGCGCGCCATCTGGTGGAATTTGTCCCCCCCTCCCTTCAAACTCCCCGCCATTCAAGCCCCTCTCGAAGTCAGCACGTCCTGTTGCACAGGGCCGCGACCCCCTTCAAGGCTGTCGGCGGTTCATCCCTGCGAAAGTCGGATGCGCGTATCGATACGATAGCGAATCGAAAGGGGCGGGACATGACGATCTTCGGCAAGGCGAGCGCGATAATGGCCATGGCGGCAATGAGCATCGCTTCGGTGCCGGCCGAAGCGCAATGGCACGGCCCACGCCACCGCGGCCATGATCATGTCGATGGTGGCGACGTCCTGCTCGGCGCCCTGCTCGCGGGCGGATTGTTCGCGATCCTCTCGAGCGGCAAGCACAAGGAATCAGCGCCACCGCCCGAGCCGATCGACGCGGCGGACGACCAGCCGCCGCCCCCAGCCGCGATCGGCTCCGATACCGGTGGCGCCACCAGCGCGCCGCCGCGCGCTAGGACCGACGAGGAAGCCGCAGTCGATGCCTGTGTCGCCTCGGCCGAGAGCGAGGGCAGGCGCTATGCCCGCATCTCGAAGATCGACAAGGTGACGATCGTCGACGCGGTGGCGTCGGACTGGATCGTGCGCGGCACCCTCGGCCTGCGCGACGACTACCGCGCACCCGCCACCGATCACCGCGATTTCACCTGCCGCGTCGGCGAAGGCGGCGTTGAGCAGGTGACGGTCGGCGGGACGAACCTTGCTGCGCGTTAGGGGGCGGGCGCCCCCGCCCGAAGATCTGCCCGCGCCTATCCCACGCTTTTCCGCGCCATCTCATGGCTCTCCATCAACGCCCCATAGGCAGGCGCGACATGGTCGACCATCACCTTCGCGAAATCCATCGCTTCCGGGCGGTTCCAGGTGCTCATCACCTCAGACATCACCGCGAATGTATCGATCGGCATCGCGCCCGCCTGCGTCACCCGGGCAACGGTGATGTCGGTCGCCATCTGAGACAGATTGCCCGAGGCATCCACAATGCAGAATACCTTGTACCCGGCGGCAACGGCGCTGAGTGCGGGGAAAGCCATGCAAATGCTCGTGAGCGTGCCCGCGATCAGCAATGTCCTCCGCTTGGTGCTTTCGATCGCTTCGACAAAGGGACGGTGATCCCACGCGTTGATCGGCCCAACGCGCGGCACATGCACCGCATCGGGGTTGCTCTGATGGATCTCGGGAATGATCGGACCATTCGGCCCATCGGGAACGGATGCCGTCGTAATCGTCGGAATCTTGGCGATCGCCGCCATCTTCGCAAGCGTGATCACGTTATTGCGCAGCGTCGTGTATTCCATATCGCGAACCAGTTGGAACAGGCCGCTCTGATGGTCGATCAGCAGCAATACCGCGTCGTTAGGGTCGATCATCCAGGGGTTCGATGTCATGTCATGTCCTTCGGCTTTGGGAACCATCGCGGCCCCCGGTGGAATGAGGATCAGGCGGCGCCGCCCGGCGCTGTCTCGGGAAGCGGGATGAACTCCGCCTCGTCACCGGGCACGCCGGGGAAGCGGCGGTAGCGCCAGTCGTCGACGGCCTGGTCGATGCGGTCCTGCCGGCTCGAGACGAAGTTCCAGAAAATGTGGCGCGGCCCGTCGAGCGGTTCGCCGCCCATCAGCATCAGCCGGGTCGGCCCGTCGGCATGGATGACGATCTCAGCGCCGGGGCGGAACACGACGAGCTGGTCCTTGCCGAAGCCGCCGGTCTGGCCCTCGATCGCTATCCCGCCCTCGACGATATAGACAGCACGTTCGATATGGCCGCTGTCGATCACGAACCGCCGCCCCGCCTGCAGCACGACATCGGCGTA
Source organism: Sphingomonas sp. P3_C5 (assembly GCF_056402635.1). NCBI lineage: Bacteria > Pseudomonadati > Pseudomonadota > Alphaproteobacteria > Sphingomonadales > Sphingomonadaceae > Sphingomonas > Sphingomonas sp. P3_C5. Next base: position 396,008 of record NZ_JBFUHA010000003.1, read on the forward strand.
CAGCGTGTCGGAGAACAACCGGGTCGGGGCGGTCATCCCGCTGAAACTGCCCGCGACCAGGCGCAGCTCGATACCGGTATCGCTCAGCACCGGGATATCGCCCGCGGCGACATGCTGGAATCCGGGATCGCTCTCCTCCAGCGCCTGCGGCAAAGCGAGCCATGTCTGGAATCCGAACATCGTCTCGGTACGGGCGCGGCTTTCGGCGCCGCTGCGTTCGGAATGGACGATGCCGCGCCCGGCGGTCATCAGATTGACCTCGCCGGGGCGGATCGTCTGGACATAGCCTTCGCTGTCGCGATGCTCGAGCTCGCCCTCGATCAGATAGGTCAGCGTGCTCAGCCCGATATGCGGATGCGGGCGCGTGTCGGAGCCTTGGCCCGGGCCGAGCACGACCGGGCCGAAGCTGTCGAAGAACACGAACGGTCCGACCATCCGCCGCTTCTCCGAGGGCAGGGCGCGACGGACCGAGAAGTCGCCAAGGTCGCGGGTGGCGGGCAGGACGACCTGCTCGACCGGACCGGTATGGGATGCAAGCGTCATCGTCATCTCCGACGGAGGTGAAGCGTCCGGTGCCGAGAGGCGGTGGAACGCTGCGGTGCCGCTGATTACGCGGGACTTAGGTTCGCCAAAACTGGCCAAATATCGATCGTTATGTTCGATAATATCGATATGTTACGCACCGGCGCGACAGTCGCGCGATCAACGGAGGCAACATGAGCACCGAACCTGGCACGCCGACCCTGGACCAGCTGCGCGTGCTGGTGACGGTGGTCGAGGCGGGCAGCTTCGCCGGCGCGGCACGCAAGCTGAACCGCGCGACCTCGGTCATCAGCTACACGATTGCCAATCTGGAGGCGCAGCTCGGCGTCCGGCTGTTCGACCGCGAGTCCACCCGCAAGCCGCAACTGACCGATGCGGGGCGCATGGTGCTGGGTGAGGCGCGGCTCCTGGCGAGCGGCATCGACGCGCTGCGCGCGAAGACCAGGGGGTTGCTGCAAGGGCTGGAATCCGAACTGCACGTCGTGCTCGACACGTTCCTGCCCAGGGATCGCGTGGTCGATGCGCTGACGGCGTTCTTCGCGACCTGGCCGACCGTGTCGCTGCGCCTGTCGATAGAGACATTGGGCGCGGTGACTCAACTGGTGATGGACGGCCGCGCCGGCATCGGCGTCAGCGGGCCGCTGGACAGGATGGACGGCATTGAACGGATCGCCATCGGCGCCGTGCTGCTGGTGCCGGTCGCGGCGCCGAACCATCCGCTGGCGCTGGCGGGGCGCAACGCCCCGGGTGCCGGGCGCGAGCATATCCAGTTGGTGTTGACCGACCGGTCGCCTCTGACCGAGGGACAGGACATCGCGGTGTTGAGCAGCCGGACATGGCGGCTGGCGGACGTGGCATCGAAGCACATGCTGCTCAATGCCGGGATCGGCTGGGGTTACATGCCCGAACCGATGGTGCGCGACGATCTGACTGCGGGGCGGCTGGTGCAGCTCGACATGCCTGACGCGCCGCCCGCCGACTACGTGATGCACGCGATCCACCGCACCGACACCCCGCCGGGGCCAGCGGCGGCCTGGCTGATCGAACGGCTGCTCAGCCAGCGGTGAAGTTCAGCCGGCGGGTCGCCTTTCGACTCAATCTGGTCGAAAGCGGATCGACCCCATCCCGGCACGGCACACGCAAAGGGCCGACCCTCGGCTCCGCCGCGACCGTTCGCACAGGTCGCTGCATCGCCGCCTAGCGCGGAATTCCCTCCAGCCTCTGTTTTGCCAGGGCCGTACAATACCACAGAAACTCATCGAGGAAGCGTTTCAACGACGCATCCAGCGCGGGCGACTGCGCACTACCACCCTCGTCGAGCGCCTCGGCGATACGCGGTATCGGCATCAGGCTCGGCACGCTCGACATGCCGAGCTCGGCCAGCGTCATCCGCAGCTGCATCGCTGCGCGGACGCCGCCGAACTGGCCGGCCGAATAGCAGACGATTCCGGACGGCCGCCAGAAATACTCCTCGAGAAACGTGTCGAGCAGGTTCTTGAGCGCGGCCGGCGCGGCATGATTATACTCGCCGCTGACCACGAGGAAGCCGTCGGCGCGGCCGTACAGCGCCGCCAGCTCGTCGAGCGGTGCCGGCGCGGTGCCGGGGGCGAATTCCTTGTACATCCGGTCGAGCAGCGGGAGACCGAGCTCGGCCGCATCCACCAGCACGGGATGATGGCCGCGCTCGACCAGCGCTGCCATGATCCAGCGGCAGGCGCGGATGCCGGCGCGGTCGTGGCGGACCGAGCCGAACAGGATCGGGATGGTGAGGCCGCTCATCGCTGCCTCACTTGATGCCGATGACGCGATCGAGCGCGAAACGCCCGCCGCCCATTGCGATGATCGGCAGCATCAGCCCGGCCCAGCTGAGATGAGTCGGCCAGGCATCGGGATAGACGAAGATCTCGATGACCATCGTCATGCCGAACAGCGCGAGCGCTGCGTAACGGCTGAACAGGCCGAGCACGAGCAGGATCGGGAAGAGATGCTCGGAGACGGTGGCCGCATAGGCGGCCGCGACCGGCGGGACCAGGGGAAGCGCATAATCAGTACGGAACAGCTCGAAGGTGCCGTCGCTGAGCGTGAACCATCCATCGACCTTGGTGCGGCCCGACTGGAAGAAGATAGCGGCCACGCCGAGGCGCTGGACGAGCAGCAGCCCCGACAGCGGCAATGCCCTGGAGGCGAGGCCGGCGATGCGATCGGTAAGGCGGGGCCGTTCGGGGACGGTCGTGGAGACCATGGTATCGAGCATGTCAGAATCCCTTGTTCTTGAGCGAAGAGAGCGCGCCGCTCGCGAGGATCTCGCGAAAGGCGCCGGTGATGTCGGCTTGCGGATAAAGCGAGGCCGCGGTGGCGGCGGCGCGGCCGATCGTCTCGCCGAGACGAAGGCCGAACAGGATGCGGTGCTCAGCCGCACCGATCCTGCGCGCGGTGACGGCGCCACCGGGGCGGGTGATCAGCATGCCTTCGGCCTGCCATTCGGGTGCGATCTCTTCCTCCTGCGCGCCGAGATGGGCGAGCCAGATCGAGGGCGCCGGCACGGTGAACCAGCCGAAGCGCGTGGCGGGATGGAGACGCGCAGCGCTCTGCGACCATTGCTCGGCGGACATCGCGGCGAGGGCAACGGGATCGATCGCCACGCCATCGGCGGCGAGGTGCGATTCTGTCCGCATCCGATCGATCTGGGCGACGCCGGAGAGATAGGGCAGCGCCTGGCCGATCGGCTGGGCTTCGAGCCAGTCGGCGAACCCGGCGCCATAGCCGGCGAGGACCGGGCTGTCGGGCGGCGATATTGCGACGAAATCGGCGGCGAGCGCGAGAAAGGCGGTTTCGCCGAGGATTGCCGTGATCGTCGGGTAATTGTCGGCGAGCGCATCGACTGCGCCCTTGATCGCAGTGTTGCGATAGATCGCGAGCGCGATATGGCCATCGCGAGCGCCGTCGAGGGTTGCGACAAAGTCGCGCTGATAGGTGGCGAGATCAGACATGAGCGGGAACCTTTCCGGCAAGGATGGCGGCGGCGCGGTCGCGCTCGGCCATGAGGTCGGCGAAGGGAGGCACGTCGCCGTCGCGTTCGAGCAGCACCGGGCGGGGGCCGGTGTGGCCCAGCAGATTTTCGAGCAATGCCCAGACGGTTTCCGAAACCGGGCAATCATGGCTGTCGATCAGCAGCCCGGCGCCATGGACCGGATCGGGCGTGTGGCCGGCGATATGGATCTCGCCGATCGCCGCGTGCGGCAGATCAGCCAGATAGCGGCCGGCATGATAACCGAGATTGTTGGCGGCGACCGCGACATTGTTGACGTCGAGCAGCAACCCACACCCGGTTTTCACGATGATCTCGCGCAGGAATCCGGGCTCGCTCCACATCGCATCGACCGGGAGGTAATGCGCGGGATTCTCGATCAGGATCTGCCGCCCGAGCGCTTGCTGGACGATATCCACGTTGCGCGTGATGCAGAGCAGCGCCTCGCCGGTGCGCGGCACCGGCAGCAGGTCGGGCAGGCAGCGTGTGCCGATCCGCGACCAGGCGAGGTGCTCGGAAACGAGGAACGGATCGAAGCGATCGACCAGGCGCCTGAGCGCCGCGAGGTGATCGCGGTCAGGCAGCTCGGCGCCGCCAAGCGACAGGCCGACGCCGTGCAGCGACAGCGGCCGTACTGCCCGAAGCGCCTCGAGCATCGCCAGCCGAGGGCCGCCGGCGACCATGTAATTCTCGGCATGAACCTCGAACCACAGCCCGGCCGCCGGCGCGGCCATGGCCTCGTCGAAATGCTGCGGCTTGAAGGCCACGCCAGCGGTCGGATGAGTCATGGTCAGCGCTTCGGGGTCAGCGAGCCATAGCCCTTGGGGGTCTTGATCTTGTCGCAGGTGCCGCGGGCGACATATTTCCACGCATCGCCCTGATAGGCGGCGTGCGACGTGCCCGCGCAGCTGGTGCCGGCGCCTGCCTTGCAGTCATTCTTGCCGGCGAGGCTGATGCCATAGCATTTGTCCATGCCGGGCTGAGCTGCGACCGGGCCGGCATGCGCGGCGGCGGTGCCGAGTGCGCTGAGCACGGCTGCGGTGAGGGCGATATTGACGGTCTTCATCTTGGGGGTTCCTTTCGAATGAGTGCGCCTTGCGGTGCCGTTCTTCAGTCGCCTGAAAGCGCGTTTGCGTCCGCTACCGAGAATGCATGGTTTCCATGCGTTGGCTTGGGACAGTCGGGCCGGTCAGCCGCGCGCGGCGGAGGTTTCGACCATCTCGCCGCCCATCGCTTCGTGCAGGACAAAGCCTTCGAGCGGATCGACCTCGCCGCGCCACGGCGCTGCTTCGAGCGTGCGCATTGTATCGGCATAGCCGGCGTCCCACCGCGCGCGGATGCCCGACGGGCTGAAATCGATGTCCTTGCTGTGATCCTCGCAATCGAGCGACGGGGCGAGCAGGCGGATGACGTGCATCCGGGTCGGGCAGCCATAAGCGGCGAGGCTCGCGACCTCGGGCGACTGGCGCTTGTCGGGCGGGACCAGCGCTGACAGCTCAGTGATGACATGGCGCAGGCGGTGGAGTTGGCGCTGCCGTTTGATGTGACTGCCGGCGCGGCTCGAATATTGGACATCCTTCTGGCGGTTCAGCACCTCCTGGATCGTCGCCGGCTCGGCGCCATGCGGGTTCCAGATATGGACCGCATAGACCATCGAATCGCGCCGGGGATTGTCGTCGAACACGACTTCGACCGGCGTGTTCGAGAGGATGCCGCCGTCCCAATAAAGCTCGCCGTGGATCCGCACCGCGGGGAAAGCGGGCGGCAGCGCGCCGGAGGCCATGATGTGGCGCAGGTCGAGCGGCGTATCGCGCGAATCGAAATAATGCATTTCGCTCGACGTGACGCGCGAGGCGCCGACCGTCAGCCGGACCGGCCCGTCATTGACCTGGGCGAAATCGATCAGGTCGGCGAGCGTCTGGCGCAGCGGATCGACTGAATAATAGCCGGCGCCCTCTGCGCCGAGCGTCGCGTTGGGGTTGAGGAACGCGCTCAGGTTCGGCGCGAAGAATGCCGGAAGGCCGCCCCACGTCGTCGCGAAGTTGCGGAAGGATGCCGCGATCTGGGTCGGCAACGCCCAGTCGAAGGCATGGCCATGCTCCATCCGCCGCCAGAATTCGCGCAGCCGGTCCATCCGCTCGCCCGGCTTGCTGCCGGCGATGATGCCGGCGTTGATCGCGCCGATCGAGGTGCCGATCACCCAGTCGGGCTCGACGCCTGCTTCGTGCAGCGCCTGATAGACGCCCACCTGATAGGCGCCGAGCGCGCCGCCGCCCTGAAGCACCAGCACTTGCTGGCCGTGGCTGCGCAGTTCGTCGTGAAGAGTGGATCGGGTCATGCAGTGTCTCCTGGGATGGCGGGCGCGGCGTCGCCCGTGATGAGGCGGGCGCCGCGTTCGAAGGTGAGGTAGTTCCAGAGCCAGTGGCTCCCGACCGCGAGGCGGTTGCGGTAGCCGGCGAGGAAGAAGATGTGCGCGGTGCACCAGAGCAGCCAGGCGAGCGTGCCGGAGAGCTGGAGGCGGCCGAAATCGATCACCGCGCGGTGGCGGCCGATCGTCGCGAGATTGCCGAAATCGCGGTAGCGGAACGGCATTGAGCGGCCGCGTGCGATCATCTTCGCGACATGGCTGCCCTGCTGCTTGGCGACCGGCGCGACGCCGGGGAGCGTGCGGCCCGTGCCATCGATAAAGGCAGCGGTGTCGCCGATCACGCTGATCTCGGGATAACCCGGCACCGACAGATCGGGATCAACCATGACGCGTCCGGCGCGATCAGCGAGCGCGTCGAGCCACGCCGCGGCGGGCGATGCCTCGACGCCGGCGGCCCAGATGACCGTATGCGTCGGCACGAGGGTGGTGCCGATGCGGAGATGATCGTCGGCGATCGCCGACACCGGCGTGCCGGTCAGCACCGTGACGCCGAGTTCCTCGATCGCGCGCTGTGCTTTCTCGGCGAGCGCTTCCGGGAAGGCGGCGAGCAATCGCGGCCCCGCCTCGACCAGCAGGACGCGCGAGCAATGCGGGGTGATGCTGCGAAAGTCGCGCGACACCGATCGCCGGGCGAGCTCGGCGATTGCGCCCGCCATCTCGACGCCGGTCGGACCGCCGCCGATCACCGCGAAGGTGAGCAGCGCCTGGCGCCGCGCCGGATCGCGCTCGCTTTCGGCGCGCTCGAGCGCGAGCAGCACCTTGCGGCGCACCGCGGTCGCGTCGTCGATCGTCTTGATGCCGGGGGCATGCGCCGCCCAGTCATTGCGGCCGAAATAGCTGTGGCGCGCGCCGGTCGCGAGGATCAGCCGGTCGTAACGGATCGGCATCCCTTCCGCGAGAATGACGCGCCGCTCGTCGCGATCCACGCCGGTGACGGTATCGAGCACGACGCGGGCATTGGCCTGTTTGCGCAGGATCGCGCGGATCGGCGCGGCGATGTCGGCGGGCGACAAGCCGGCGGTCGCAACCTGGTACAGGAGCGGCTGGAAGAGATGGTGATTGCGCCGGTCGATCAGCGTGACGTCCGCCGCCGCGCGCGCGAGTCCACGCGCCGCCGCGAGGCCGCCAAAGCCGGCACCGACGATCACCACATGCGGGCGGTTGGTCACGGCCGACCGTGCCTGGCGAGCTCGGCGAGCACGCCGCGCGGGGCGTGCTCGGCGTGCCGCACCGGCGCAGGGCAGCCGCACCCGATCGCGAAGAAGGCGGCAAGCTCGGGGCGCAGGCAGCTTTGCTCGCGGCGGGCGAGATGGGGCCGGGCACTCATTGCGCGACCCATCCGCCATCGACCGGCAATGCCGCGCCGGTGATCGACTGACCAGCGTCCGTGCACAGGAACACGGCGAGCGCGCCCAGTTCCTCGACGGTGGCGAAACGCTTGCTCGGCTGGGCGGCGAGCAGGACGGTCTCGATCACCTCTTCGCGGCTGATCCCGCGCGCCTGCGCCGTATCGCCGATCTGGTTCTCGACCAGTGGCGTCCAGACATAGCCCGGGCAGATCGCGTTGCAGGTGACGCCAAAGCGGGCGCCCTCGAGCGCGACTGTCTTGGTCAGGCCGACGATGCCGTGCTTGGCCGCGACATAGGCGCTCTTGAACGGCGACGCGACCAGGCCGTGCGCCGAGGCGACATTGACGATGCGGCCCCAGCCTGCAGCCTTCATCGGCCCAAAGGCTGTGCGGATCGCATGGAAGGCGGCTGAAAGGTTGAGCGCGAGGATCGCGTCCCATTTCTCCGGCGGGAAATCCTCGATCGGGCTGACGTGCTGGATGCCGGCATTGTTGACCAGGATGTCGAGCCGCCCGAACGCGGTGGCGGTATTCTCGACCATCGCGACGGCGCCCGCCGGGTCCATCAGATTGGCGCCGTCATAAGCGACGCGGACGCCAAAGGAGTCCTCCAGCGCGGCGCGGGTCGCCTCGATTGCGGCCGGATCGCCCAGGCCGTTGATGACGATGTCGGCGCCGGCCTCGGCAAGCGCGCGGGCGATACCGAGCCCGATGCCGCTGGTCGATCCGGTGACGATCGCCACGCGGCCTGCGAGCGGGCGCGGGAGTGAAGAAGCCGGCTTCAGCTCGGCGATGGGTTGAACGGTCACGGTAAGTCTCCTCAGGAATATGTCCCAAACATGCCCGCCGCGCCGCGCTGACTGAAATGCCGTTCGCGCATGGAAACGATGCGGACAATCGAATGTCCCTGTCCGCCGCCGACGCCTAGTTTTCGGGCTGTCACGGGTTGCGGACCGCTCCGGTCGCCTACACCCCAGCCGGCTGAGCTGCCTCCCGTGACAAAGGTTTTCACATCACGAAGGACATACTCATGAAGCTCAATATCCGCCTGGCCGCGGCACTCGCCGCATCGGCCGCAGCCCTTGTCTCGGCCCCCGCCTTTGCCGGCATGTGCCCGGCCGGCAAGACAGCCGCCAACCCGCTCACCGCCGCGCCGACCATGCCCATGGACGTAACCGACGACGTGATCGGGTCAGTCGATCTCGGCAAGGAGATCAATGTCGACGGGCGCGATCTGCGCATGCGCCGTCTGGTCGTCCAGCCGGGCGGGATCGTGCCGCTGCACAGCCATGTCGGCCGCCCCGCGCTGATCATCGTCGTCACCGGCGAAGTCACCGAGAACCGCAGCACCTGCTCGGTCGGCATCGTCCACAAGGCCGGCGAGATCGCCAGCGAGTCCGACGGCATTTCGCACTGGTGGAAGAATACCGGCACGGTGCCGGCCATATTGCTCTCGGCGGACGTCAAGGCCCGCGATTGACGCCGCCATGGAGGCGCCGGTTCCCCCCCGACCGACGCCTTCCGGCGCGGTGCCCGCACGAGGATGCCGGGCACCGCGCCACCCCTTTTTCAGTTCAGGATCATGATGTGACCGACCCGTACCGCCTTGGCCTCGAGGTGCTGGCGCAGACCGGCGCCGGCCAGGATGACCGCCGCAACCGGGTCGCCGAAGTCGCGCCCGACTTCGTCCGCCTCGCGCTTGGCTTCACTTATGGCGAAATCCTCTCCCGCCCGGGGCTCGACCTCAAGCTGCGCGAGCTCGCCGCGGTTTCGGCCTATGCCGCGATGGGACGATCGACCGCGCAACTGCGCGTCCATGTCGCCGCCGCACTGCACCTCGGCTGGAGCAAGGCCGAGATCGTCGAGATTCTCGTCCAGACCGCGAGCCATGCCGGCATCACCGCCGCAATCGACGCGCTGGCGGACTGTCACGACCTGCTGGTCGATCGCAATCCCGATTGTCAGTCCTGCCCGGAATGAGTCGGCCAGTTGTGGCGTCGCGCCTCGCGCACGAAGGCGCCGATGGCGGGTGAGTGCGGGCGGCCCCGCACCGTCGCCAGATAGATGGTCCGCGAATATTCCGGCTCGATCAGCGGGCGGATCACCAGATCGGGATCCGTGACGCAATATTCGGGGAAGAACCCGAAGCCGAGCCCGGCCTTGATCATGTTCTGCACCCAATCGTCGCGCGGTGAGCTGAACACCTTCCTGGTGCTGACGCCGCGGCACGCGAAATCCTCGGTCACCGTCTGGAACACCTCGCAATTGGTCCGCCCGACATAGGGCTCCCCATTCAGCTCGGCGACCCGGATGGCGGTCTTCGCCGCCCAGGGGTGACCGGGCGGCAGGGCGATCACGAAGCGCTCGGTGAAGACCGGCACCTGATGAAACGCCTCGGGCAGTTCCTCCGGAACGCCGACGATGCTGATATGCAGATCGCCCTTTTCGAGCCTGGCGATCATATCCTGCGCCTCGCCGTCGACCACATTGACCTCGACATCGGGATGTTCGCGCTGGAAGCGGACGATCAGGTCGGCGATCAATTGCGGACCGATCGTGCACATCGCGCCGAGCGTGAGGGTGACGTTCTCGATCTTCTTCGCTGATCTGGCTGCCTGTTTGGCGGCATGAGTCGAGGCCTCGACGGTTTCGAGATAGGGCAGCATCATCCGGCCAAGCTCGGAGAGGTGCGTGTTGTTGCGCTCGCGGTGGAACAGCGGGCCGCCAAGCTCATGTTCGAGCTGCTGGATGGCGCGGGTCAGTGCCGGCTGGCTGACATTGCATTGCTCCGCCGCGCGCGTGAAATTGAGCGTCTGCGCGAGCGCCACGAAATACCGGACCTGCTGCATCTCCATCGCTGTCGCCTCCCCTGGTTGGCGCCGCTCATTCGTTACCATTGCTCAACGATCTCTGCCAGCGGCGAGCAGAATCGGTTAGAAGTGATCCGGCCGGGCCCTATGCTGCGCCCGGCCGGCGGAAATGCCGCGCCAATACAATCGACGCGGCGATGGACATCGTCATGACAAAGACCGCGACCCAGGCATGGGGCTGCAGCAGCGGCAGGCCGACCATGATCAGGCCGTCATTGCTGCCCGGCACCAGCATGGCGCCGACGCCCATCAGCATGCCGCCGGTAATGCAGCGCAGTATCGCGCCAGGCGTCGGCCGCACGGGTCGCAGCGTGCCGGCGAGCCAGCCGCCGGCGACCGCACCCGTCAGCAGCGCGAGGACCATCGCCAGGCGGAGCGTCAGCCGCGCGTCCATCGCATGCGCCAGCGCGGCGAGCGCATCGGTATAAGCCCAGAGCCCGACCGTCAGCATCGTCGTGACGAAGGTGATCGCGATCAGCAGGGTCGCCCGGTGCGGATGCCAGAGATGGCCGAAAAAGCCCGGCGCGCGGGCGGCCTGGGCGAGGCGCCACACAGCGAGAATAGCGAAGCCCATCGCGACCAGCCCCGCGTTCATGAAGGGCGCGGCATGGTTCGACCCCGACAGCGCCGGTTGCGCATGCAGCGGGATCAGGCAACCGAGGAAGAAGCCGATCGGCGTCGCGATATAGGCCCATTGGCCCGAGCCGAGCCGGGCAATCGCCCCGAACACACAGGCGCGATTGATCCATGCGCCGACCCCGAGCAGCACGCCGCCCAGCACCGTGAAACCGGTGACCGGATAGCGCGACGGGAAGATGGCGAGCACCTTTGCGAGCTGAGCGATCGCGATCAGCCCGCCGACCCACAGGGCAGCCTCCGCCAGCGCAAGCGCTCGCGTGGCCCGCCTTGCGGTCACCACCTCATCGACCGCGGCGACCATGCAGGTCGCGCCGCGCTGGATGGCGAGACCCATCAGCGCGGCGGACAGAAGGGCGATCGTCGCGCCGAGCGCCGCCCAGCCGGAGATCCCCCAGCCGGAAGTCATTGTGTCGTTGCGGCGGTCGCAATCGAGGCGGCGACCTCGCTGGCCATCTTGAGCTGCGGCGCGCGATCAGTGATGCGATAGCGGCGGGCGATGAAGCCGAAATCGGTCCAGGCGACCGACACGCTGCCATCCATGCCCTCGATCACCAGCATGCGCACCGGCCAGTCGAGGCCGGCATAGGGATTGGACTGGAGGAACTGCACGCCGAGCGGCGGATTGCCGAACAGCACCAGGGTCGAACGGCGGATCTTCAGGCCCGCGCCATCGCCAAGGCTGGTCTGGTCGATCGCGTCGAAGAAGCGGATGCCCTTGGCGGCGACATCGGCCTTCAGCCGCGCGACCGTGTCGTCGAAGCCGTTGGCGCTATGCAACTGAACGACGCCGTCGGCCGCCGCGACGGGAAGCGCGATCGGCGCGGGATCGCCCGCCGGCCGTGCTGATGCGGGCGCGGCGGAAAGGAGCAAGGCCGCCATCAGTGGCGTGGCGAAGTGCAGAGGGTTCATGTCAGTCTCCTGGTGTCGGATGTCACGTTGGCCGCTCTGCTACCGGAGGCGTGGCGGAGACTGAAATCGGGTCTGGCTATGGGTTCGATGCGGGAAACGCATGCTGGAGTTTCTGTTGAGATTGCCCAATAGCCGCCATTGCGCCAGTCTGCGAAGCATGGGTTTTTCGCGTCGATTTTGGATCGGGCTGATTGCGGTCGCTTTGCTGGGCGGAGCTTGGGTTCACCACAACATTGTGGGGAGCTTTTGTGCGAGCGGGCATTGCGCAGACCCCGGTACGGCCGAATATTTGGCTGCCCTCGACCAAACCAACACCGATGCCGCATGGCTCGCGCTGATCGCGGTGCTGTTCGTGGTAGTTCTTGGGTTTGCGCTAGGCACAGCGTTGAAATTGGTCCGGCGGCTATTGGCGAGGTGACGCCAACCCTGCCGTTCGGCTAACCACCCAATTCCCGCCGCTCGGACCTGATCCTTCCCTCCTGAAAGCGGTCGGACTGAAAACGACCCAAACCGGTCGTCAAAGGGCGCAGACGCAGCGCCGATAAGCGGACTTAATCCAATCACTTCATAAGCCCGTTGGAAAAATAGCCGACCTCCACGCCTGTAAGGTCTTGCCGAACCCTCGATGCTGGGCGACGAAATGCATTGAGATGTCGCATGAGGTGGTGGGTATGCGGGGTATGAAGCGCGCCCTATTGCTCTGATTTCTGCAGGAGGCGCTCGATGTGCCAGCCTTTGGCAACGCCGTCCTTGTCAATTGTGGACAAGGGCGGACCAAAGGTCATCATTTTCGTCAGTCCGCAATAGGGATGCATGTGCAGCATATCGCCGCGCTGCTGCTCGATAGCGCATGTGCCGACTTTGCCATCACGCGCGACGGTGTAGCTGAAGACATAAAGCCCGCGCTGGACGAAGCCGGCGCGCTGTTCCAGCAGGCTGGCGCGCAAGCCGGGTGAGAAAACCGTGGCAGAAGTGAGCTCGATTTCGCTCGCATGGCCCTGCGCGTAGTCGCGATATTCCTGCGAGTAGGACTCGATCATTTGGCTTGGGCACTTTATCGTCGGCGAAGGGCCAGCGGTTCCGACTATAAGGAACTCCAACTGGCAGGTCGTCACCGCGCCCGACGGATCGAGCGACACGTGCGTGACCGTCACGGATTCGAGCTGCACGCCGGGCATGTTTCTGATCTTGGTTCCGTCCGACTCGTCCACCGTTTCGGAGTGAAGTATTTTCACTGGCGGATCTTCGTCCACCGGAAGCGCCCAGTGAATGCGGCTGGCATAAGTGCCCGCTACCGGTTTACCGGAGGCGTCGCTTGCGGGGGTGAAGAGCGCCCTGGCCATCAGCTTGTCGCACGTTGTTGTGTCCAGCACATCAAAGCCGCTGCTCTGGGTGATCTCGCAGCGCGCCGGCTTCCCCGTGGCATCAACCGTGAGCTTGAAAGCCACCGTACCCTGTATGCCCAAACCAAGGGCAGCGGCGGGAAAATCATCGTCCGTGGCCCAGGCGCCGGGCGACCCGATGGGCGTGGCCGCCACAGGCTTTTGCTCGGCCGCGGCGTGGCTACTCACCAGTCCCATCACCATGGCGATCAGCATTTTGCGATAAAATCTCATGATATGCCCCGCAAGGAATAGTTCGAAACCATCGGCCCCTGGTGCCGGGCTTGGCAGCGGATGTTCAAAAGCCGAGCAGGCAGGTGAGCGCCCTCCCGACACGATATGTACAATGTTCTGTACAGATAGGAAATGTCAGTGACCCCTCATGACATTCCCAACAGCTGCGAAAGACGACGATCGCTATCCCCACCTGCCTCGCCTCATGCCCCGGCTACGACAGCCCCCCGATGGGCATGACATAATTATCCAACAGGCGCGCATGGTTTTCCGGACATTCCCCTCGCACCAGTCCTTTCAGCGCCCGAAATCCGCGCCGAATTATGTCACACGTCCAACATATCCGCCGCGAACGCGGCCGCTCGATTCAACCCGCGCCTGAAATCGCCCATAGCGACACCCGCGAACCGTCCAAAGCGGTGCGCGCCGTTCTCTCACGACTGTCATCACGGTGCCACGTGCAATTGCTCCTCATTAGAGCAATAGAACATGCACCGCGTCACGGCCTGATCCCAGGAGAGCCTCCATGACCACCGATTCCACCGCTGTCCTTGGCGAAGACTATCAGCCGATCTCGCTGATCGGCCTCGAATTCGCGTTCCGCATCCGCATCTATTTCGGTGAGCGCCGCAGGTTCGAGCCGACTACGCCGATGGGCGGCCGCTTCTACGTCCCGCCGCTCTCGGGTGATATTTCGGGCCCGCGGCTTCAGGGCAGGGTGATCCCGCACAGCGGCGCCGACTTTGCGCGCGGGCGCAGCGACAACGCTTCCGAACTCAACGCGCATTACATGCTCGAGGCATCGGACGGCACGCCGATCTACATCAACAATCGCGGCTTCCTCTATGGCCGCGACGATGCCGGCCTTCCGGCCAAATTCGCCAGCAAGACCCAGGAAAACCTGGCCGAAGGCGCCGAGACCAGCTGGAAGATCGCGCCCGACACCTATTTCTTCTGCGTGCCCCTATTCGACACGCCGGTCGGCCCGCACGACTGGCTGACCCGCCACGTGTTCATCGGCCGCGGGCGCCGGGTGCCGAGCCCGGATCACACCTGCTTCGACTATTATGTGGTCGATAACGCTTGAGATGGGTTGGCGACCCGCTCAATCCATGGTGATAGCCTGGCTGGGTCAGGACCGGGAATTGCCTATGATGCGTCTCTCTCGCACGAGAATAGTCGCCATCGCGGTGGCGTTCCTTGTCGCGGGTATTGCGATCGGCTTTGCAATCCCGCGCCCTGCTCAGGTCGCTCCGCTCAGTCCCGCCGGGCACAATCGGCCCGGTCATGCCACCTCCCAACCAACGGCGCGAAACGTCTATTCCCCAGATATCCGGCACGACGAGTATGTTCTCCGCGAGCAACGCAGGCTTGTGGAGATGCTCGAGCAACAATGCCGGACGACCGGGAAGGACTGCGCGCTGGCCGGGGCTGCCCGACAAGCGCTGAACAGAAACTTGAAATAGGGATCACCGCCGAAAAGCGATAGCGAAGCTCGACCACACCATGAGCACGATCACCACGCTGATCGCCGCACCCCAGAACCAATAGGGAAACAGCAGGGCATCGGCGATGGCGCTCGTATCGGATCGATGCAGCTCGCCGCCAACGCTTCCTCCGGCGCTGAACAGATATCCGAATTGCTGCCACACGCTGATACAGGCCTGAACCCCAAGGAGCTGGATACCGAACTGCCGCTGATCTGCCGACCCGCGCCATGCGAGCCCGAGGATGGCGACTCCCAATGCCGGAAGAACCAGCCAGCCGGTAAACGTCCTCACCCAGATGACCGTCGAGACGATCAACGCCAGACCCACCACCGCCAGCGCCACACGCGTCGCCTTGTCAGTCCGCGAGGCGATGATCAGCAGCGATCCGGCGATCGCAGGTCCCAATGGCCCGCTTGCTGCGATCACGGCATGTGTCAGCCCGGAAGCATTGGCGGGCACCATCGACTGAGCGACTCCGGAACCATCGGGGAAGATCAGCAGACGTTCGAACGACGCGCCGGTGAGCATGGCGGCGACACCGTGCCCCATCTCATGAAACCAGGTCGCCAATATGGTGAAAGGATAGAGCAGGAGACTGCCGATCTCGGTTTGCCAAAGGATGACGGACCCGACCGCAATCCACATCAGCAGGACGATACGCTGTCGATGGGCCTGGTCGGCAAGCATGCTGGACATCGGCGCTCCCGGATGAGGACGTAAGGTCTGTGGGCCACCCTATCAGGCATGACGCCCGCCTGGCTAGCGAAGCGGGTTCACCGCACCGCAACCAGCAGGTCGCGTCCCGCCAAGGCGACATTCCCCGCCCGGTCCCCGGCATAGATGCGGATCGTGTAATCGCCTGGGGAGAGGGTGGCCGGGTTCCAGCCGCCCACGCTCGCGCGGCCGTCGCGCACCATATTGCTGACGACATAGAGAAACCGCGTTCGCTGGTCGCTATGCACCGCGTCGCCACTCTCCGGAGCATAGGCGATCTTCGCGGCATCGGCTGATGTCGGCATGCGATCGAATTCGAGCGTGATGCGCGGCTGTTCGAACCCGGGCACCGGCGTGCCGTCCGCTTTCAGGATCTGATAGCCGGCTTTGTACAAGCCAAGCCGCCGGCGCGGCGCATTATTGTCGACCTGGTCCCAGGCATCGGCGACGACGCTGACGACACCCGCAGTCCTGGGCAGCACCAGGCGCCCATTCTCCTCGGCCCTGAGGCGCTGGCCGGCGGGATCCAACAGATAGACATCGTCGATACGCGGCGCGACATGATCGCCAAAGCCCGGAAAGTTGAGCCACGCCGCGTTGATCTTGGCGCGCGGGGCCCCGAGTTCCAGATGGACATGCGCCATGCGGTTGATCGTGCCGAGCGCGTCACCCACCCGAAAACGCGTGCCGCGCTTCACCCGCACCCTGGTGACCCGGCCCTGCGCGTCGCGGATCAGCTGGAAGCGTGCCGGGTCGATGGGCTCGCCCGCTGCGGTGCGGCCGACGCGCATATGGATATAGGTCATCTGGTCGAGCCGGAGGCCTTCGCTCAGGCCCTCGACGCCCCAGTTGGGCAGCGGATCGCGCACCCTCTCGTCCGCCGAGGCGACCACGGTCTCGCCGGGCGGGGCGCTGATATCGAGCCCGGCATGGAGGTGGTCGCGGCTCTCCCCGGTATAATTGCCGCGCACTTCTCCCATGTCGCCGACCACCTCGTGCCAGCCGGTTTGCGGTCGAAGCGGCCATGGGAACACCGGCGCTCTCACCAGCGCCGGCAAAGGCGGCTCGGCGATGGCGACAGGAACCGGCGCGGCATCCGCTTTGCGCATCATGAGCCTGCGGATCGCAAAGGCCGAGGCATCCGCGACATACAGCGCACCGGACCGGTCGATCGCGATCCCGGCCGGACCCGTCATCGGCAGCGCGGCGTTGCCCTGGATCGTCGATCCCGGCCCGGCGAGCACGCGCAAAGCGCCCGAGGGAGACATTTCGACAATCCGCCCCCGGCCATAGGAAGCGAGATAGACGAACCCGTCCCAGGTCGGCACCAGCCCGACAATCCCCCGCAGCAGGCCGGCGCCATCCTGTGGATCGCTATGGGCGAGCGTCGAAACCCGGCCGTCCCGATCGATCCTGCGGACAGCGTCATTGCCTGAGTCCGCAACCACCAGCACGCCGTGCCGATCGATCGCGATCCCGGTCGGCGTATCGAACGCGGCGCCCGAACCCTGCCCATCGGCAAATCCCGGCGCATCCTGCCCCGCCAGCGTCCGCACCTGGCCGTCGGCAGCAATCACGCGGATGCGGTCATTATAGCTGTCGGCGACATAGACCTGGCCCTTGTCGTCCACCGCGACCCCGATCGGCCCGTTGAACCGCGCGCGTTTAGCCGGCCCGTCGCCAAAGCCCGCCACGCCATCTCCGGCGATCGTCGTCACTGTGCCGTCAGGGCTGATCTTGCGGATCGCGTTCGCGCCAGTCTCGGCGACGAAGAGATTGCCCGATCTATCGAGGGCGAGGCCGGAGGGTGTGTCGAACGCTCCCGGCAAGGTCGTAACGTTGCCATCGGGATCGATCCTGCGGATGCGGCCGGTGTCACCCGCATCGGCGACATAGAGCACGCCCCGGGCATCGACCGCGACCGCAAAAGGATCCCCGAAACGCGCCTTTGCCGATGCGCCATCGACATGACCGCGCACGCCATCGCCGGCCACGGTCGTGATGCTCACGGGCCAGCCGAACTTCGTCGGCGCGGGCGCAAACCAGCCCAGCGCGATCAGAAGCCAGACGGCGCCGGCAACACCCGCCACGACAAGCAGGCCGATGGCGATCGCGAGCTTGGGGCGTGAAAAGCTGAGCATGGCGACCGCGCCCTAGCAAACATCCGCGCCAGAGCGAACGACTGGAATTGGGTGCGTTGCAACGGGGGGGCTGAACTACGGGGCTGCAACCTATTTTGGGGTTATCGCACGTGGCACGGTGATGGCAGAGCCCCACCGGAACCCGCCGCGCCTTTTGTATATTCCGTTGCCCGCGCTCTAGACTAAATACAGCGAATGGAAACGGCAAGGCGAGAGCAGGAGATATTCGAAGACTTGGCCAAAATGGCGGCTGAGCCTGGATTTGCTCACGTCATCGCGGGGTTTTGCACGCGGGACAACTTCACTTGGTACAGAGACGAGATCCGCGCGGAAGACATGTCGCATCTTTATTCACGCTCCCGTCTGATCCGAACGGAGATGTTCACGCTCGTCGGTCTCTTGGTCCGATCCGACCCGGACTTCGATGCCCCGCCGCCCGCACAGTCAGCAGCGCTGGCGGAGCGGGCCGAAGCGCTGCTCTCCGAGCTACATATCAGTATGAGCCGCCCTTGGTTCGAGGAAATTCGGGCAGGCTTGGAAGGCGGCGTGCCGGTCAACCCTTGGCAACACGGCGACGCAATGCGCGAGCCGATCTTCTATGGCGGTGAGGCTGCCTTTTCGTTTCAGAACTGCGATTTCGCGGCGAGGAAATATGCTGCCGACGATGACTGGCTGATAACAACCCGGGGCGCCTCAATCAGCGACATGATCGCAGTGGCCAAGTCGATCGGCGAATTGCAGAGCGAGAGGCTTGGCGCCGCGTTTAAGGCAGGCGCCACGCCGATCGAGGACCCTCGCGTCCTCGCTGCCTTCGTCTTCAGCGTGGCCGACTTGGTGGCTCGCTCGGAGCTGCCGGCAGAGACGATCGCGGCATGCATCAACGCCTTCGCCCTTCCGCGGGAGCATGGCAACCCGAGCTTCCACGCGCTACACGACTTCAACGCGGTCAACGGCTCGCCAATCGTCGCCATCGACGGTGACCGCTTCCTGCTCTTCCATTTCAACGCTTTGGCCGAGGCGCTGTACGAATCGCCCTTCTATTGGCTGGGCGCTGACAAAACCTATGCTCCAACTGCGTTCAAGCATCGCGGCCAGTATACCGAAGCGTTCGCGCTCGAGCGGCTCGGCACGGTTTTTGGCGAGGCGCGCGTATACCAGGGCGTGAACATCGAGCGTGGCAAGGGAGACCGGCTCAGCGAGATCGACGTGTTGGTGCTGTTCGGCGATCGAGCCATCGTGCTCCAAGCAAAGTCGAAGCGGCTGACACTCGAAGCGCGGCGAGGGAACGACCTGCAGATCCGCGGCGACTTCAAGGCGGCGGTGCAGGACGCCTATGACCAGGCTGTTGATTGCGCGATTGCGCTGCGCGACCCGACGCTCCGGTTCGTGACAGCCGGTGGGGACGAGCTCTCCATTCCCGCCCTATCCCAGATATTCCCGGTATGCCTTGTCGCTGACCACTATCCTGCGCTGGCATTCCAGGCGGACCAGTTCCTCGTTCGGCGCGATGTGGATGGCGTGGTGGCGCCGCTCATCATCGACGTGTTCACGCTCGACGTGATGGCCGAGACGCTGGATCGTCCCCTGCGGTTCTTGAGCTATCTCGAGCTGCGCGCTCGCGCGGCCAGCAAGATCCATATCCACCACGAGATTACGCTGCTCGCTTACCACATCAAATATAATCTGTGGCTCGACGACGAATATGATTTCGTCGCGCTAGAAGACGACTTCGCGGCCGACATCGAGATCGCGATGGGTGCGCGGCGTTTTGGCTTGCCCGGCAAACGGACGCCGGACGGCATCCTTACCGTGACCCAGGGGCGAAAGCTCGACGCCATCATCCACGGGATAGAGGTCGAACCGATGGGTGCGATGATCGACCTCGTGCTGCTCATCTACCAACTCAGCGGAAACGCGATGAAGGAACTGCTCGACGGAATCGATCGCGTCCTCGCTTCTGCGCGCGCCAATGGGCAATCGGACTTCTCGCTGGGCTTCGCAGATACCGGCTTGACGGTTCACGCCAACTTCGCGCCTCGCAGCGAAGCGGAGCCACGGCTTGAAGCCCATATGATGCTCCGCAAATACCGCCAGCGAAGGGAAAGCTGGTATGGCCTAGCGCTGTGGCCCACCGACGGCAGCGTTAGATTCGGCAAGAAGGTCGCGTTTCCCTGGAAGTTCGACAGCAAGCTTGACCGCATCGCAAGGGAAATTCAGCGGGCTCGAGGCCCAGCCTCCATGCCGATGCCGCTGGCGGGCCCGAGACTGGGTCGCAACGATCCTTGCCACTGCGGGAGCGGAAAGAAGTACAAGAAATGCCATCTCGCCGCGGACCAAGGGGGGTAGCGTGCGGTGCCATCGGGCACTTGAGAAGCGGTCGAAGGACTACGATTGCGGTGCCACCGTAATGCCAGTCCCGTTGTGAGCTTTTCCTTAAGCGCCGAAGACCAGCGAAGGCGAGGTCGCGATCACAACGTTGGATGGCGTGCGCCCAAAATCTCGAAGATTTTAGAGCTGAGTTCCAGGCATTTATCCCATCCTGCAGTAAAGTTAGTGGGGGTGAGGCACAATGTGACGACACCCACCAGTTTTTGATCCATTGCTTTTCTGATTTCTTGAAAAACGGTGTCGATAAATGCATCGGAAAACATTGGGAGCCATTCCGGGTCTCCGCTCGGCCCAACGGCTCCTTCAAAGAAGAAGTAGTCAAGATCGACATTCACGATCCAAAGATTTGAACCGCTCTGCAGCCAGTAGAGAAGATTCGGCGGAACCTCGTCTGCGCGGGGTCGGATAGTTTGTGAATGCTGAGGTGCGTCACCGTCACCGTGATCGACGCTCTTTACTGCGCTGACCCGCCCACCAAAACTTGTAAGGTGGATGGAGAGGTAATTGTCCCAGCGGAACAATGGTACATTACTGCCTTGCAAGGCGACTGTCGCGCCCAGATAGCCTTCTATGGACAGCCCTCGTAAATCGGGCATCGCAGCTAGATGAGCGGCAAGATTGGCACCCAGGCAATCTGTATGACGATCGATGTGCAGTACCGAATGCTGCGTGTGATAGAGGTCAATCTCCTGTTGCCAGCACCATAAGGCGGCGCGATGATTGTCCATCAGATAGATATTGCCGTCGCGCCATAGGAGATTCTGGTTGATCGACCCAGAGTAACGTTTTCCGCGAAAAGGAATGAGATGTTCAGGCATGCTCCACTTGTAATCGGGTTACGTCGGTCAAAACAACGCCTGACCTTGCCGATGATCAATCTCAACGGTCGAGTATCGCTTCCGCTTGTCCGTTCATGTGCGAGAAAGCGGAGATGGTCCCGTCGAACACGTGGTCGAGCGCCTTTCCGAAGCCCTGATTCAATGCGGCGATGTCAAAACCTAGGCCCTCTAGATGTACTAGCGTTTCGCCTGCGTCATGAGCATCGCCAATACGGAGGTTGTTGTTAATGAAGAGAGCGGCGAGCGAAGCGTTTCGCCGCGTCAGATCGTCTGGATCGGCGCCTGCACCGAAGGCATCGAGATCTTCACCATCGCCGTTGAGACGCTCGAGGACGTTAGTGAGGGCCTGGAGGAGCTTGAGGCTGCCAAGTTCCTTTATGTCTGCCCGAGTGTGCCCAGCTCCCACCAAGAGATTGCGCAAGAAGGCGTTTGGAATCTTTTGCCAGATCTCATGAATGCTCTTGCATCGCGAAAGGAACGCCTGCTCAGTCATTTCAATCGGTGCGACTTGAGCTAACTTAACCAATTCCGGGTAGTGGAGCCAACCGTTCGCATTAATTTCCGTGCGCGAGATGCCGACGACGTCGACAGGCTCGCGGTCATCTCCGAAACTCTGCCCAATCGCAGCGAACACCTCTCCGAACCTGAGCAACTCGGACGCAAGTCGGCCTGTCTTCGCGACGATGTGCTCCTCTCCTGGGTCGAACTCGGCGACTTTTGCAGGTGTCAACGCGTGTGCGTGCGCATGAAGAATCTCACGATCCGGCTTGGGTTTGTAGAGCTCGCGCATGGGTACGCGGATCATGTTCCGGCCGACCCGGATGCAGTCGGTGAAACTCCATTGCCCAAGATACGAGGGACTGCAGAACCAGGCTTTTTCGACATTCGTAGGAACGGTGTCGAAGAAGCCGCTTTGCTCGTAGCGCTCGAGAAAACGGTCGTTGAGATAAACAGGCGTTGATGCGATCAGCGCATTGGCGCGCGCGTGAGTCATCGCTCCATCTATGCCCGGCCAAATAAGCCCTTCCGCGGTGGGCGTTGGGCAAAGGGCTGGTGCGACCGCGTGTACCATCGCCCATACCTGGATGAGAAGGCGTCCGCTATGTTCGCGGATGTCGACGTCGTACCAACTGTCCTCAGGCCTTAGGGCGATGTGCCGTTTCCCCTGCATTAAATCCCGAATTTGGGCGCAGTCCGGAAGCAGTGTTTGATAAAAGAACAGTCGAGCCCCATATGCTCCACGCATCCAGAGATATCTACGCAGATACTCGTTGGACATAGACCAGTTCACGTTACGCTTGGACGTATAGTGGTATTCGGTGGAGACCTCTCCTTCGGCGACACCGAACTCGGGCAGCGACAGGTCGTCGTAGACGAGTTTTTGCGTGTCCCCGCCGAGCACCCGCGGAGTGAGACCAAGAGCGATCCACGCCTTTTCTGCCAAATGGTAGCCATAAAAGGACCCACCCCCCTGTGACGCTACAAGGTAGTCGAGGCCAGAAACTGACGGCTGGAATTCCTTGATCTGTCCGAGTTCGTTCACGTCGGGCTGCGAGAAATAGACCACGCCGTGCCCCGTCTCATCGAATTTCGAAACTTTCCCCGGCCCTGGATCCGTATCGAGCGCCATGATCATGTGGACGTACTCGCGGCCCGGGCCGTACGGATCGACCTCGAAACGAGTCGTCACATCAACTCTGAGATCTCCCCCAGTCCCCACAGGTTTCAGCAACGCGAGAAGGCGCGGAGGCAGCAACTCAGCAGGGATCGGGAATTCGTCGAGATAATTGATCATGGCGGCCGCCTCTTAGAGATATCGCAAACGCCTAGCACAATCGATGGCCTGGATTGCAGCGCCATGCGAATTCCGTGACAGTGCACTTATATTACCCTTATATAATTGAATTATAATAATAATTATTCAAGACATGCCCAACCAAAACAGTCAGAACCCTACTGACATTTTGCCTCCGCCGCCCTTGATTCAACCCCAACCCCACCCGCGCTATCCACAGCGCCATGATCTACAAACCAGAATTCGTGGAGCAAGCCCGCAGGATGTGCCAACTCGGCGCCACCGACGAGGAACTCGCCGAGCATTTCGAGGTCTGCGTGCGGACCATCTATCGCTGGCGCAACACCCATGAGGAGTTCGCCGAAGCCGTGGTCGTCGGCAAGGAGCACGCCGATGCTCGGGTCGAACGCGCGCTCTATTCCCGCGCCGTGGGGTGCAGCGTCGAGCGCACCAAGGTCTTCAAGCACGCCGGCGACGACAAGCCGGTCTACGCCACCTACACGCACCATTTCCCGCCCGATCCCAACGCCGCGCTGCACTGGCTCCGCGTCCGCCAGCCGAGGAAATGGCAGATCCGCGAGGAGGTTAAGAGCGATCCCACTGCCAAGGAAATGATCGAAAGGGCGCTCGCCCGCGTCGCGGATCACCAGCCGCCAGCCATACCCTCACGCCAGCCACCGCCACCGGCCGCCGCGCCGGAGCCCCCGCCAGAGCCGCAGCCACCACCCGAGCCGGACGCCAGGCCAGCACCCCCGCCCGAGCCGGAGCCACCGCCCGAGCCGGAGCCACCGCCCGAGCCGGAGCCTCTGCCCGAGCCGGAGCCCGGGCCGCTGTTCCCCGGAACGACCTCGCCCACCTCTGCCCCGCGGGACGGCTGCGCCATTGTCTACGCCCCCGTCTATCGCCCGATCCCATAGGGTGACACGCGCAACCGCGGCACCCCGCGCTGCTGCCGGGCACGGCGTTGCGCTCGTGGAGGATCCCGGTGGATCCCGGTGACAATGCATCTCATTGCCGGGAGCGAACAGCGATCGACCCTCCTGCCTCTGTCCACCGGGGCTTCCCGTCAGCCGCGCATCTGGTATCTGGCCGCATGACACAGCCCAGCGACTCGATCCTCATTGTCGATTTCGGCAGCCAGGTGACTCAGCTCATCGCCCGCCGCGTACGTGAAGCGGGGGTCTATAGCGAGATCGCGCCGTTCAACAGCGCCGACGAAGCCTTTGCCCGCATGGCGCCCAAGGGCATCATCCTGTCGGGCAGCCCCGCCTCGGTGCTCGAGCAGGGCAGCCCCCGCATCCCCCAGGCGATTCTCGACAGCGGCCTGCCGATCATGGGCATCTGCTACGGCCAGCAGGTGCTGATGGCGCAGCTCGGCGGCACGGTGACGCTCGGCGACAGCGGCGAATTCGGCAGCGCGGTGATCGAGGTGACCGATAGCTGCACTCTGTTCGACGGCCTCTGGACAGAAGGCGAAACCCATCAGGTCTGGATGAGCCACGGCGACAAGGTGACCGCGCTCGCCCCCGGCTTCCGCCCGGTCGCCGCGAGCAAGGGCGCACCCTTCGCGGTGATCGCCGATGATGCGCGCCATTATTACGCGATGCAGTTCCACCCCGAGGTCGTCCACACCCCGGACGGCGCGAAGCTGATCGCCAATTTCGCCCGCCACGTCTGCGGCCTCACCGGCGACTGGACCATGGCCGAATTCCGCGCCGCCAAGATCGCCGAGATCCGCGCGCAGGTCGGCAAGGGCAGGGTGATCTGCGGCCTGTCTGGCGGCGTCGATTCAGCGGTGGCCGCAGTGCTGATCCATGAGGCGATCGGCGAACAGCTCACCTGCGTGTTCGTCGACCACGGCCTGATGCGGAGCGGTGAGGCCGATCAGGTCGTCAGCCTGTTCCGCAACAGCTACAATATCCCGCTCGTCCATGTGAATGCGGAGGCCGCCTTCCTCGGCGGCCTGGCCGGGCTGACTGATCCCGAGGCCAAGCGCAAGTTCATCGGCGGCGCGTTCATCGAGCTGTTCGAGGAGGAAGCGCGCAAGATCGGCGGCGCTGACTTCCTCGCCCAGGGCACCCTCTATCCCGACGTGATCGAGAGCGTCAGCTTCACCGGCGGTCCCTCGGTGACGATCAAGAGCCACCACAATGTCGGCGGCCTGCCTGAGCGGATGAACATGAAGCTCGTCGAGCCGCTCCGCGAACTGTTCAAGGACGAAGTCCGCGTCCTCGGCCGCGAGCTCGGCCTGCCCGAGATTTTCGTCGGCCGGCATCCCTTCCCTGGCCCGGGCCTCGCGATCCGCATCCCCGGGGAGGTCACGAAGGAGCGCTGCGATATCCTGCGCAAGGCAGACGCGATCTATCTCGAGGAGATCCGCAACGCCGGGCTCTACGACGCGATCTGGCAGGCTTTCGCGGTGCTGCTGCCGGTGCGGAGCGTCGGCGTGATGGGCGATGGCCGCACCTACGACAATGTCCTGGCACTGCGCGCCGTCACCTCGACCGACGGCATGACCGCGGTCGCCTTCCAGTTCCCCGGCGACTTCCTCCCGCGCGTGGCGACCCGCATCGTCAACGAGGTCAAGGGCATCAACCGCGTGACCTATGACTACACCTCGAAGCCGCCCGGCACGATCGAGTGGGAGTAGCGGCCTAGCGTAGGTTTGCGTCATGTTTCGTAGAGTTTACAAGGTTTGCGTTGTTTTCATTCAGGATCTGGCCCCTATGATCAACTCGGCTGCCCTTCGCGTAAAATACTGAATTTAAAGTGATCCGATTTGACACTCAAATCGATAGCCTGCGGGTTCGAGTGTCGGCCGATCGTCGCGAACTGTCACGGCTTGAGGCGGTCGACCAACTCGGCGTGATTGGCCGGCGTCACGACCCATTCGCCAGTATCGTCGTAGTCGAAGCGGATCGTCACCTTCGGTCCCGGGCGGCTGATTTGCACAAGACAGCGCGTCCAGCCATTGCCTCCTCCCGCCATCACCTCGTTGAGCTCGACCGCGCGCTCGATGACATCGAAGCTGTCGGGCGTCTCGGCCTCCCACTCGCCGTCGGCGAGATAGACGAAGCCGTACATGCGCTTGCGCTGGGCGACCTCGATAACCAGCGCGATGCCGGTCCAGTCGCGCGTGGCATAATTGGCATCAGCGATCACCATCTGGCCGATGTCGTTCACCAGCGCATCGGCGCGGGTCTGATCGAATGCCACGCTGGTCATCGCCACCATCTCCAGAAACGTCGCAACCGGGGCGCCGCTCACTTGCCGAGCAACTTGCGGATATCCGCGGTCGAGACACGATCGAATACCTGCCCCGCGGCATTATCGAAAAGTTCGCTGTTCTTGAAGACCCGTTTCCCTTGGGCGTTCAGGACCTCGTAGACGACGCCGACCTGTGCGGGTCGGTCGGCGGTGCCGCCTTTCAGCGCGACGTTGACCTTGACCGTGCCGCCGGCGTCGATCCAGGCGGCCCATTCATTCTCCATTGTCTTGTAGGCGGAGCGGTTGAAGTTGAAATTCTGCGGGAACATGTTCCGCACGCCCTGATCGCCGAGGAAGCGGTGTCCGATGATGTGGCCGGCATCGTCGTCGTCGAGCCCGCGGCCGCGCACCTTGTCCTGCGCGGATAGCTCGTCGCTCCCGCGCGCGGCCCCCTTGGGCTGGAGTTCGGACAGGGTGGCCGAGGCTGACGTCGGCCGGCCGCTCGCATCGAGCGTCCAGGTGACGCTGTTGTCGCCGACCTTTGCGCTATGTACGCCAGCGGCGGCGACGTCGTCCGCCTTCTTCGCTGCAACAGCCCCAAGCTGGTCGATCTCGCGCTTCATGCCGCCAAGGGTGTCGCGCGCGGATTGCGGAAGCCGATCAAGCACCGCCTGGGGCGCGGCGCCGATCGCGTCCGAGATCTTGCTCAGGGCCGGGCCCACGGCCTTGGCGAAGGCGCTGTCGGTCTTGGCGAGTTGAACCGCCTTCATCACCGTCTCGCCCCATTTGCCGAGCTTGCCCAGCTTGGCTGCGTCGCCGAGATAGGGGATCATGCTGACGGCTGAGATGCCGGCACCGAGCCAGTCACCGCGCAGCAGCGAGATGACCCCGTTGGCGCCGTCCGAGATCGGCGTCGGATCGAACAGCCCGG
Source organism: Sphingomonas sp. P3_C5 (assembly GCF_056402635.1). Taxonomy (NCBI): domain Bacteria; kingdom Pseudomonadati; phylum Pseudomonadota; class Alphaproteobacteria; order Sphingomonadales; family Sphingomonadaceae; genus Sphingomonas; species Sphingomonas sp. P3_C5. The sequence goes on from NZ_JBFUHA010000003.1 coordinate 422,894, forward strand.
CCACGTCGAGACCCATTTGGGTCAGGTCGAGCGCGAGCTCCTTCTGCGCATCGGTGAGCCCGCCCGGCGCGGCATTGTTCGCACGCTGTCGGGTCGAGATCGCGTCGGGCATCAGCCGGTCGAACTCGCCCTGCTGGACCGGCGAGAGATCCTTGCGGGCAGCCTCGATCGCGTTCGCCGCGCCCTTCGGATCGCGCAGCGACAGTTCAGCAAGGTCGCGGGTCAGGCCGCCCACATCGACGCCGTGAGAGGTGCGATTCGCCACGACCAGCGCCTCGCCCAGGCCACTGGCGTTGCTGAGGCTTCTTGCCGCGTCGGTGATGCTGTTAACGCCGCCAACCATGGGGTTCTCCTGTCGATCGAGAATTCAGGCGAGGAGCAGCTGGCGCAGCACCCGGGTGGATTCCGGATTGCCGAATCTTGCTCGTGCCGAGGCGTCGAAGCCGATGCCGCCGAACAGGCTCCCGAGGAACAGGAAGGTGCCGATCGCGGTGCCCGCCTCGGCGAGGCTCAACGCTGTGCTGTCGGGGCCGTACATCTGGCCCGGTCGCGTGATGTCGGCCTCCGCCTGGGTCACGGTCTGGCCGAATTCTGTCTGCCAGCCGCCGGTCTGTTCGTGCACAGTGAAGCCGTCGCGATGCGCAGCGTCGATCGCGTAGCCGTTGGTCGAGACGGAAACGGCGAGATCGCCGATCCGGTTCTGGCTGATCCCGTCGATGACGACTGCGTTGCTGCCTTTCGTCACCACGACCTGGCTGGCGAGATAGGCATTGGGGTTTGCGGCATAGGGTTCCGTATTGATCGTGATCTTCGTGCCGTTGGCGAGCTCGAAAGTCGTGGTCCCATAGAAGTCGAACTGGTGCGACCCGTTCACATCGACATGCGGATCGCCCCAGATGCGCGTGTTCTCGCCAGTCTTTTCGTTGAAGATGGTCATCTGGCTGTTGCGCTCGTCGATCTCGAGCCGATAGCCGTCGCCGAGGTCGATCTTCGCCGTGCTCTGGCCAGTAACCTGCGCGGTGAAGCCCGGCGTCTTTTGCAGCTGGGCGAGGCTGGTTCCCTGTGCCAGCGTGCCGAGGCGGATGGCGAACGCAGCCGGCAGCGCCGCGAAGGCGAAGGGTCCCGCACCGAGCGGTCGAGAGGCGCCGGCGAGGATGCCCGCGGCGAACATCAGCGAACTGCCGCGCAGCGCCAGATCGGCGTTCGTGGCGAACTGGGCCGTCTGGCCCGTGGCAATCGTCGTCATGCCATTTCTCCATCGCAACGGCCCGGGACGGCCGCCATCGACGGAAGAGGTGGCATGACAGGGCAGGCGCTTCACTCAACGGATCGCTTAGATCGCCTAAACGAATCGTCTAGCGACAGAGGCGGCGGCGCATGGCACCGACCTGACGAACCTGCCCGCTTTGCGGGGTGCGACGAAAGGATCGCGGACGGATGACGACAGCCGCCAGCCTGGCCCCCAATGTGGTCCGCGGTATTCACGGTATCGCCCCGTCCGGTGCGGTGGCTGCCCGGCTGCGCGAGACGGCGAACAGCGAATTCCAGGCGCACCTGATTCCCGCGCGCGAAGCGCTGGTGTGGCAACAATCGCCGCCACCGATCCAGCTGAACCAGGCAGCGCCCACGGAAGCGATCGCCCGCGCGGGTGGCCCGGCAGCACGTGAACTCGCGGCGATGGCGGCCGATGTCTACAATGACGTGGCGGCGCCGCCGGCGGGCTATCGCGTCGCGACCGACGCCGATCTGTCGCAGCTCGGTTTGCGGAGCCAGGATCTGAGCTCCGCGCAAAGCGCCTTTCGGGCACGCGTCTATGTCGCCGAGGGGGAAGGGGCACGCTACGTCGTCAGCTTTCGCGGCTCGACCGACGGCAGCGACTGGAAAGCCAACGCACAGCAGGCGGTGGGCCTGCCGTCCGACCAATATGCGCGCGCATTGCTGATCGGGAAGGCGCTGGCCCGCAATTCGGAAGCGGACGTGACGCTGACCGGCCATTCGCTGGGCGGCGGGCTCGCCTCGGCGGCGGCACTGGCGAGCGGGCGCGATGCGACGACGTTCAACGCCGCGGGCCTGAGCGCAACGACGATCCGCCAGGCAGAGACGGTCCGCAGCGCGGCGGGGATCGGGCGCGCTGGAGAGATCAGCGCTTTCTACGTGCGCGGCGAGATTCTCTCGGCGGTGCAGGATGGTGGCGACCGCGTGCTCGGGGCGATCTTCGGCGGGGTGCCCGGGGCGATCCTGGCCGACGCGCCGGAAGCCTATGGCACCCGCATTCCGCTCGATGCGGTTCGGCCCGAGGGCACGCACTGGTATCAGGACAATCCCGTCGCCCGTCACGGCATGAATTGGGTGCTGAGCAGCATGCCGTCGCAGTAACGGGGAGCTCCGTCACGACATGGAAATTGATGGTTCACGCCGGTCCGGCGCCGTCCTAGGGATCGGGTGATGAACCGCTATCGTTGCATCGGCATCGCCATGATGCTGGCGATCGTGGCGACCGGGGGATGCGGCATGGCCAGCGAAACTTCCTGCTTCACCCGCCGCAATACCGTCGTGCTGCCCGATCGAACCCGGGTGCTGGCCCATATGAGCAATGGCGGTTCGGGACGGGCTCTCGCCGAGGCCGTTCTCGACGGGCGGGTCGAGGATGCGCGCGCCATGCTCGCCCGCGATCCGCGGCTGATCGGCACCATGGTCGTGCAGGATGCGCGTACGACCTCGCCGCCCGACGGCCAATATGGCGATCTGCTCGCCCTGGCGGTGTCCCGCTGCGACCGGGATGCCATCGCGATGCTGATCGAGGCGGGCATGCCCGCGAACGGCGTGAAACCCGGCAACGCGCTGACGCTCGCCCTGCTCGCCGATACGCCCGACATGGCGGAGATGCTGCTGCGCGCCGGCGCCTCGCCCGATCCGCAGCGATTGCCGGGGGGCGAGGATGCGATGCGATCGGCAATCGCCTTTTCGCATATCGGCGGTGTGATGACGCTGCTGCGGCATGGTGCGGACCCGCGCTGGCATGACGATTTCGGCATCGATCGCGTGCGCATGGCGCTCGACGCGGAGCAGGCCGACATCGCTGAGTTGCTGGTGGAGAAGGGCGGCACTTTGTGGAGCGTGGCCGGTGACGGCAGCATGGCGGCGCACGAACTGCTCGCCGCGCCCATCGCCTTTACCGGCCCGGAGATACAGGCGGCGCGCGCGCGGCTCGTCGAGCGGGCGAAAGCGAGCGGTCTCGCCTGGCCGCCGCCTGATCGCGCGGTCGTTCGTGACATGGTGGCCTCGGGCCAATGGCCGACCCAGGCGATGGCGAAAGCGGGCATGACCGTGGCGCCGGAGGTTCTGGCGCGGTTGCGGAAAACGAACTGAGGCCAGCCTGTAAAACCTTGTTTCCGCCCGTCGTACGACGAACCGAGCGCATCCCAGAGCACCGTGCATGAAATCTGGATCACCGATTTTGCGCAGGCTGTTTCGAGCCACGGGCTTGCATCCGACAACGAGATTTCCCGCTGTTCCTTGCTGTTAACGGCGACTTTTATTTTTCGCCGCTGTTATGCTGGATTTCTGGCCATTTCATCATGCATTATCAATGGCTTGTATGCGATCCCGCTGTTATTGAATAACAGCGGGGAACAGCGGGGAACAGCGGGGAACAGCGGAATAACAGCGGGGAACAGCGGCGATAACAGCGGAATAACAGCGGAATAACAGCGGCGATAACAGCGGGATTGCCGGCGTGGCAGCGCCGCCGGGCTGGCAGATACTAAAACGGTCATTTCAAAGAGCAGCGGAACCGAGACAGCATCCCGCCCGCTCTCGCCCTCCCACACTCTCAGCCACAATTGAATCGATCCAGCGCATTCCCGGTCGCCGGAGCAGGTTTTGCGCAGCCCGCTCTAAACGATTCGTTGAGAGACAGCCGGCGCTCGCTGTGGGACCTCTGCTGCGACAATCGATGGAGGCGACATTGGTCGAATCGGTCACTGCGGCACGCCCGCAAACACAGAGCGTCGGTGACAGTTCGCGCTATCCGGTTCAGCGTGGCGACACGCTGTCCGGCATCGCCGCCATGCACGGCGTCTCGCTCGCCGCGTTGCGGGCGGCCAACCCGCAGATCGCCAATCCCAACCTGATCTTCCCCGGGCAGACTGTGTCGATCCCCAGCGGCGCAGCAGCGCGCGGCACCTATACGGTGCATGCCGGGGAGACACTCTCGGGCATCGCGGCGCAATTCGGCCTCGACTGGCATACGCTCGCGCTCGACAATGGGCTGGTCAATCCGAACCTGATCCGGCCCGGCCAGATATTGCAGCTCGGGGGATCGGGAACGCGCGGCACCGGTGCAGCCGATGGAGTCGACGGACCGGCGCCGGCCGGGGGCGGACGCAATCCAGCCGACATCGCGAAACAGTATCTCGGCCGCAATGCCGCCGACCTGCGGGGCGACCGCAGCGACAATCTGCCGATGAACGCCAATGTCCCGGCCAATGTGTGCTGCGCGAATTTCGTGTCGGCGGTGTTGACCGAGGCAGGGCAACTGCCCGGCAACCTTCACACGGATTCGGTTGCGCAGCTCAACAGCACCTTGCGCGAGCGCGGCTGGACCGAGGTGAGCGCGTCGCAGGCGCGGCCCGGCGATGTCGTCATCATCCAGGGCGGGGGCGTGTCGCATACCGTGCTCTATGCCGGCAATGGCCAGACGATCGGGTCCAACAACCGCAATGCCGACGGCACCCAGCAAGTGTCCTATGGCAGCCTCTCCTGGGCGCTGTCGAACGGTGGCAAGATCCTGCGGGCGCCGGCCAGTGCACAAGCCAGCACCCCCGCTGCCGCGAACGATACCGGACCGGTCGGTCCCGCCTCGGCCAGCCGCCAAGGCCGCATCGACCAGGCCATGGCCTATTTCCAGGGCCAGGGCTGGACCCGCGCGCAGGCGGCGGGGATCGTCGCCAACCTGGATGCCGAGAGCGGAATGGAGGCCAATATCCGTCAACATGGCGGCGGACCCGGCTATGGGCTCGGCCAATGGGAAGGGCCGCGCCAGGCGGATTTCCAGGCCTGGTCCGGCCATGACATTCGCAGCTCGACCTTTGAGGAGCAGCTGCGCTTCGTCCAGCATGAGCTGACCACGTCGGAACGGGGCGCAGGCGACAGGCTGCGCCAAGCCAACAACGCCGGCGATGCCGCGGCGACCGTGTGCCGTTATTATGAGCGGCCAGCCGATATCGTCGGGGATTCGGCGCACCGGGCGCAACTGGCCAACGCGATCTTCCAGCGGTGATCGGCGCTTTGTTGCTGGTGCTCGCCGCGGCGCCGCCCGAGCTGGCGACCTGCGTGTTCGACACCGCCGCGCCCGAGCCCTGCGTGGTTACTTTCTCGGTCGGAAAGGACGGCGCGACGACGTTGCGCGCGCGCGCCAAGGGCGGGCACCGAACGGTGTTCGTCGGCAAGCGCGGTTCGGGGTGGTGGTCGGGCACGCTCGATGGCGCGCCGGCGATGGGCTATGAGCTCAACCGCGGCAACGTGACCTTTTCCGCCCGCACGCTCAACCGCAGCTTCCAATATTGGACGCGCGGCAACGAGCATGGGACCTATTGATCAGAGGCTGATCAGGGGAACAATGCCCGCGGCGCGCCATGCCGCGTCGGCCAATCCTCCCAGGCAGCATCCGTCGGGCCGACGGCCTGATCCACCACGCGCCAGCGCCCGCCGGTAAGCCGCAGCAGCGCCACATAATCCTTCGAAACGGCCCCCTCCGCCTCCGCGGAGGCGAGCGCCGTGCCGGCATAGGAGATCGGCCGCCCGGCCTGGTCCTGCATCGCGGCAATGAGAAAGGCCCAGTCGCCATCGCGACCGAGCGTCCGCACGAGAAACTTGACCGGTTTGCCAAGGCGACTGACGACCGGCTGGCGCGCGGCGTTCAGAACCGCCGCACGCTCCGCCCCGTGCAGGGGAGTGCTGGCCAGAATGGTCGCGACGACGGCACCGATCATGTCCTGCTCCTGCGCATGCGGCCAGGATCTCGACATACTATGCCCTAAGCGATTCGTTGAGCGCGCGGAGCGGCCGAAAGCGCTATTTACGACAACATGTTCCAACCGTCCGACGAGTTCTGACCGATGATCAATCCCATCAACACGGGCCGCAGCGAGCGGGTCTCCCTCTCGGGAATCGACGGCGGTGACGGCGGGCCCGGCGCGCAGGCAACGTCGGCAATGACCAGGATCGCCAACCGCGTTGCGACGACCCTGAGCCGGGAGTTCGGCCTCGTCGATCCCGACGCGCGGGGTGGCTATCCCGGCGGATCGGCGAACGACGCATATGGTGTCGGCGAGATCGCGGCGGAGCTCGCCACCGCGCTCGGCGGCACGCCGGCGGATGCCGGACGGCTGAGCAGGGCGCTCCACGAATTCGCCGCCGAGGCGGCCGCCCTGATCGCGGCCAAGCCGGGCAGCCGCGCGGTCGGCGCCGTCGCTGGATTGCACTTCGACCTGGTCGACAGTGATGGCCGCGCCGGTTCGACCGACTCGGATTATGCGCTCGCCGCGATCAATGCCGGGATCTTCCGGTTGCGCGAGGACGCCCCTTGGTGAGCGACCCGATCGCTTCGGCATCGGCACCTGACAGCATCGCCATCCTTCTGTCGGACGGATCGGCGCCGTTGGTGGCGAGCGTGGTGCTGCTCGATCCGATCGCCGCGCCGGCCAGCGCCACGGCGGCATTGCCCGACGCTACGGACATCGCGCTGTATGTCGCTCCGTCGGAGGACCTGCCGGCGGTGTCGGGGCCGCCGGCGTTCGAGGTGAAGGCGATCTCCGTCGGCGGAATCGTCTTCGATCTCAGCGACGGCTATTCGTTGACGATCGACGAGGGACAATCGGCGGTGTTCGTGGCCAACGCCGCAACGGGGGAATCGCTGCTGGTGTGGGGCGCAGCGCAGATCGCCCTGGACGGTGCCGACGCCGCGCGCTTCTGGGGCACGACCAGCGTCGAGCTCGGCAACGGCACCAAGATCACCATGGAGACCGCGGCCGACGCCGCGATCGCCGACCTGTTCCGGCTCGACCGGCTGACCGTCACCCAGGCCGACCGCGCGATGGTGATCACCGGCGTCTCGCAGGAGACGCTGGGCGATCTCGCGGTGGTCCAGAGCCTCGACGGCGAAGCGATCGACGCTGCCACCCGCGATGGCCTGACCATTGTCACTGACCTGACCGGTCGGTGGAGCGACGAATATGGCCGCGCGATCACGCAGACCGTGATGGACCAGACCCGACCAGGCCGACGCTACGGCCCAGGCAGGACGACGCTCAGCCTCGGCGAGATCTCCCGCGCGATCTCCAGCTTCGTGACGTACAACCAGATCGATTCGCTGATGCTGACGATCGGTCGCAACAACAGCAGTGCGGCAGCGCGGCGCGACAGCAGCACGGAAGTGCACCGCGCGATCGCGCTCTATGCCGGGGAGACGGGCCGCCGCGCCGGGGCCTGAACCCCGACCCGTCCGACCCGGATATCCCGCCTCAGCAGGCGTTCGTTGAGCTGTTCGCTCCACTGCGCGGCCATGGCTGGCGGCACCGCGCCAGTGGGGATCAGCAGCACGTTGATCTGCCCGGCCAGATCGCGCCCCAGCACCGCGCCCTCGATGCGATAGGCGCCAAGCGGCAAGGAGAGCTGCACCTGCGGCTCGGCACCGCTCTTCGCGACTTCCGCGATGGCCGCGGCAATCCGATCGAGATGGGCGTGGAGCATCGCGTCGACGTCGCCCGCGGTGGCAGTCGATTCCTGTACGGGCACTGCGGCGAAGTCGCGCGGCATGGCAACCGCGGAGAGGATGCCATTGTCCTCCGCAAGCGGCTTTTTGGAGGCCTTTGCGCCGTTGCGCGCGAGCGCGTCGGCAAAGGCGCGCTGGTGCGCAGGCTGGGGTTCGGCCGGCCGGTTGTCCCGCCCGGGTCGGATTGCGGGCGCCATCTGCGGGCGCGGCGGCGGGGCGGCGGTCATGCCAGGCCCGCTTGCCGGCGCGGCGGCAAATCAGCCTCCAACCGGTCTTCCGCAACCCGTTGCCGCGCCCGGATGGCCAAACGCCGGTGATCCGCGATGGTGTCGCTGCGCAACTGGTGGCGCCCGACGGCACGCACGGCTTCGACATGGGCGTCGCGCGCCAGATCGCACCGCGCCAATCGGTCGGCAAGCTGCGCCGCTGCGCTCGCCTCCAGTGCGATCGTCCGGTCGAGCCAGAGCCGAGCCTGGCTGCAGCCGGGTGTCTTCTCGAATGCACGCCTGGCCTCCAGGCGCTCCGCCGCAGCAGCCGCGTGATGCGCGCGCGCACGTTCGGCCACGTCGTCTGCCTGCTCCGCGGTGGCGCGCGCGTCGGCCGCGGCCCGGGCAAGCCGCAGGCCGCGCACATGGGCGATGCGCACCAGCTTTTCGCCCTGTTCAACGGCGGCCATGGTCGATCTCCTCGAAAGTGCGCAGCCTCGCGATGCATTCCGCCAAAGCACTATGATCGTCGCGGGACTGGCGCAGAAAGGCGCTGATGGAATCCCGCTCCGCCAGCGCACGATCGGCGAGACGGTCGCGGCCTGGCTCATATTCGCCCATCTGGACGAGCAGTTCGATCTCATCCAGCCGGGCGAGCATCGCGCGCAGCCCGGTGGCGGCACGCTGCTGCGCCTGTGAGGCGAGGCGCGGGAACAGCCGCGACAGGCTGCCGAGGACATCGATCGCGGGATAATGGCCGCGCGCGGCAAGCTTTCGTGACAGGACGATATGGCCGTCAAGCAAGGATCGGACCTCCTCTCCGATGGGGTCACCGTCCTCCTCCTCGAGCAGCACGGTGTAGAGCGCGGTGATCGCGCCCTCGGCCGATGCGCCGGTGCGTTCGAACAGTCGCGGGAGTTCGGCGAAGACCGATGGCGGGAAACCGCGCCGCACCGCCGGCTCGCCGGCCGCCAGGCCGATCTCGCGCAGTGCACGCGCGAAGCGCGTGACGCTGTCCATCAGGAGCAGGACATGACGGCCCTCTTCGCGCAGCCCCTCGGCAATGGCGGTGGCGACATGGGCGGCGCGCACGCGCTCCATCGCCGGGCGGTCGGAGGTCGCGACGATCACCACCGATCGGGCCAGGCCTTCCGGCCCAAGGGTCTCTTCGATGAATTCGCGCACCTCCCGGCCTCGTTCGCCGATCATCGCGATGACAATCGCGTCGCAGCGCGCCCCGCGCGCGAGATTGGCGAGCAAATTGCTCTTGCCGACGCCGGCGCTGGCGAAAATACCGACCCGCTGGCCAACACCGATCGTCAAAAGACCGTCGATCGCGCGGATGCCGGTCTCCATCGCTGCATCGATCGGCCGGCGCGCCATCGGATTGGGTGCGGCGCCGTGGATCGGCCGGTCCCCGCCGCGCCGGATCGGCCCCAGTCCGTCCAGCGGCTGGAGCCGCGCATCGAGCACGCGCCCGAACATGTCGGGGCCGCAAGGGGTGCGATCGTCGCCGCTGCGCAGGATCACGTCGCTGTCGAGCGACAGGCCGCGCAGATCGCCGAGCGGCGTCAGGATCGCTCCGCCATCCGCAAGGCCGACTACCTCGGCAAACAGCGCAAAGCCCGTCTCGGCATCCACGATCTCGCACGTCTCGCCGATCCGCGCACGGACTCCGGTGACGCGAAGGGTCGTGCCGAGGGCGCCGACGATGCGGCCATGTTGCTCGAACATCGGCGCGGCATCGAGCGCGCGGACGAGGGAAAGCGTGTCGAGCCGGGCGGTCATGGCGCCACCCCCCAGCGCCGCGCGAGGCTATCCAGCTGCACGTCGAGGCTGGCGATCACCTGGCCGGCGCTGGTGCGCAAATGACATTCGGTCGAGCCCAGAGCCGGATCACCGGCGATGGTGACGTGGCTCAGCGCCGCGATGTGTACGCCGAGCCGTGTGGCCATTGCCGGCGCGACGGCGATCGCCACCGGTCCCTCGGTGGGCAGGCGGGCGAGCGTGCGGTCTACGATGCGGGCGAGGAGGAATTCATCGTCGAGCTCGCCGACGATCGCGCGGACTGCGGCATAGGCCGCCTCCGCGACATCGGCACGGCGTGCCTCCGCATGCCGCTCCACGGCGGCGGCGAAACCGGCGACCTGTTCGGCGATACGGGTTTCGATCTCAACTTTCGCCTCGGCGAGCCCTTCCGCGCGGCCGGCGGCGCGCGCTTGTTCAGCCTCGGCGGAGGCACGGTCACGGATCGCCGAAGCGGCCTCGAGCAGGGCGGCGGCATCGGTGAAGTCGATTCGCTCCGCACGCTTGATCACCGCCCTGTCGCTGGCGAGCAAGCCGTTCGCATCGGCATGAACGAGATGGAAGGTCATGCCAGTGCCTCGGCGATCGCGCTCGCCCGCCGGACCAGATCGCGAGCGGCCGCGTCGTCGCGCGCACCGGGGAAGCGATCGGCGAAGGGAACAGGGAGTGCGGCATGCAGCAGTGCCTGTCCTTCGGCGGCGAGGCGTTCGGGTGGCGGCAGGCTCGCATCGGCGGCGGTGTCCGGGACAGGGGCCTCGCAGGCAGCGTCGAACAGATCCTCACCCACCGCCGCTGCGAGAGCCGCCAGCCGGGGGCCTGACAGTTCAGCGTCGATCGCAGGGCGATGCCGCAACAGCGCCGCGAGCAGCGCGACCTTATGCTGGTATTCGGCCGGCTCCGCCAGCCAATCAGGCACATTGGCCAGATCCGCGAAGCGGGGGCCGGCCTGCCCGGATCGGCGCCGGGCGAAGCGCGTTCCGCGCCCATCGCCCGTCGTTTCCGCGAGGAGGGCGTGGCGCCGCCGGCGTTCCTCTCCCCTCAAGGCCGCACCGTGCCCGGCAGACCAGGCTTCAGCCGCCGCATGCGCCACAAGGCCCGCCCGGCAAAGGCGAGCAGCAGCGCCGCCACGATCGCCGCGAGCGTCCGCACGAGAGTCGACACGGAGATCATGCCTTCATCGGCTGGCATCACCGGCAATGCCTGAGCGGGCACCATCACCACCGAAACGCGATCATAGGTCAGGCCGTCGATCGCGTTGGTGACGAGCGCCTTGATCGCGCCGGTCTGGCTGCGCAGATCGAACCCGGTGCGGTATTTGACGAAAACCGATGCAGCCGAGGGCTTGGCCTCGCGAGAAAGCGGATCGGCCTCGGGCATGGTCAGGTGGACGCGCGCCTGTACCACGCCGTCGATGTCGCTGATCGTGCGGCTCAGTTCCTGCGACAGGCCGTAGATCAGCCTTGCGCGTTCCTCGAGCGGTGTCGAGGTGAAGCCTTCCTTCTTGAACACCGTGCCGAGCGATTCGTAATTCTCGTGCGGCAGGCCATGGGCGCGCAGCGTCTCGATCGCGCGGGCGAATTCGCCCTGGTCGACGGTGATGCTCCAATTGTCCTTCTCGCCCGCGACCTTGCGCGCCTGGATGCCGGCCTGACTGAGCACCGCCAGCATCTCGTTCGCCGCCGGTTCGGTCAGCTTGCCATAGACCTCCTGGTTGCCGCAGCCGGCGAGACCGAGCGCCGCCAGCAACAGCAGGGGCGCGGCGAGGCGCCCCCGCCATGACGACCGGCGGCGTGCGGGCGCGGTCATTGCTGCTTGAACAGCTGCTGGACGCCATCCGAACTGCGGTTGGCGATGTTGGAAGTGAGCTGGGCCTGGAACATGAATTCCGAGCATTTCATGGTCAGCTGGACCATTTCTCCCGGGGTCAGCTGCCCGCCGCTCGCCGCGGCGGATTCGGCATAGCGCGAGACCGCGCGCGCCTGGACATTGACCTGGTCGAGCGCGCTGAACATGCCCTTTAGCGCTGGCGGGATCTGACCGGCGGGCACCGTGCCCTCGACTGACCCCATGCGCTCCAGCGCCTGATGGAAGCGTCCTTCGAGCGCGGGGTTCGCGCCCGACGTGCCGCCCGGCGGCAGCAGATCGAAGGCGCGTCCGCCCGATCCGAGCGCTCCGGCGGCGGGTGCGGCAAGCGCACCGATCGCATCGATGCTCATGGTCAGTTCTTCCTCGCCATGGTCTCGAGCGCCTTGGAGACGCTGTCGATCGAGCTGTGCGAGCTGTTGGCCATGAAGCTCATCCGCATCGATTCTGCGGTCAGCTGGGTGATGTCGGAAGGCTTGTCGCCGCCTTGCGAGACGACGTCCGACTGGGCGGTGATGACATCGGCCTGGGTATCGAGCGCCTTGCCCCAGGCATCGGCAAAGGCCTCGAACCAATTGCTCTTGCCGTCGCGGACTTCGGTATTGCCCATGCCGCCCATCGCGGCGAGCGTGCCGAGCGTGGCACTGTTGATCGGGTTCGTCATGATTGCGTCCCTTCGGTACGGCCGCCGGTGGTGTGTGTCTCGACCTGGGCGGGCGGCGTGCTGGGGCCCAGGAGGAGTTCCTCGATCTGGCCGTCGCGCTCGAAACTGACGCGGCCATTGCCGATGGCGATGATCTTGTGTCCGGTCGGCACCTGTGCACCGGCGAACCAGCGCGTGCCGTCGGCGGTGGTGATGTAGCCGGGATTGCCATCGACGAAGGTGGCGAGCCCGGATTCCGAGCCCGAGAAGAAATATTGCAGGTCGCGGTCGCCCCGGCTGCCGTCAGCCGCGAACACCACGCGCGAAATACCGGGCACGTCGCGCTTGATCAGCCGGGCGAGTTCGGTCTGGCGGTCGGCCGGAAGGAACTCGGCGGTGACCAGCAGCGCATTGCCGCGGCCGGGTTTCGCCTCTCCTTCAATGCCCTGCGCGCGCAGCAGGTCCGTGGCGGCGGCCGCGAGTCCCTGCATCGTGTCCACGTCGAGCACGGCCGAGGCCATGCTGCCGGCGACCAGCTGGCGAAGGCGGCCCAGCGCCGCATCATCCTTGACGATGCCGTGGATCACCGGCCCGGTCGTGCTTTCGGTCACGGTCAGGCCGCCGAAGCCGGCGGCGGCGAGCATCGCCCGGTCGCTTTCGCTATTGTGCAGCTGCCGGCCGATCCAGCGCGTCGCCGGCCCGGTCAGCGCGGTGAGCAGCAGCAGCCCCGCCACCAGCATCGCATAGAGCGGCCAGCGGCGTTCGAACGAGAACGCGTCACGCATCGGATAGAGACGCGTCGCGAAACGTTCGCCCAGCGCCGCACGCCGACGGTCGAGATTGCCGTCCACGTCCTCGCACGGGGCGAGCATCGAGCAGAGCCGCGCTGTCTCCGTCCATCGTTCCGAGCCGGTATCGCCCACCGCCACAGTGATCCCGCCGAGCACCATCGGAATGAACGCCGGCAGGGTCGCTTCCTCGCCCGCGCCGACCGGACGGCCGAACAGGTTTGCCTGGCCGGCCACGACGCGGATCGTCGCGACGTCTTCGCCGAGGTGCAGTTCGAGCGACAGGCCGCGCGTCGAGGAATCGCGCAGCACGATGTCATGGTCGAAGCCGTGCCCCACGCGCACGAACTTGCCGCTGTGCAGCCGGTGCTCCGCACCCTGGAGGCGTCCGCTCAGCACGCGCAGCACCGTGGCGCCGGTGGCCGGCGGGGCGAAGGGGGCGTTCACCGCTTCTTCCTCCGCTTGCTGGCAAGCTTCTGGATATTCTCCAGGGGAATCGGAGTCTGGGCGGAAGCCGGCTGCAGCCGGCCGGCGCCTGCGCCCTGCGAGACGATGCGGGGCGTGATCAGGAAGATCCGCTCGATATGCTGCGCCCCCTTGCTGCGCTTGCGGAAGGCCTGGCCGACGATCGGGATGTCGCCGACGCCCGGAACCTTCGATTTATAGTCATATTGCGTTTCGACGGTCATGCCGCCGATCAGCAGGCTCTCGCCCTGCCGTACGACGGCGCTGGTGTTGATGCTCGACTGCTTCACCGCCGGGATGCCATCGACGATCAGGCCAGTCGGCGATCCGTCGAGAATCTCGATCGCAAGGCGGGTACGCAACTCCCCGCCGTCGAACAGCACCGAGGGGTTGACGCGCATGACCATGCCCGCGGTGACCGGGAAGAGATCGACCTGGCGATCCCCGGCGACACGGACATAATATTGCACCTGATTGTTGAACACCGCCGGGATATTGTTGAGCGTGCTCAGCCGGGGCCGCGAGACGACGTGCAGGATACCGCTCTTCTCGAGCGCGGTGATGCGCAGCGCAAAGCCGTTGAGCGATCCGGTGAGGTAGGTCGCAGCCAGGTTCGACCCCGAAAAATTGCTGGTCGGATTGGACGAGGTTCCCCCGAACAGCGCCGCGAAACCGCCGTCGCGAAATCCCATGTCGATGCCCAGATCCTTCAAGCGGCTGGTATCGAGTTCCAGGATCGTCGCCTCGATCTCGACGCCGCGCGGCTCGACGTCGAGCGCCTTCACGATGTCCTCGTAGACGGTCATCGATTCGGGACGGTCGCGGATCAACACCGCATTGTTGGTCGGATCGACCTCGACGCGCGGCCCGTTGATGTCGCGCGGTGCTGCCTCGCGGACGACGGTGGTGTCGAGGCCCGGCGTGCCCTGCTGATCGAAGCTCCGCTGTGCCTCGTCCGGCGCCACGGCATTGAGGCCGCGCCCGCCGAGCCGGGGCATCGACTGGCGTTCGAGATCGAAATTGCCGCTGGTCGAGACTGTGTTGGACGGCCGCCCATCACCCATCATCCCGCGCAGGATCGAGGCGACGCCCGGGATCACCACAGTGCGGTCGAAACTCTTCTGGATGGTGTCGTCAGCCCGCGCATAGCGGAGATAGAAGATGCGCACCTCATAGGGCGACCGGGTCGTGACCGAGGCGAGGATGCGCGAGCGCAACGGCGTGCTGACGACGGTGTCGAGCGCCGCCGGACCCAGCAGCGGCGAAATGACTCCCGCATCCGACGGGGTGGTCGATGCTGGGATCATCACCGCACTCGCCTTGGTCGTACCGGCGATCTGCGCGACGCGATCGAGAAAGGCCGGTACGCCGGTGGCGCTCACTGCGTTGCTCGCGGCGCTGATCGAGTTTGCGCCGTCGATCATGCGCATACGTTGCGCGTCGCGCACGACACCAGCCGGATCGGCGGCCGCGAAGCTGCGCGATTGGATCTCGCCGCTGGTATAGACCCGCACGACAGCGCCGTCATAATAAGCGACAAGATTGAAGGCGCGGGCGAACTGCTCCCAGATCGTGCGCGGCGTGCCGGCGAACACGCCGTTGACCTTGCCCGTGATCGCCGAGCTGGTCTTTACCTTGAGCCCCGCCTGACCGAAGAGATCGGCAATCGCCGCGTCCACGCGCTGGTTGCGGGCGGTGATGGTCACGGGCTTCTCGGTAAAAGGCGGCGCCTCGGCCGCCGCCGGCAGCGGCACCAGTGCCGCGCACGCGGCGATAAGCAGGGAACGCCACGACAAACGGGTCATTCGGCAAACTCGCGTTGCACCTGGTCGGCCAGGCTCTCGGGGGCGGAATTGAGCTCGCCGACGATGTCCAGCGGGACCGCGGGGTTGAGCTCGTTGAACGAAATAACCGGCACGTCGAACAGGTCGCCGGCGATCAGCAGCCGGAGCGGCCGCCGCAGATCCTGTGCGGTCAGGATCGCGCGAGCGCCGCTGGCGCTGACCTGCTCGGCGAGCAGGGCGTTGAGCGCGCGCATCTGGTGCGGATTGATCGCCAGCCGCATCTGGCCGTCGACCGGGGTCAGCGTATGGCGGATGATCTCCTCCAAGTTGCTGCCGACGATCAGCACGCGCAGCCGACCCTGATCACACATTGGTGCGATCAGATGGCGGCGCATCGCAATGCGAACGCGCTCTGCCATCGGCACGGCCTCGCGCTCATATTGGCCGACCTCGCCGATCGCCTCGATCGCGTCGCGGAAATTGCGCAGTGGGACCCTCTCTTCGGCGAGGAGCCGCAGCACCTCTCCGATGCGGCCGGTCGGCACGGCACGCACCGCCTCCTTGACCACTTCAGGATGGCTTTCGCCGAGCCGGTTGAGCTGATCGGTGATTTCCTGCAGTCCCAGGAACAGGACGAGATTGCGTTCGAGCAACCGCTCGACATGGTCGCCCACCTGCCGCGCGCTATCGGCACCCGCGCCAATCCCGTCCCCGAGTGGCGCATCATGCGCGACCAGCACCCAGCTTCCTTCGGGCACCCGGCTATCAGCATCGGCAACGATGCGCAGGTCGGGGATCGCGACGCCGCTGCGTTCCTGCAAACGGGCGATGCCGGCGCGAACGCTTTCCGCCAGGAGCGGGAAGGCCGGTTGTTCCGCGGACATGCCGACGGTCAACCGCAGCGCATCGAGCCGGGGCAGCGCCTGTGCGGCGATCATCGTCTCGCCCGCCGGGCTTGCCGGATCGTTCACCACGAAGCCCAGCCGCAGGCGGACCCAGCGGCCCGACGTCGGATGGCCGAGCACCCCGCCAGCGAGAAGCGCAGTGGCAAGCGCGAAGAAGATGAGCGTCGGGAACCCAGGGACCAGCCCGAGCATG
This sequence comes from Sphingomonas sp. P3_C5, assembly GCF_056402635.1. Classification (NCBI taxonomy): domain Bacteria; kingdom Pseudomonadati; phylum Pseudomonadota; class Alphaproteobacteria; order Sphingomonadales; family Sphingomonadaceae; genus Sphingomonas; species Sphingomonas sp. P3_C5. The sequence continues at coordinate 439,321 of NZ_JBFUHA010000003.1, forward strand.
ATCGCGAGGCCACCCGCGATCAGCAGCACATGCGGCTTGCCGAGCAGCTGGCGCGAAATGGCAGGGCCAAGATCGCGGTCGCGTTCCTCGTCGGTCGTGCGGGTGACGAGCAGGCCGGCGGCCATCGCCGAGAACAAGGCGGGCACCTGTGCTACCAGCCCGTCGCCGATCGTCAGGATCGAAAAGGTCGTGGCGGCAGCGCCCGCCGACATGCCGTGATAAAGCATGCCGATCGCGAGCCCGCCGATCAGATTGACCAGCACGATCACGATCGAGGCAATCGCGTCGCCCTTTACGAACTTCATCGCGCCGTCGAGGCTGCCGTGCAGCTTGCTCTCCATCTCAAGCGTGCGCCGCTTTTCGCGCGCTTCGTCCTTGCTCAGGATGCCGGAGCGCAGGTCACTGTCGATCGACAGCTGTTTGCCTGGCATCGCGTCGAGGCTGAAGCGCGCCGCCACCTCGGCGACTCGCTCGGCACCCTTCGAGATGACGATGAACTGGACGATCGTGATGATCAGGAACACGACGAGCCCAACGATCAGGTTGCCACCGGCGACCATCTCGCCGAATTGCTGGATGATCGCGCCGCCGTTCATCTCGGTCAGGATCATGCGGGTGGTGGAAATGCTGATCGCGAGCCGGAACAGGGTCGACAGCAGCAGTACGGTCGGGAAGGTCGAGAAATCGAGCGGCTTAGTGACGTACATCGCGCTCAGCAGCAGCAGGATGCCGATCGTCATGTTGGTTGCGATCAGGACATCGAGCGCAAGCGGCGGCATCGGCACGATCATCAGCATGACGACGGCTACGACGACGCCGATCAGCAGGATGTCCGCCGCTCGAATCGGCAGCGCCCGCAGGCGCTGGAAGGGAATGGCTCGTGCCATATTCAGCGGCCCGTCATTCCCTGTTCGGCGACGAGTCGCTGATAATTAGCGCTTACCTGGCGCACATAATTCTGCGTCTCGGCATAGGGCGGGATGCGGTTGCCATATTTGCGGACCGCGCCTTCGCCGGCGTTGTAGGCCGCGAGCGTCAGCGAGAAATCGTTGAACCGGCCATAGAGTTGGCGAAGCAGACGCGCGCCGCCATCGACATTGGCCTCGGCATCGACGATCGCCGCGCCGTGGACGCTGAGCATGCGGGCGGTGCCGGGCATCAACTGCATCAGGCCGCGTGCGCCGGCCGAGCTGGTTGCGCCCGCGTGGTAGCGGGATTCCTGGGCGATCACCGCGTGCAACAACAGCGGATCGATCCGCTGCCGAGCGGCAACCCGCTGGATCATCGAGTCGTAAGGCGTGCTGTAGGAGACCGGGCGCATGGCCAGGATCGAGTCGGCACTGAGCGAGAGCGCGTCGGCCGTCAGTTCGGCCGGTTCCAGCGCCTTCGGGGCGATCGCGGCGACTTGGAAGTTGGCGGACCGCGCGTCGGCAGCATCGGCGATGGCCGTGGCGGGTGACGCGACGCGGCGGAGTTGCGGAGGCTCAGGTGCGATCCTGCGATTCGACGGCGGGACATATTCCGTTGGTGAGGCCGGCGCGACGACGATATTTGCACACTGGCTGAGGGTCTGGAGCCCCGCGAGCGATGCTGCACTGGCGACACGCAGCATCTCGGCAAGCGGGCAGGGCGGCGGTGGCGGCGCGCGGTCTCTTGCGGCAGCCGGCTGCCCAAGCGCTGCGGCCCCGAGGATAAAGATAAATCTGGCGCTAGCGCGCTCGTTGAACAGAGTTCCCATGTTGCATCGCTCTCCCGGCCACTGGCTGAACACAGCCGATGGACTTCACGATGCCCCACTGCGCTCGGAGCCTGCCCGAACCGTGCGCGGTTCTGAGTTTGCGAGAGTTTTTTTGCATTTTCAAGACATTGGCACCAGTTTAGTTCAAATTTCGCCACACACGATGTGCCGGGTCAAATACACGACGAGTTGACGCAAAGACTGGGAACCTTTTTATCGTTTTGCACACGTAACAGAAAGATAATTTTTCTATTCAACGTAAATTTTGCACGACTCATCGGCGTTACACTCTACGCTGTCAGTAAACAGATGGGTAACAACTGTAAAATTTCTGAGTCGAAGTGTTGACGAGTCCCGAATTATTGATGAATTGTGGATAAGACGCTGTCGTGCCCCACGGACTGCGTTGTTTTTAGGCCTGCCCGGCTGACGAGATCGGATAGTCGACGTAATATCGCGTCGAACAGTCCAGTCGTCGCTGGAGAATGTGCCCCCGCATGGCCCAGAAGAATGACGGTGCCGACAAAAGCGAGCTGCCGACGCCGAAAAAACTGCGCGACGCGCGTAGAAAGGGGGATGTCGCCAAGTCCAAGGACCTCGGTGCCGGCTTGCTGACACTGGCCTGGCTGATTCTCTTTCTCGCCGCCTCGGGGTATGTCGCGAAAGAACTTGCGCGCCTCGCGACCGACACGATCGCCGGGGCGACGACGTTGCCGTTCGAACGCGCCGCCGCGACCGCTGGATGGGATGCGCTCGGCACGCTCATGCGCATCTCGCTCGTGACCCTTGTGCCGGTCGCCCTCATCGCGACATTCGCCGAATTCCTGCAGGTTGGTCCGATCCTGACCACGGAAAAATTGAAGTTCGGGCTCGAGAAGATGAATCCGATCGAGGGTCTGAAACGGATGTTCGGCAAGGACGGATTGTTCGAGCTGGCCAAGACCCTGGTTAAGGTCGCCCTGATCTGCACGATCGCATGGATCGTCATCCGCAATGCATTGGCGAGTTCGACCCAGCTCATCGCCCTTGCCGGCAGCTCTCCGATCGATGCCAGCGGACCCGCCGCGGCGATGGCCTCGCTCAGCCAGACCTGGTCGCTGACGTTGCAGATGTTCGCGATGGTGGTCTGCGTGTTCCTGTTCGTCGCAGTGGCGGATCGGCTCTACGCCAAGGCGAGCTTCATAAAGAAGATGAAGATGAGTCGGCGCGACATTCGCCAGGAGCACAAGGAGGACGAGGGCGATCCGCAGATCAAGTCGATGCGGCGCGAGATGCATCAGGAATGGGCGAACCAGAATGCGATCGGCGCAACGCGCGGCTCGGCCGCACTGCTGGTCAATCCCACCCACATCGCGATCGCGCTCGACTATGATCTCGAGAGTTGCCCGGTCCCGGTGATCGCGGCCAAGGGGGCAGGCCCGCTGGCCGCGGCGATGCGGACCGAAGCCGAGCGCGCGGGCGTGCCGATCATTCGCAACATCACGACGGCGCGTGCGCTATGGGCACGCGGCGAGATTGGCGAGATCGTACCGGAGGACATGTTCGACGCGATCGCCGCGATCATCCTGTGGGCGGCCAAGGCGCGCAGCGGCGACGCGCCGATGTGGCAGGACATGGATGGCCCCGCCCGATTGCCCGCCCCCGCCGCCGGCTGACGATTAAAGGAGAACCGAACCCCATGGGAATTGGAGCCATATTGTCGTCGATCGTGGCGGTCGTGGTGGCGCTCGCCGTGGTCCTCGGCATGGCGTGGGGCGTCATCTGGATGCTCAAGAAGCTGCAGGATCGCCAGCTGGGGGTGGCCTCGAACGGGGTGGGCGAACCGCCGATCCGGTTCCTGCGTTCAATGCCGCTCGGGCAGCGCGAGCGCGTCGTGCTGATCGAAGCGCGGGGCGAGACGATGCTGGTCGGGGTTACCACCGGCGGCATTACGCTGTTGGCACGCTGGCCTGACGAAGTCGGCCGGCCGGTGCCCTGATGGCGACCGCGCTTTCGCTCGACGGACTGACGTCTCTGCGCCGCCTCGACCCGGATGCGGCCGCGCTCGGCGGCACATTATGTGCGCTGATCGGCGATGCCGGGTTCGATGTCGCGATCGTTCGGGAGACGCCGGTGGCGGCATCGTGGTTTGCCTGCCCGGATGGCATCCGCTTCCGGATCCTCCGGTGCGGCGGCCAGGCCGTACCGCTCGACGAAGGCCGGATCGGGGATGCGGTGGCGTTGCTCGACCGGATCGATCCGGTCCTCGCGCGGATCGAGCAGGTGCTGGATCTTGTGCTGGAGCCCGATGCGCTCGGGGCCGATCTTCCGCAAGGCGTGATTCTGTCGTTCGAGGATGAGGGGACGGCTGGGCTGATCGCCGTGCCGCCGCACCATGCCGGTCGCGACGGCTGGGAAGCACGGGCTCGCACGCTCGCGCCGCCGGCTTCGGCCCTTCCGGTGATCGTGCGGGTTCTGGTCGATGGCCCTCGCCTTGGCATCGCCGAAGCGGGAGAACTGGCGGCTGGCGATCTGGTGCTGGTCGGCGCGGCGCCCTCTGCGATCCTGAGCGCCGCCGACGACATCAGGCTTGCGGGAGCGATCACGCTTTCGACGGGATATTTCACGCTCGATCCACAAGGAGGGCCAATGGCTACCGAGACACCCCTCGCCGGGGCGCCGCGCGATTTCGCGGTGCCGTTGACGCTGCGCCTGCCGGACCGCCTGACCAGCGCCGCCAGCCTCGCCGCGTTACGGCCCGGCATGGCGTTGCCGCTGGGTCCCCTGACGGAAGGCATGCCGATCGATCTGCTCGTCGCGGGCCGGATGCTCGCGCGTGGCGAGCTGGTCCAGCTCGGCGATCGCTTTGCGGTGCTGATCGAGGAGCGGGCGTCGATCGCCGATGTCAGCGACGCTCCCCCGCTGGACATCGAGGGCGATGGCGATTCCGCGGAGGCGGACGCATGAACCTGGCGCAATTCACCCCGGGCTCGGCCCTGATCACGGTCGTCCTCATCGCGCTGGCGCCGTTCTTTGCGGTGATGGTGACCAGTTTCACCAAGATCGCGGTCGTGCTCAGCCTTGTGCGCAATGCGCTCGGTCTGCAGCAGGTGCCGCCCAATTTGGTCCTCAACGGGCTCGCGCTGATCCTGTCGGTGTTCGTGATGTATCCGACGCTCGAAAAGATGCAGGCGGCCGCTGCGATCGAAGCGCCCGCGGCGCCGACCATGCCCGGCGATCCGCAACAGGCGGAGAACCCGATCGAGAGCACGGGGGATATCTTCGCGACCGCGGATCGCGCCAAGGAGCCGCTGCGCGAGTTCCTGATGAAGCACAGCGATCCGCGCGAGCGCGCCTTCTTCCTTCGCACCCAGCAGCGCATTGGCGATCCGGCGAAGGTGCAGCTTCTCAAGGAGAGCGACTTCGTCATCGTCATCCCCGCCTTCGTGGTGAAGGAGCTCAAGATCGCCTTCCAGATCGGGTTCCTGATTTTCCTGCCGTTCCTGGTGATCGATATGGTGATCTCCAACATCCTGCTCGCGATGGGCATGATGATGCTGTCGCCGGTGACGATCTCGCTGCCGTTCAAGATCCTGCTGTTCGTGCTCGTCGACGGCTGGGTGAAGCTCAGCCACGGGCTGGTGCTGTCCTATGTATAGGCGGCGGCCGAAATGAGCGACGATGTCGTCGCGCTGACCACCCAGGCGCTGTGGCTGGTGTTGTTGCTGTCGGCGCCGCCGATCATTGCCGCGTCGGTGGTCGGGCTGCTCGTCGCGATCATTCAGGCAGCGACGCAGCTGCAAGAGCAGACGCTGCAATATACGCTGAAGTTCTTCGCGATCGTGGTCAGCATTTTCATCACCGCGGGGCTGATGGCGGGCACGTTGTTCAGCTATGCCGACGGAATCTTCTCGGATATTGCGGGAGTCGGCCGATGATCGAGGCGGCGCCGCCCGGGATCGGCGTGCCGCTCTTCGCGGCGATGCCCTGGCTCGATCAGCTGCTCACTGTCGGCATCGCCTCGACGCGCTTCGCCTTTGCTTTTGTTTTCGTGCCTGTCTTCTCGCGCGAGGCGATGCCGACGACCGTGCGCAACAGCATCATCGTTACCTTCGGCCTGGTCGCGCTTGCGCTCCAGCCCGATTTCGCGCCAGCCAGCCTGACTGCTATGGACTGGGCAAAGATGCTGCTGAAGGAGGCGGCGGCAGGCGGGATCATCGGGCTGTTCTTCGGCACTGTGCTGTGGGCGCTGGCATCGGCGGGCGAGATCATCGACACAAAAGTCGGGGCGACGATCGGCCAGCTGGTCGATCCGCTGAGCGGGTCGACAACGTCGCTGACCGGTATCCTGCTCGGCCGCTTCGCCGAAGTGGTTTTCGTGACCGCGGGTGGGCTCACCTTGCTCGTCGGCACAGTGATGGGAAGCTATCTGGTATGGCCGCTCGGGCCTGGCGGCATCGTGCTCGATATGCGCGCGCTGCAGTTCTTCGAGGGCGAGTTCGGTCGGCTGTTCGCGCTGGCCTTCCTCTTCGCAGCGCCCGTCCTCACTGTCCTCTACGTGATCGATGCCGGACTCGGCTTTCTCAACCGCTTCGCGCAGCAATTCAACGTGTTCGCGCTGTCGATGCCGATCAAGGCGGCGGCGGCGATCTTCGTCCTCATCCTGACGCTCCCCCTGTTCGCTCAGGCGGTTATCGCCGATCTCGGCACGCGCGAGGAAATCGCGGGCGGGGTGCTCCAGCGCGTGGGCCAGCCGAAATGAGCGGGTTTCCCGCCCCCCGGCCGCCGCTCGCGTCTGCAGACCTCGCCGGCGAGGGCGTGACCGATACCGAGGAACTGACCAGGCTGGTCGAAAGGCTGCGCGAGTCCGAGACGCGTCGCGACGCGCATGCCCGCGATATCGTGATCGGCGAGTTCAGCGTGACCGGTGCGCGCGTGCCACTGCTGCATATCGCCGGGCTGCAGACGCTGACGCGCAACGAGGCCGCGGTGCTGCGCTTTCTCGGTTGGGGACGCGCGAATGGCGACATCGCCCTCCTGCTCAACATGACGGAGAACACTGTTCGCACGCATATGAATAACGCGATCCGAAAGTTGGAGCTGGATGGCGTCCGCGAGCTCAACAGCCTCGCGGGCCTGCTGTTCCTGCCGATCGAATGAGGAGGAGCCTAAGCGAATCGTTTAGGCGAACTAAACGAATCGTCGAGCGCGCGACGCACGGATCCGGGGCAGTTTTGCCCCTGTCGCGGCGGCCAGCTGCGACCGGTCCGCTCCCCGAAGGAGCGCGAAATTCTGGAAGGAACGGTCATGAGTTTCTTGAGCGGTATCGCGGGTTCGTTGGTCAATCCGGTCAGTCTCGCGCAGCTGGCGATGGGGCCGGCCGGATGGGCCTCGCTGGCCGTGCGCACGATCGGTACGGCGATCGCAAAGGAAGTGATCCAGCAGTTGGGCCAGGAGTTGGGCCTGCCGCAGGGCATGATCAATATGGCGCAGAACGCCTTCTCGGCTGCGACCGGCACGACCGGCGGCCCGGCAACGATCGCGGAAGCTGTGTCGGATCTGGCCCAGCAGTTCGGCCTGTCGCCGGCGGAGCAGGGCGAATTGCAGCGTTCGGCGCAGCAGGACTCGCGCGACATGTACACGAAGCTCGCAGAAGCCTTCAAGAGCGGCAAGGACATGGCCGAGGCCCGCAAGTCGCGTGGCAGCAAGGGCAGCGGGAGCTGGCTGCAGGCGATCGCGGACGCCATGGCGCAGGCGCTCGACAAGAAGGTTCAGGACATGGACAAGATGGCGCAGGCGCTCGACAAGCAGGGCAGCAACAAGTCGGTCAAGGCTTCGACCGATCTGCAGGTCGCCGGCCAGGAATTCTCCTATCTGATGAATGCGAGCAGCACGGTCATCAAGACGATCGGCGAAGGTCTCAGCGGTATGGCGCGCAAGCAGTAAGCTTCGCGGTTTTCAAGCCGGGGAGGGCGGGTATCACCCGCTCTCCCTTTTTTGCGTTGCGAAAGAGGAGGGTCGGATGAAGCGGACTTTGGCGTTGGTCATGGCAGTCGGCGCGCTCTGCCCGATAACGGCGGCGGCCCAGGATATGGGCTGGAGCACGATCATCCCGTCGGTTACGGGGACCGACCAGCTCGGTATCGTATTGCGCGAACAGGTGCGACGTCCGCCCCCGCATCGGACGGGACGCCCGTTTTCGGACGTACCTCGTGCCGTTGCGCCGGATGCGATGGTACTGCGCTACCAGCCTTCGAGGGCGCGCCGCACCGCCAACCTCGCGCATTTTCTCGAGAAGACCCGCGCGGTCGATCCGGCGGGCGCGAAGGATCTCGCTGGCCTGTTCGCCTCGGGTGACTTCATCGACAAGATCGGCCACGCACTCGCACCGGCCGGTCTGCGCGTGGACAATGTCGCGGATGCCTACACGGTCTGGTGGATCAATGCCTGGCAGGCCACCCGCGGCAGCAACGCGACGCCCAGTCGCGCCAAGAACGAGGCTGTCCGCGGCCAGGCCGCGCGCGCGCTGACCGCCTCAGCCAAGTTCACGGGCGCGGACGACGCCGCAAAACAGGAACTCGCTGAATCGCTGCTGGTCCAGGCGGCACTGATCGATACCGCGGTCGAGCAGGCAAAGGGGGATCGCGCCCGGTTGGCGGCGATCGGCGCGGCCGTCGCCAAGGGTGCCCGCGGCATGGGGATCGATCTCGGTATGATGGAACTGACTGAAGATGGATTCGTCCCGATCCAGCGCGGCAGCAACGAGGCGGCGCCCGGCGCGAGACGAGCCGACGTGGCCGATGCAGACGCGACCGCTACCAGCGATGGGCGGACACCGTATGGTCTGATTGCCGCCGCGACCGGCGCAGGACTGGGCGGCCTGCTGGTCTTCCGTCGCGTTGTCGGCCGTAAAAGCGGCTGAGGCCCGGAGGCGGACAGCGACAAAGGCCCACAACGAGCGACCACGGACACCAAAACAAATTCATCCACACCGACAGCATATTATCTGCTGCCCGCACCCGCAATTCTCATTTGCGGGCATTGAGGACCAGCTCGGCCGCAGACTATCGCGTAGCCAATCGTCGAACCTAAGTGAGGCGATACGGGCATCGGGCCCCGGCAACAGGGATCTCCCCTCGAGCTCCGCACCGAAATACCGGGCATGAGCGTCAGCGACGATCCGGCGGCCGTCTTCGTGGGCGGTCGCGATCTCCATCGCGACTTCGTCGAGGCGAAATTGCTCCTGGCCGGCAACCTCGAGGTTGGCGTTGAGTGCGTCGCTGACCACGGGCACCGCCGATGCGGAGCCGGCGCCCCGCGCAGCGATCTTCACCGAGCTGATGACCAAAGCGCTCGCTGACTATCCCGGCAAGGAAGCGCTGGTGGTTACGGTCGTGTATCCGCCGGGCTCCGTCGATCCCGTGCATCGTCACAACGCGCACGCTTTCGTCTATGTGCTCGAGGGCTCGATCGTGATGGGGGTGCGTGGCGGCAAGACCGTCACGCTCAGAGCGGGGCAGACTTTCTACGAAGGCCCCACCGACGTGCACACGATCGGCCGCAACGCGAGCCGGACCAAGCCAGCGAAGTTCCTCGTCGTCCTGCTGAAAGGCAGCCACGACCCGGTCGCGGTGCCAGCGAACTGAAACCGGATCGTACCCGGCCGCGATTCAGGTCGATGTCCAGCAGCGGGCGCCCAGTCCTTACTTTGTTTTAGCGGGGACATTCACGCACGAACGATCTCCGGCAAGCTGCAGCACAAGATCGGCACGGCTCGGCATCTCATTCAGGATGTGGCGAGTGAGCCTCTCATAATGGCTGACGAACTCTGTCACGGCCGCATCGTCCATTATGCGAACGCCATCGCCGCGGGATCTGCGAAGGGCGTGCTCCTGCTCGATCCGCCACCCCAGCACGGTTTCCCAATCGGGCGCGCGCAGGAGAGCTAGCATGTCCATTCTCGCAAAGAGCGGCTGGTACGCCGCCAGCGCCTCATTGGCATGGCGACGCCAGATCCCCATTGGGTCGCGCTCGCGCTCAAGCTGGTTGACCGGTATCGTGAGCTCCGCCTCGGGCTGCGGAATCGCGCCGACGCACCAGCCTTCGAAGATGATCAGCGGGCAGCGCGAGGGTGCGATCGGCCACAGGGCGGGGTCGATCCGGTCGTCCACGGCCTTGTCGAATTGCGGCAACGGCGCGGGCTCTCCCCGGTCGAGTGCAGCGAAGGTCTGCAGCGCGAGCGGGAGATCATGAGTAGCCGGCGGCCCACGGGTCGCGAAGAGAGGATGGACTTCGGCCGCAAGGGATGCGCGCTGCGCCCTCGTCAGATAGAAATCGTCGAGCGAGAGCACGACCGTGTCGGGAAGGCGGCCGGCAAGGGCAGCCGCAAGCGTCGATTTTCCGCTGCCCTGCGCACCGCACAGGCCCATCACGATCGGCCGTTCGAACGTGCTCTCCAAGAGCCGTTCCGCAGCTGCGAGCAGGATCTGCTCAGGCGACACGGTTCGGCGGCTCTTTTCCAGCGAGGAAGGCCTGTAAATTTTCGATGGCCTGCATCCCCATGGCTGTCCGAGCTTCCTCCGTTGCGCTGCCGAGATGAGGCAGCAGGACTGCGCGCGGACTCGCCAATAGCCTGGGATGGACTTTCGGCTCGCGCTCGTAAACGTCGAGTCCGACTGCCGCCAGACGTCCACGCGCCAACGCATCCGCCAACGCGGCCTCGTCGACTACCGATCCGCGCGCCGTATTGACGAGGATAGCAGTCGATTTCATGCACGAGAGCAGGGCACCGTTGACGAGATGCCGGGTCGCCTCTCCACCTGGCACATGCAGCGACAGGATATCGGCTTCGGCGGCCAGCGCCTCGACACTGGGTGCTCGTATCGCGTCCAGCGCTTCCTCAATCATTGGTGGTACAGGCGATCGGGCGAAGTATTGGACCTTCATGCCAAGGCCCAACGCCTTGAACGCAGTGCGCTGGGCGATCCGCCCAAACCCGACCAGCCCCAGTGTGCGGCCTGTCAATCCCTGGCCCATGAGGTGCGTAGGCCGCCAGCCGGTCCAGCGGCTGCTGCGCAGCTCCCGCTCGCCTTCTCCGGCGCGCCTTGCCGCCATCAGCATCAGCAATATCGCGAGTTCCGCCGTCGCCTCGGTGAGAGCGTCCGGAGTGTTCGTTACCGCAAGACCGGCCGCACGGGCTGCGTCCAGATCAATGTGATCAGTGCCGGCTCCGAAATTGGCGACTATTCGGACCCGGCCCCCGGGCGTCGCGACGAGATCGCCGTCGATGCGGTCGGTGATTGTGGGAAGCAGGGCATCGCAGGTCAGCATCGCCGATCGCAGCGCTTCCCTGTCCATCGGGCAGTCATCGGAATTGAGAGTGAGATCGAATAGCTGCCCGAGACGGTCCTCGACCGGAGCCGGTAAACGGCGCGTCACGCAAATTCGGGGCTTGGCCCGGCCCTCGTTTGTCATATCTGCTCCTGCTGCCAATCGGATAGCGCATTCGTTAAAAGCTGAGCGGGGGCTGCCTTCTCCGCGCGGACCATCTTCGCGCTGCCGGCCAGGAACAGCATGCGATCCATATCGCTCACTCGTCAGAATCGTAAGCATTGAGGCCCGCCGGCAATCGCGTCATTACTCGCATCACCACGAGAGCTATGATTAGAAATATCTACTGGCGCAACTGATATAAGAGCTTGCGCGTGCGTTCAGGGCTCGCAAATTCCCTGTTATCTCGTCGGAACAGGGAATTTTTCTTTTTTTTGACGGTGCCCTAGCCGAGATTTCTAAATTATTGTTATTTTGAAGCATCTTACAGAATTTCTCATCGATCCGCTCTTCCCGGAACAGGGAATTAACAGGGAATAACAGGGAAATTCAGCGCCCCGGAACGGTCCGCGGCGCCGCGAAAGGCATTCAAATCCGACGATAAGAAAGAGCAGCTCGGGCTTCTGCGACGTCCCGTGCCTATTCTATGGCCGATGCAGGGATGCAGTTGAATCGCGACATCAGCTACGGCCCACGGCCTAACCCATTCCAATCAATCTGTTCAGGGCCAGCTGGAAGTGCGACACGAGAGCAGCTTCGGCGGCATCGGCATCGCGGGCTGCGCAGGCATTCAGTATTTCGATGTGCTCGCGGATCGTGCGGATCGCCAGCGGCCTGGTCGTGAGCCAGTCCAGTCGCACCAGCGTTACATAGTTTTTCAGGCGGCTGGCGGTGGCGGCGATCAACTCGTTGCGCAAGGCGGATATGAGCGCGCCGTGGAGGCGTTCCTCCAGTTCATCGAGCTCCCTTTCCACCTCGGGATCCCAAGCGCCAGACTCGAGTTTGGCGAGGAGTGCCATGTGATCATCCACTAAAGTCTTGATTTCACTGGCGTTCCCCGATTCCGCCAGCGTGCGCGCGCCAGCCCGCTCGATCAGGGACCGAAATTGATATGTGGACCGGGAGAGTTCGAGATCTGCCCGGACGAAGCGGATACAGGACCGGGCATGAATTGTGACAAGGCCTTCCGCCTTCAGCCGTCGCAGCGCGTCGCGCAACGGCTGGACGGTGGTGCCGAGAAGGTTGACGAGGTCGGTCTGCGAAAGCTCGGCGCCTGAAGGAATGGATTTGTCGAACAGCCCTTTGAGGATCGCGGCATAGGCCTTGTCGGCCAGGCTTGCCTCATCCTCAACCTCGGTCAGCGCTACACCTTTCAGCTTTGGGCGACCCTTCGCAGCCTTGCCGGACGCCAGCCGCATGAAGAAATTCTCCCTTTTGTCTTCGGTGACGCTCACGAGCGAGTGAGCGTAATCTGAAATATGAACATAGTGCGAGCGGCCAGGTTACGCCAGCGGCGAACGGCCGGTCGCCTCGTGCGGCCTGCCGCCAAAGCCTTTGCTGACACCTTCATGTGCGCACGTTCCGAGACCAGCGTGAGGCGCTCGATCTGCCAAAAAGCCCGTCCGCGCCCGGGCTCGCTCGGTGAATGCGCTGCATTTCGCTCCAATAGAAATCTACAATGGGATTGCTCATATCTTAAAACATGCATATTGGAATATCGCAACGAGAATCAGGGAGAGGGATAATGGTCGGTTCGGCACGCCCGTACGGCACCACTGCGATAGCAGTCGTCGCGTTTTCACTCGTCTCCGGGGCTCAGGCACAGGTCGCTCCAAGCGGCTCGGAGACAGCTGACAGCGCCGCCTCGGAAGAAATCATCGTCACCGGCATCCGCGCCAGCCAACGACACTCGATCGATATCAAGCGGAACGCGATCAACTCGGTTGATGCGATCGCGAGCGAAGATCTCGGCAAAATGCCGGATCAGAATGTCGCGGAGTCCCTGCAGCGGGTGCCCGGCATCACCATCGATCACAATCGCGGCGTCGGCAACGGCGTCACCGTGCGGGGCCTGGGACCTCAGTTCAACACGGTGACGGTGAACGGGCGCGTGATTGCCACTGACGGTGCCGGCCGTGAATTCAACTTCGACGTGCTGCCCTCCGAGCTGATCGCCGGCGCCAACGTGTTCAAGAGCCCACAGGCCAACCTGAACGGCGCCAGCATTGGCGCGACGATCGACATCCACACGCTGCGCCCGCTGGAGCAGCGGACCGGCTTCTTCGGCGGCGGGTCATTGCGCGCAAATTATGACGAACTCGGCAGGAACACGACGCCTTCGGGCGCCGCCTATATGACGTGGAAGAGCGCTTCGGGCCAGCTGGGCGCCTCGTTCGTGGTTTCCTATGACGAAAGGAATGAGCGGACCGACAATTTCTTCGTCGGCGCGAGCTCCTACCCGCGCAGCTTCGACGATGGCTATTACGGCTCCGTCTCCTCCACCGCGGGCGGCCCATGCGTCGGCAGCGTGACCGCCGGCACCTGCGCTCCGCGCGTCGACACCAGCAAGGTCGCGCTTTTCCGCAACGTCGACATGTATCACAACTTCGTGAACCAGGTGGAATTCTCGCACCGCAAGCGATGGGGCGTCGACGGCACCATCCAATACAAGCCGACCGATAATCTCGTCCTCACCGTGGACGGATTGCTGTCCAGCGACGACGAGCATTATCACGGATCGGGCATCGTTCCGGATTTCAGCAGCGGCACGCTGGTCAACCAGGTCGTGGTTGGCGGCGCCGACGCGACGGAGCTCGTTGCAGGCCAGAACCGAACGGTGCATGTCGGCGGCACGGCGATGTCGGAGAGCTTCCACGATGGCACAGTCGACGAGATCGTCGAGAACCGGCCAGCGAAATCCACCACCTATGTTGCCGGATTCAACGCCAAATGGTCGAACGGGCCGTTCACGCTCGCCCTCGACCTGGACATGTCGCGCGCCCAGCTCCGTGATCCTGGCGGCTTGTTCACGACCGTCCGCCTGAAACATATCGATTATAGCTATGACCGTCGCACCGGGTCACCGATCGCCCGGTTCGACGTCAGCAATCCTGGTTACGCCAATGTCGCGACCGACGTGAACCATCGGCTCGCGCACTATATGCAGGCGGAGGCGCAGAATTTCGACGACACGATCAAGGAAGGTCATCTCGACGGCTCATGGGCTGGCGACCAGATTTCTGCCTATGGCGGCGTGGGCTATTCGTCGCGGACCAAGAAGACCACCGGCTTCACGGAGCCGAATGCCTGCGCCTATTGCGGCAGCGATGTAGTGCTGCCCTCAAGCCTGTTCACGCCGACGAATTTCAACTTCTTCAATGGCGCCGCGGGCGGCAATACCGCTGACTGGGTTGATTACGACGCGGACAAGCTTTTCCAGGCCATGGTCGGCCTGAACAGCACCGCCAATCCCGCTCTGCACAGCGGCAGCCTGTTACCGATCGTAGTCGATCCCGCCGCCAGTTCCTCAGTCAGCGAGAAGGTCGCGCTCGGCTACCTGATGTTCGAGTTCAAAGGCGACCTGGGAGGCATGCCGCTTGCGATCAACGCCGGCGCACGGATCGAAGACACGCACTTCACCTCGAGCGGCTTCGGCCAGACGATCCTGAGCGCGAAGCCCAATGGCACCGGCCAGAACGTCATTGTTCTGTCGCCCCTGACGGCGATCAGCTTCAACGGACATTATACCGACATATTGCCGTCGATAAACGCCCGCCTCAACCTGACGCCCAAGCTGATCCTCCGCGCCGCCGCATCCCGCGTCATCTCGCGCCCGACCCTGACCGACCTTTCGTCAGCGCAAAGCATCACCAGCAACCCTGGAAACGAGCGCATCTCGCACGGCAATCCCAATCTGCTGCCATTCAGGGCATCTCAGGCGGAAATGGGGCTCGAATGGTATTACAGCCCCGACTCGCTGCTGTCGGCGACCTTCTTCTACAAGTCGATCGACTCGTTCATCACCCGCGGGGTCAGCACCCAGCAAGTCGATCAGGTCACTTTCATCATCGACCAGCCGGTCAACGGCAAGGGGGCGAGCGTGAAGGGTATCGAGCTCAACTACCGCACCGTCTTCAAATTCCTGCCCAGTTTCCTGGACGGCCTGGGAACCCAGCTGAGTTATACGTATACCGACAGCGACGCGGACTACGCCAACGCCGCCAAGGCAACGACGCACTATTCGCTGCAGGGCCTGTCCAAGAATTCCTACACGGTGGTAGGATTTTACGAGAAGGGCCCGCTCCAGTTGCGCGCCTCCTATACGTGGCGTGATCGCTATCTCGTGGCGCCGCAAACGCAGACTGGCGTGCCGGAGTTCAGCGACAGCTATGGCCAGCTCGACGCCGGCATTCAGGTCTCCCTGACGAAGAACTTCATCCTCACGGCCGACGCAACGAACCTGACCAACTCGGACGAGTTCCACTATGCGAACGTCGTCGGGAACACGCAGGAATATCGGCGGGTAGGGCGGCGCTTCAGCGCAGGCGCTCGGGTGAGGTTCTGAGACAGGCCAGCGCCGCCCCATTGCTCCGGATGCACCGCGCCTCGTTCCACTCCGCCGGGCTCGATCTGTCCAACCGCGCCATCGCCGCCGATCCACCCGAGGCTCGGCGGCGGGCTCCTCCTGAGCCCCCGGTCAACCCATCAAGGGCCGGCTTGTCAGTATTCGAATAGTAGGTCACTCAGTTGATATCTCAGAAAGGGCGTAAAATGTCGGCGTCGCGAATTGTCGAGTACCGCCTTACGCAGCTGGCGTTCGACCGCGACCGGACGATCGGCGATTCCCAGGTGCAAGCGAAGACCACGCAACTGGTCGCGCTCGAACTGATCGACGCCGATGGCAATGTCGGTCTCGGTTTCGCGCAATCACTCTTCGTGGCGCTTCCCACCCAGGCCGAAATCGAGCGGATCTTCGCTTCCGAAGTGTGGCCGACTCTCGAAGGCCGCCACCCCGCGTCGCTGGCGCTGGCGGTTCGGCGAGTCCGCGGCGGCAATGTGCGGCGCCTGAGCTTTCCCTTCGAGGAGTCGATCCAGCACGCGGTCTGGGACCTGCACGCGAAGCAGGCGGGGCTGCCCCTGTGGCAGATGCTCGGGGCGGAACGAAACTCCGTTCCGGTTTATGCCAGCGGCCTCGATTTTCACCTGTCCGATCACGACTTCAGCGAGCTCTTCGGCAATGCGCGCGACCGCGGCTTTCGAGGATATAAGATCAAGGTCGGGCATCCCGACGTGCAGCGCGACCTGCACCGGCTTGACCTGCTTCGCCAGGTTACGGGCGGTGAAGGGCCCGTCATGATCGATGCGAACGAGGCCTGGACTGCGCAGGAGACGATCCAGGCGCTCCGCCTGTTCGAACGTGCCGGCCATTCGATCTACTGGCTCGAGGATCCGATTCCCCGCGAAGACTTCGACGGTTTGAGGATGCTTCGCCATCTCGGCCTCAGCAGGATCAACGCTGGCGAGTATCTGGACCTGACCGGCAAGCGGAAGCTCCTCGAGGCTCGCGCGTGCGACATGCTCAACGTGCACGGCCAGGTATCGGATGTCATGCGTGCCGGCTGGCTGGCCGACGAAGCCAATGTGGAGGTGACGCTGGGCAACACGTTCCTTGAAGTCGGCGTAAACATGGCGCTCGCGCTGCCTGGCGTCCGGTGGCTCGAATACAGCTTCCAGAACTTCGATCACCTCGTGGACGAACCCTTTGTCATGGCCGATGGCCTCATTTACGGACGCGAAGCGCCGGGTCACGGGCTGACGCTGAGCGCCGGGGCTCGCGCGACCTCCGGCGCGTTGCCGGCACGTACCGGGATCGCGGCGTGACGCCCGCCGCACAGCCCATCGCCGCCGGGGCGGCCGCCCCAATCCAGGGCACGCGGAAATGGGTGCTGGTGGTGAGCCTGGGCCTGGTGTTTTTCGTTCTCTTCGCCTTGTTCGCGGCGATCCTGGGCGTGTTGCTGCCCAACCAGATCCAGGACATGGACCCGGTCAACAAAACCACCACGCTCGGGATCGTGTTCGCGATCACCTCGGTCTTCAGCACGACCATAACCCCTGTCTCCGGTGCACTTTCCGACCGTACCCGCAGCCGGTTCGGAAGGCGTACTCCCTGGATCCTCGGAGGAGGCCTGGCAGGCGGCATTGCGACGATTCTGATCCCGCATGGCGGCACCATCGCCGGCGTCACCGCGTTCTGGGTGCTGGCAACCATTACTCTCAACTGCATGCTGCCGCCGATCACCGCTGTCGTCGCTGACAGGTTTCAGCCGGACGAGCGCGGCATGGTGTCGGGTGTGGTCGGGGCGACGATGACCTCGGGCCTGTCCGCGGGGACAATCTTTGGCGGGTTGCTCGCGGCTCACCTGTTCCTCGCCTATGCGATACTCGGCGGCGGGGTCATGTTCGCCTGCACGCTGTTCGTCCTGCTTAACCCCGAACCTCCGCTCCCGGCCAGCTTCGGCAAACCACCGCCCTTCGACCTGGGATCGTTCCTGCGCGGATTCTGGATCAGCCCGCGCCAGCATCCCGATTTCGCCTGGGCCTTTTTCGGGCGCTTCTCGATCTACATGGGCTACCAGGCCATTCTGACCTATCTGCTCTACATACTGGAGGATCATATCGGCCTCAGCCAGGCCGATGCCAATGCCATGATCGCGCGCATGTCGTCGGTCACGCTGGTGGCGCTCATCATATCCAGCCTGTTGTCCGGATGGCTTTCGGACCGGATCGGACGGCTGAAGCCGCTCGTTTTCATCGCCGGCGTCATCATGGCGCTGGCCGTGGTCGCGCCGCTGGTCTCACGCAACATCCCCGGCATGTTCGGCTATGCCGTGCTGATCGGGCTCGGCTACGGCGCCTTCATGTCGGTCGATCTCGCGCTCATGACGCGTGTGCTTCCGCCGCGGCCCGCAGGCGAAGACGCGACGGGCAAGGATCTCGGCATCCTGACCACCGCGATCAACATTCCGCAAATTCTCAGCCCGGCCCTGGCGGCGTTATTGCTGAGCCTCACGGGCAACAATTATCCCCTGCTGTTCATCCTCGCGGCGATCATCGTCGTGTTCGGGGCGGCGCTGGTGCTGCCCATCCGCTCAGTGCGATGACAAGGCACACGGCCCGGCACTGCAACGGCGCCGTCGAACGCTTCGAATTGGCCTGAAGCCAGGCAGGCAATTGTCAGAGCGATCACTCCTAACCGCCCGTCCAGGAACCATGGAAATGCCACGTCTCGCAAACAAGAAGGTGCTCGTCACGGGCGCCGCCCAAGGGATCGGTCGCTCGATCGCCGAGTTGTTCGTCCGCGAGGGCGCCGCCGTGATCGCGCTCGACATCCAGGCTGATGCGCTCGCGACCCTCGATCAGTGCGAGACGCGCGTGGTCGATCTGCTCGACCCTGCCGCTGTCGCCGCCGCAGGCGGAGCGGCGGGAACGCTCGATATATTGGTGAACTGCGCAGGCTATGTCGATGCTGGCAACCTCCTCGCCACGACCGATCATGGGCTCGACCTGTCGTTCGACCTGAACGTACGCGCCACGATCCGCATGACGCAGGCTGTGCTGCCGGCGATGATCGCGGCTGGTCGTGGCTCGATCGTCAACATCGCCTCGGTGGCGGGCGCGATGATCGGCGTGCCCAATCGCCTCGCCTACTGCGCGTCCAAGGGCGCGGTGGTCGGGCTGACCCGATCGATCGCGCTCGATTTCGTGGGGGACGGCATCCGCTGCAATGCGATCTGCCCGGGGACCGTTCAATCGCCGTCGCTCGACGACAGGCTGGCAGCGACGGGGAATGCTGCTGAAGCCCGGACCGCCTTCATCGCGCGCCAACCGATGGGGCGGATCGGCAGTGCCGAGGAAGTAGCCCTGCTCGCTCTGTACCTCGCGAGCGACGAGAGTGCCTATACGACCGGCACGGCTGTCGCGATCGACGGCGGGTGGACGATGGCCTGACCATGCCAGCCACGATTGCTGCGATTGATGATTTCCGCGAGGTCGCCCGGCGTCGATTGCCGCGCTTTCTGTTCGACTATGCGGACGGTGGCGCGCTCGACGAACAGACGATGAGGAGCAACCGTGCCGACCTGGCGGAGGTGATCGTCCGGCAACGTGTGCTTCGGGACGTTGCCGAGATCGATCTTTCGACCAGCTGGTTTGGACGGGATCGGCCGTTACCGGTCGCGCTTGGCCCGATCGGTATCGGCGGCATGTTCCGTCGGCGCGGAGAGGCGCAGGCCGCGCGCGCCGCCACGCGGCATCAGGTTCCATTCACGCTTTCCACAGTCGGCATCTGCTCGCTTGGCGAAGTGCGGCGTGCCGCGCCGGATGTGCCGCTCTGGTTTCAGCTCTATGTGATCCGCGACCGCGGGTTCATGCTGGAGCTGCTTGCGCTCGCGAAGGAGAAAGGCGTGGAGACGCTTGTCTTCACCGTCGACATGCCGACGCCCGGTATCCGCCACCGCGATCTCCGCTCCGGCATGTCGGGACCGCGCGGTCCCATGCGCCGCGCGCTGCAGGCACTGGGCAAGCTGGGCTGGGCCTGGGATGTCGGCCTTCTTGGCCGGCCGCACCAGCTCGGCAACCTCGTCCCGGTCCTCGGCGCCGACAGCGGCATGGACGACTATATCGCGTGGATGGCCGACAATTTCGATCCCGGCATCCGCTGGAAGGACCTCGACTGGCTACGCGCGGCATGGGACGGGCCACTTGTCGTGAAGGGTATCCTGGATCCGATCGATGCGCGGGAGGCCGCCGACTATGGAGCTGAAGGGATTGTCGTGTCGAACCATGGCGGCCGTCAGCTTGACGGCGTGCTTTCCGTAGCCAGAGCACTGCCCGCAATTGCCGATGCGGTCGGCGATCGGCTGACCATATTGGCCGATGGCGGCGTGCGCTCCGGATTGGACGTCCTGCGGATGCTGGCGCTTGGCGCGCAGGGCGTGTTGCTTGGCCGCGCATGGCTCTGGGCGCTCGCCGCAGGCGGAGAAGCGGGCGTCGATCAGCTGCTTGCGATGCTGGCCCGGGAACTCAGGGTCGTGATGTCGCTCGCCGGCTGTTCCTCGATCGCGGCGATCGACCGATCGGTGCTCGCGCAGCCCCAATTTACCGCCTTGGAAAGGACCCGATGAGATGAAACTCTGCCGCTACGGCCCGGTCGGACAGGAAAAACCCGGCATCGTCGATGCCAACGGCGCGATCCGTGATCTGTCGTCAGTGGTGACCGATATCGGCCCCGAGGCTCTTTCTGCGGAAGGTCTCGCGCGATTGCGTGGGGTCGCCATCGAAAGTCTGCCGCTGGCGCCCGAAAGGTCGCGCTACGGCGTGCCCGTCGCAGGCACCCGCAAATTCGTCGCCATCGGCCTCAACTATGCCGACCATGCCGCTGAATCGAACTTGCCCATCCCGGCCGAGCCTGTGGTGTTCAACAAATGGGTGAACTGCCTGCAAGGCGCAAACGACCCGATCATCATCCCGCGCGGCTCGAAAAAGACCGACTGGGAGGTTGAGCTCGGCGTCGTCATCGGCGCGCATGCCCATGACATCGCCGAGACCGATGCGCTCGCCCATGTTGCCGGCTATTGCGTCGTCAACGACGTCTCCGAACGCCATTGGCAGCAGGAGCGGGGACCCACATGGGACAAGGGGAAGGGCTTTCCGACATTTGGCCCCGTCGGGCCTTGGCTTGTCACCGCCGACGAGATTGGCGACCCGCAAAGACTGTCGCTCTGGCTCGATGTGAACGGCAAACGCGTCCAGAACGGCAGCACTGCGACGATGATCTTCACCGTTGCAGAGATTGTAGCCTATTGCTCCCGCTTCATGATGCTCGAGCCGGGCGACATCATCACGACGGGCACTCCGCCGGGCGTCGGTCTCGGCCAGAAACCCGCCCCCTGGTATCTCAAACCCGGCGACACCGTCCGGCTTGGCATCGGCGGACTGGGCGAACAGCAACAGGAATGCCGGGATGCGGCGTAAGTCGGCGCCGCGAGGTATCCTGTCGAAAAATGGTTTGCAGTCGGTACTTTTCAGCATCGAATTGAACGAAAGACCCGGCTTAAGTTATTGTCGCAAGAGCGGAATGGGTTATTTGACATTTTGTACATATAACTAAGCTAGTTACAGCCAATTTGAACAATCGCGTGGGAGTAGCGGATACCATCGCGTAGAGCGCGCCACACTGATCCTCGGCGGTGATCTTCTCGCGGACAGGGGCTCGAGGGCAGGGTTACACTTGTTGACTGCCTTGCAGCGGACTAAATAGCGGTTGAGCATCGAGAACGATGCTTTGCAGGAGCGCGACCGGGAGGCAATTTCGGCACGGCCTGACAGCAACAAAAATGCAAAATAATGTCCGTAGGAATACAGGAGAGAATGTCATGAAAACCCTCAACGCCGCACTTGCGGTGGCGTGTGCGCTTGCCGCACCCTCCGTCGCGATGGCCGCAACGGCCCAGGACGTGGGCAATGTTGAAATTAACGTGCTGGCGCCGGCACAACACTCCCGCGAACCTATCGAGCTTCGCGTGTCCACTGCCGGTCTCGACCTCCGCAATCCTCAGAACCTCGAGCGGCTGCGCGCGCGCCTTACCAAAGCGATCGAAACCGCCTGCAATCCCGGCAACCGGATCAATGCCGACCTGTCGCCGGACTGGCAGTGCCGCCGGGAAATGGGTGCCAATGCTACCGCGACATTATACTCGCTCGCGCGTCGAGGCGGGTCCCAAAGCCTCGCCAGCAACTGATCCGCGCTCGCCACCGCAAAGGCCATTGGCGCGCGCGGTGGTGAACGGGACAGCCTGTCGCGATAACAACGCCGGGGTGCACCATGCACCCCGGCGTTGTCGTATCCGCGTCACGCGATTTCGGTCATGACTTCGGCCATAGCTGCGGGGGCCGCGGGACGGGCGTGGATCAGCGTCTGCAACAGCCGCCCGACCGATTGCGGAGAGGATGTGTACGGCGCCAGCCAGCGATAGAGCAGCGGCACGATATAGAGCGTGACCCCGGTGGCGATGGTCACGCCAAACACGATGACGACGCCGATCGCCGAGCGCGCGCCGGCACCGGCGCCATGGCTGAACGCGAGGGGAACCGCCCCCGCCACGGTCGCAATCGAGGTCATCAGGATCGGACGGAGCCGCCGCCCCGCCGCCTGCCGGATCGCCGCCTCCAGCGCGATCCCCTCGTCCCGCAGCTGATTGGCATATTCGACAATCAGGATGCCGTTCTTGGCGGCAAGCCCGACCAGCATCACAATGCCAATCTGGCTGAACAGATTGATGCTCGTGCCGGTCAGCGCCAACCCCAGCGCACCCCCTGCCACGGCAAGCGGCACTGCCGAGATGATCACGGCCGGATGGATGAAGCTTTCAAACTGAGCCGCGAGCAGAAGGTAGATGACCAGGATCGTAAGCCCGAATGCAAGCCAGATCGATCCGCCGGTCTGCTTGAAGGCCTGGCTCTCGCCGCGATAGCCTGTCGCCTGGATTTCCGGCATGGTACGCGCCTTGTCGTCCAGAAAAGCGAGCGCCCGGCCCAGCGAATAGCCCGGCGCGAGGCCGCCCTGCAGCGTGATGGCCCGCATCTTGTTGAAACGGCCGAGTGCCTGCGCGGTCGCCGTTTCTCGCACATGAACCACGCTCGACAGCGGAATCAGCCCTCCGCCACGCGATCGCACATAGACGGTCGACAGGCTCGCCTCAGTGTCGCGGTTATCAGCTTCGGCCTGCAGGACGACGTAATATTCCTCGCCGTCGCGCACATAGGTCGACGCGCGGCGGGACCCCATCATCGTCTGCAGCGCCTGGCTGACATCGTCGACGGAAACACCCAGGTCGCCGGCGCGCTGCCGATCGACGTCGATCAGCAACTGCGGCTTGCTTTCCACATAGTCGGCATCGACGTTCACCAGGCCGGGATTGTCGCGCGCGGCCGCCAGCAGCCTGTCCCGAGCCCGGGCAAGGCCCTCATAGCTGGAGCCGGCGATAACGAAATTGACCGGCTGTCCCCGGCCCCGGCTCAGCCGGGAATTTACTGTGGCATTCCCCCTGACCGCGGCGATGTCGAGAAGCTTCGCATTGACGCGTTTGGCGACATCCTGAGAACTCAGCTTGCGCTCGTCCCAGGGGCGCAGGAACACCGAGACATTGGAGGTGTCGAAGTCTTCGGAAACGCCGGGGGTGCCGGGAACACGGGAATTCGTGCCCCGCACGGCGCCTTTGCCGATCATCGGCGCAACCATGTCTTCGACCTGTTTGGTATAGCGATCGAGCTGCGCGAAGCCGGTCCCTTCCGGCGCATTGATGCGGATCTGAAACACACCCGTATCCTCTGGTGGCACAAGCTCGGCGTCGAGGCTGGTAAACACCCAGGCGGAAAAGGCGAGGAACACGGCAATCCCGAGGATGACCGGAAGTGGCCGGCGCAGCGACCAGTTGAGCGAACGCCCATAGCCGGATTCGCAGCTATCCATCAGGCGATCGATCCTGCCGGTCAGACCGCCGCGTTCCGAATGCTTCAGAAGCTTGGAGCACAGCATGGGCGCGAGGCTGAGGGCAAGCACGCCGGAGATCGCCAGCGCCGCGATCAACGCCACGGCCAGTTCCCGAAACAGCAGGCCCGTCTGACCGGAGAGGAACATCACCGGCACGAACACGGCGCAGACCACCAGCGTCGTCGCGATCACCGCGAAACCCACCTGACGCGTGCCGGCATAAGCGGCATAGAGCGGTGCCTCACCTTGCTCGATGCGATGATAGATATTTTCAAGGACGACGATCGCATCGTCGACAACGAGCCCGATCGCCAGAACCAGTGCCAGCAGGGTCAGCAGGTTGATCGAATATCCCATCGCCCACAGCACCGCGCAGGTCGCGAGCAGGCAAATCGGGACTGTTACGGCCGGGATCAGGGTCGCGCGCCCGCTGCCCAGGAAGAGGTAAATCACCGCCGTGACCAGCAGCGCCGCCTCGATCAGCGTATGCCAGACCCCCTTGATCGCCTCATCGATAAAGAGCGAACTGTCTCCGCCCATCTGGATGGTCACGCCGGGCGGCAGCTCTTTGGAGAGGTCGGCCATCATCGCCTTGGCCGCCTGCGCGACAGCGAGCGTATTCGCACCCGATTGCCGGACGATCCCCAGGCCGACCCCGTTCTGCCCGTTGTAACGGTAGAGCGTGTAGGGATTTTCAGGTCCCTCCTCGACCCGCGCCACATCGCCCAGCCGGACCAGATAGCCATCGGGGCCGCGGCCGACCACGAGTGTCCTGAAATCAGCCGGAGTGGTAAAGCCGCGCTGTACGCGCAAGGACAGATTTTGCTGCCTGGCCTCGATCCGCCCAGCCGGCAGTTCCACATTCTGGCTGCGCAGCGCCGATTCAATGTCCTTGGGCGTGAGGCGAAAGGCAGCAAGCCGGCTGGTGTTCAGCCACACCCGCATCGCAGGTCGGGCGAGGCCTAGCGGCTGGATCTGCGCCACGCCGTCAATCGTCGACAACCGGTCGATAATCACGCGATTGACATAATCGCCAAGCCGGGTGCTGTCCCAGTCGGGCGCGAGAACCGCGAAGAACATGATCGGCTGGGCGTCGGAGTCGACCTTGCGCACCTCGGGTGGAAAGGCGTCGGGTGGCCGTTGCGACGCACCCGCGGCGACGCGGTCGCGCACGTCATTGGCCGCGGAATCAACGTCGCGACCGGGCCGGAACTCGATCGTGATGTCGGATCGCCCGTCGGTGGAGGTCGAACTGATCGTCTCGATCCCCTCGACACCAGCCAGCCGGTCTTCCAGCGGCTGGGTGATCCGGCTTTCCACAACGCTTGCGCTCGCGCCGGTATAGAGTGTCTGCACCGAAACGACTGGAGGATCCGTATCGGGATATTCGCGGACGGACAGACGCAGGAAACCGACGACACCGACGATGGTGAGCAGGAGCGCCATGACCGCCGCGACGACCGGGCGGCGAATCGAAAGATCGGACAGGATCACGACGCAGCCGGTTTGCGCTTACCGCCGGCGAGACGCACCTTCATGCCGTCCGTCACCTTGACGACACCCTCGGTTATCACCCGGGCCGCCTGGGGTAGGCCGCCGACCTCGACAAGGCCGTTGTCGCGCAGACCTGTCTGAACAACGATCCGCTTCGCCTTGCCGTCCGGGCCGACGACAAAGACATAGCGGTCCGCCCCTTCGCTCACGATTGCGATTTCCGGGACCGCTGAGCCAGTCCGCTGACCAGTTTCGATCCGCACGGTGAGCAACATGCCGGGTTTGATCCTGCCGCCGGGATTGGGGAGAATGGCGCGGACCATGGCGGCGCGGCTCTGCAGATCGATGACCGGATCGATGACCGAGATGGTGCCGGTGAGGGGAGCATCGGGAAAGGCGGCGGCGACGGCCTTGATGGTCTGGCCGGTACGCAGCGCCTTCAGCTTCGTCTCCGGCACGGTGAAATCGAGCTTGATGCGGGACAGGTCGCTGATGGTGACGATCGGCGTGCCGCTGGTAACGATTGAACCTTCGGACATCGTCCGC
This sequence comes from Sphingomonas sp. P3_C5, assembly GCF_056402635.1. Classification (NCBI taxonomy): domain Bacteria; kingdom Pseudomonadati; phylum Pseudomonadota; class Alphaproteobacteria; order Sphingomonadales; family Sphingomonadaceae; genus Sphingomonas; species Sphingomonas sp. P3_C5. The sequence goes on from NZ_JBFUHA010000003.1 coordinate 464,958, forward strand.
AATGAAACACTGCCCGAGAAGGGAGCACGGATCATCCGGTCGTTGATCTGAGCACGAATCGATGTCGCATCAGCGCGCGCCTTGCCGAGCGTGGCGGTTTGCTGGTCAAGCATGGACCGGGTGACAAATCCCAGTTCGCTCAGTCGCTCGACGCGGTTCAGCTGCGCGCGCGCCTGCACCTCACTGGCCTCCGCGCCGGCAAGCGAGGCCTGTTCCTGGCTGTGCGACAGCACCGCCAGCAATTGTCCGCGCCGGACGACCATGCCGTCGTCGAACAGGAGGCGGTCCACCCGTTCAGTGACGTTGGCGGCAAGCGTCACCTGCTCATTGGCGCGGGCGGTGCCGATCGTCTCGATATCCTCGCTGAAGACATGCGACAGGGCGGGGGCGGCACCGACCAGCGGCGGTGGGCGCTTTTTCGCTCCATCGCCACCCTGGCGGGTGCAGGCCGATACTGACGACAGTGCCAGCATCAGCACGATCGTCCGGACAGCGGCCCGCCATGGGCTTGCGGCGTCGCCGCGCGAAGGCAGTGGACGAAGGATCTCGCGACGACCGGAACCCCCGGTCAGCAGAATGTGGGACGCCGTCATTGAAGATCAGGTCCTGTTTTTCTAGAGCAGGCTGCGTAAAATCTGACGCGCACCGCCTGCTCTAGTTGTTTGTTGTCGCATCGTTTTTGCGAAAAACCGGTACCCACTTTTTCGCACGATGCTCTAGCGGGCCGCCGCGATGAGATAGGCGATCAGGTTCTGCCGGCTGGCGGGATCCTTGATGCCCGCGAAAGGCATGCGAGTACCCGGTACCGCACCAGCCGGATGGGTCAGGAATCCGTCGAGCTTTTCCACGGTCCAGGTTATCTTGAGCTTGCTCAGCGCCGGTGAATAGGAAAAGCCCGGGGCGCTGCCCGATGGACGCCCCACGACCCCGAAGAGATTGGGACCGATCCCGTTGCCTCCCGCCTTGTCGATCTTGTGGCAGACCGCGCATTGGGCGAAGACCAGCTTGCCCTTCTTCGCATCGCCTTGCGCGACGGCGGGACTGGCTGCCGCGAGCGCGACCGCGGGCAGCATGCTCAGGTACCGCAAAGTTTTCATCGGGCGTCCTTCATTCTTTGTGTGCATGTCGCCAATCCGCCGAGCGCTCTGGTGTGGGTGCGCGATCGCGTGGATCGACGACAGGAACGCGCGCCCAATCCAGCGTCCGGAACAGGAGCAGGCTCGCCGGCGAGGCCGATCCGGCCGTCCATGGCGGCGAGATTCTGATATTGTTGCGCACCTGTTTCCTCGGTCCAGGTGGCGCAGCAGTCGGGCGTCGCCTGCGACGCCCGACTGTTGACCGCTTCGCTAGGGAGCCTTGGCGACAACCGCCTCGATCTCGACCAGAGTGGTGGCCCGGCCAAGCGCGGCGACCTGAACGGTGGTGCGGGCCGGGCGATTGGGCTGTTCGGGCGTGCCGAAGAAGGTCTTGAACACCTCGTTCATGGCTGGCGAGTCCATGTGCCCGCCCGGTGTCGGGGATACCAGGAAGACGTTCATCTTGACTATGTCGCCCATACCGAGGCCCATGGCTTCGAGGCTCGCCTTCATCTTGGTCAGGATGCTCAGCGTTTGCGCTTTGGTGTCGCCGAATTCCTCTGGCTTGGCCGGATCGACCGGCGAGGCGGTCGAACCGGAAAGATAAATGATGCGGCTGCCGGGCGGGATCGAGACGTTGCTGGAAATGACCGCGGTGGGGCTGGCGACGGCGCGTTCGATCTTCGGTTTGGGCGCTTTGTCCTTCGCCTGGGCGCCGGTCGCGAGCAGCACCATAGCGGCGCCAAGCATGAGCTTGAATTTCATTGATCCGTCTCCTTCAAATGCGAATTGATTTTATGAAAAAGGGCGGCGAACCGTTGCTCGCCGCCCGCTAGATCAGAAGTTGAAACTGACGCGAGCGTAGTAATACCCGCCATTGCTGCCATATGGTCCATGGCCGTACGGCGCGTTGATCGAGCCGCCGTTGATGTAGGGTGAACGGCCAGCCAGCCAGCCTGCTGCGGGCGAGGCCGAATTATAGTCGGCGACCAGCGGTGGAATTTCCGGGGTCTTGTTGAACAGATTGTTCGCGCCGATCGCGACGTTCATGAACTTTGTGAGGTCATAGCTCAATTCGAGATCGACGATCACCGCAGGCTTCACGATACCCTCATAATAGCCTGGCGTGCCATCGCCCTTGATCGGCCGAACGGTGGTCGAAAAGGCGTTGGGCGTAACCAGTGCCGTCGTCTTGCTGTAATAGGTGGCACGCGCGTTGGCGCTGAAGCCGCCGCTGGTGAACAGCGCCCCAAACACGCTCTTGAACTTGGGGCTGGCCAGCTCGATGATCGCTTCGGACTGGAGATTGAACAGCGCGCCGAGACGGCTCTTGGTCACCTTGGTGTCATTGTAATTGGCGCCGAGCGTCAGATCGAGTTTGCCGAAGCTCAGATCGACCGGATAGCGCGCCGACAGTTCGATGCCCACCGTGCGCGTATCGATGCCGTTGGTGAAGGTCTGAATGGCGAGCGAGCCCGATTTCACGACCGTGGGATCGAGATTCTTGCCGCTCGCCGCGATCGCGTCCTGGACGAGCTGATAGGCGGTGACGCCGTTGATGATGTTGGTCCGCTTGACCGCGTCCCCTGGGGGTGGAACCGCATCCTGCCCAGTGATGGTGCCCGAGGAAACGATGCGATCCTTGATCTTGATGTAGTAGCCATCGAGCGTCACGACCAGCCTGCGCGCCGGACGCAAAACGATGCCAGCCGAGAAGTTGGTCGACTTTTCAGGTTTAAGTGCGCCGAAGCCGGCTGCCGCCGAGCCCGGCGAGCTCGGCGCGAGCTGGAGCGTCGCGCTGGTCGGGCCGACATTGGTTGACGAGTAGCCCGATTCCGCCAAAGCCGGGGCACGGAAGCCAGTGCTTGCGGTCGCACGAAGCGCGAAGGCCGGGCTGAAATCATAACGCGTCGTGACTTTGCCGATCACCGTATTGCCGAAGTCGCTATAGTGTTCGAACCGGCCGGCAAGGTCGACCTGCCAGCCGTCCACCGGCTTGGCGATGAGATCGACGTAGCCCGACTCGGCATTGCGCTTCAGGTTGCTGGCGTCGCTTGGTGTGTAGCCGGGGAAGGACTGGCCCCCTTCGAAATAGCGAGAACCCGCATCACCCGCGGTGATCGCATAGGTTTCCTTGCGATATTCACCGCCGAACGCAAACGTCAGCGGCTCCGAGAAACCGACCTCGACTTCCTTGCGGACGTCAAGCGTACCGACGAACTGGGTGAACTTGAACGAGCCGTCATAGAAATCGGTCGGGGTAAACGCGCCCGCTTGACCCGCAATGACCGCTGCGGGGACGGTGGCACCCGCCAGGCGCGCCGCGCTGTACGCGGCCTTGAAGGTGTCCGAAAAAAGCGAGGCGTTCGCCGAGCCCGTCGTATAGATTTTCGACTTGTCTTCGGCATAGGTAGCTGACAAATCCCAGTGCCAACCGCTGGATTCACCTCTCACACCATTGGTGAACGAGAATTCGTCCTGCTTGACCTCGATATGCGGCACCATGCCGTTCGCGACGGTGGATGCCAGGCAGTATTCAGGCGCGGACGGCACCGAGGTGTTGGTTATCGGGTCCTTGAAGGAGGCGCATACACGATTCGGTGGGCGATAACCCTGCAGGGCGTCGCCGTGACGGTAGGAAATGTCGCCGAAGGAGTAGAGTTCGACTCCGCCGAAATCATAACCGGCGTTGTACGAGCCCACATAGAGCTTCGACTTGGGCTGGCCGCCATTGATGTTCGCGGTGCCATTGCGTGCGTTGAGCGCGTCGTAGACCGGCTTGAAAGCCGCCGACACCGAGGTGTTGGTCGAGCCGTTCAGATTGACTGCGGTGAACTGGCCCTCGCCGACAGTGGTGTAGGTGTTGCTGCGCTGGAACAGCGTCACGCTGAGGAAGCCGCTCTCGCCGATCGGCAGGCCGAAATTGCCGCTGGCGCTGTAGGTGCGGCCCTCGCCATCGCCATATTCACCGATCGTGCCCTTGGCCGACACGCCCGACGTGTTGCTCTTGAGGATGATGTTGATGACGCCGGCGATCGCGTCCGAGCCATATTGGGCGGCGGCGCCGTCCTGCAGGATTTCGATATGCCCCACCGCGTCCGGCGGGACGAGGTCGATGCTGGGCGCCGCTGAACCACCAAAGGCGCCGTTGATGACCTGGAGAATGGAATTACCGTGCCGGCGCTTGCCGTTGACCAGCACCAGCGTGTGATTGGGGCTGACGCCGCGCAGTCGGGCGCTGAGCGAGAAGCTCGCCATGTCGGTGCCCTGGGTCTGCGCCGTGAAGGAGGGCACCAACTGGGTCAGCGCCTGGTTGAGGTTAGGCTGGCCGACATGGACCAGCGCCGAGTCGTCAAGAACCTGGATCGGCGCGGCACTATCTGCCGCCTTGGTGCCGACGGCGCGCGTGCCGGTGACGATGATGTCGCCACTGGGCGCGGCATCAGTGGTCTGGGCGGCTGGTTCCACCGTCTGAGCGTGCGCTGTGGACAGCGCGGTGGAAGCGAGGAGCGTAAAGCAGGTAATCTTGGCGACGCGTAACATTGGATTCCCCCCGGTTGATTTTTCCGCATGCCTCCCTTGTTCGATTCAGGGCCTTTGGTCTGAGCGATCGTTACATCGCGGTCTCGGCCTTCTTTTTCTCGCGGCGATGGGGTTCACCAATGTGCCTTGGTGGACCTGTTTTTGTGCCGCGCGGCTCAACTCACCTTAAAAGCCCTGCCTTGCCCATACGCCGATTTGCGTACGAGGTTTCGCCGCGCCGCGACTAGGATACAGCCTAGCGAAACGCTTTTGCGGAGGACCAAAATGGTCGATCGTCGTGAGATTCTGCGCGGCGGGCTCGTGGGGGCGGCTGGCCTTGCGGCGTTGCGACCCGGCAGATTGCTGGCACAGGCCGGCGCCTTCGTGCCGTCGCCGGGGCTGACACCGATCATCGCGCGGCCCGATCGCGTTTTTCGGGTAACCGTCTGCCTCCGGCCGTTTCGCGCAGCAGGTCCACGCATCGAAATGGAGCAGTTCGGTGCAAAGCATGTCCTCCATCACTACGGGCACGGCGGCAGCGGCATTTCACTGTCCTGGGGATCGGCGGCGGAGGCGGTGCCGCTGGCGCTTGCGACGGGTGCCAGGGAAATCGCCGTCATTGGCGCCGGTGCGATTGGCATGACGACGGCGATCACGGCACAGCGCATGGGCGCGAAGGTCACTGTCTACACCAAGGCGCGCTACCCCGATATCCGTTCGGCACGCGCGACAGGGACCTGGTCACCGCACAGCCGTGTCGCGATGGAGGGAGCCACCGACGCTGCATTTCGCGAGAAATGGGAGCGGATGGCGCGGCGTTCCTTCGCCATTTACCAGAGCTTTCTCGGGCTGCCGGGTAATCCGGTGGAATGGGTCGACCGCTATTCGCTGTCGGACACGCCTTTCGAGAAACGGCCGCATACGCCCATAACCATGCCGAATGGCGGCACCGACTATTTTGTCGACTATGAGGAGTTGGTGAAGGACCTCACGCCGACCCAACAGGCGGTGCCGGCCGGCATGCATCCATTTCGCGCGCCGTTTGTCCGTCAGACGACCAGTTTGATGTATAATGTCGCCGACTATTTCCACCAGCTCGAAAGCGATTTTCAGCTTGCTGGCGGCCGTTTCGTGCCGCTCGATCTGCACGGTCCGGACGATTTTTCCAAAATCAAGGAAAAGACGATCATCAACTGCACCGGCTTTGGCGCACGCGACCTGCTCAAGGATGAGAGCGTAATTCCGGTGCGCGGCCAGATCGCCTGGCTGCTGCCACAGGCCGGCGTGAACTACGGCGTTCAATATAATCATCTCTCGGTCCTCGCGCGTCGCGACGGCATCGTGGTGCAGCCGGGCGGTTCGGATGAAACCTATGGCTTCAACGATCACAATGAATCGCCCGATTATGCAGCGGCGCACGAGGCGATCGATGCGGCCGCGCTGATGTTCGCGCCAAAGGCCGGGGCAGCCGGCTAGCGCACCCGTTTTTATCCCGGAAGGAACGTTCATGCTTAGGAAGATTCTGCCCCTTGCCGCCCTGGTGACTGCCCTGATACCGGCCACGCAAGCCGAGGCACAGGTAGCGAGGATCACGAGCAACCCCTCGGCCTTGATTCTTGAAGCGGCGAAGGTGAGCGCTGGAACCGACCTGCTCTTCGTGTCCGGACAGCTTCCCGCCCCCCTCGATCCCGCCAAGCCCATGAGCGAGGTCAAGAGCCTTGATGAGATGGGTGATAGCAAGGCCCAGACGATCAGCGTCCTTGGCAAGATCAAGGCGATTCTGGCGAAACAAGGCTATGCCATGTCCGATCTCGTCAAGCTCACCCTGTTCATCGCCCCTGACCCCAAGCTTGGCAAACTGGATTTCGCCGGAGTCAATGAAGGCTTCAAGGCCTACTTCAAGACGCCCGAGAATCCCGAGACGGTCGCACGCTCGGCCTTTCAGGTGGGCGCTCTCGTCGGACCTTATTTCCTGATCGAGATAGAGGCGATCGCCGCTAAAAAGCCGGGAAAATAGCGGCCGGGAAATCGCTGGATGACGGCCGGCGAAAACCGGCCGTCAGTCCCGACGCCGGCTCCGAACCCGGCCCCGAGCCCGGTATTGTCACTGGTCGATGGCGCGAATCGCCATGGCCGCCGCCGCCGAGCGAGTTTCAACGCCCAGCTTTTCGAAGATGCGCTCGAGATGCTTTTGCACGGTCCGCGGGCTGATGCTGAGAACGTCGCTGATGTCGCCGCTGGACTTTCCATAGCTTAGCCAAAGCAGGACCTCGGCCTCCCGATCAGTGATCTGCAGTCGCAGCTTCAACTGCGCCGCATGTTCATCGGGATTGAGTTCGTTGAGGCGGATCAGCACTTCGTTCTCGCGATGCTGCGCGATCAGGACGAGTTCGAGCGTTCCTACTGGCTGCTCGATCCGGACGGAACTCACCCCCATCGCGCGCCGTGCCAACAGGCGCTCAACGGCCATTCTGAATTGGAGGGGCAACATCACGTCATCCTTGCTCCAACCGGGCGTGATCCGCGTGATCGCCCGTTCAGCCAGTGGCGAGCACCAGAGAAACCGGCCGCGTGTGTCGGTTGCCAGCATCAGGCGCCCCGTCGCGTCGAGGCTGGCGACGCTTGCATGCTGGGCGCGCCCTTGCGCCACGTGCACACGGACCCTGGCCAGCAGCTCCTGGATGTTGGCGGGCTTGCGGACATAATCCACACCGCCAACCTCAAACGCCTCGACGACATGTTCGCTCGCGGTCAGGCCGGTCATGAAGATGATGGGAATATGCGCAAGTTTCGGATTTTTCTTGATCGCCAGCGTCGTCTCGAACCCGTCCATATCCGGCATCACGGCGTCCATGAGGATGAGGTCGGGCGGAATATGTGCCAGCAATTGCAATGCTGCGGCCCCGGAGGTGGCGATGAGGACCGTAATGTCAGCGGCTTCAAGTGCATCAGTCATCAGACGCAGCGAATCACGCTCGTCATCGACGATCAATACTGTGTCCCTGTGGTTAGTTGAGCCGCCCATCGGACATGTTTTCCAGCATTTTGGAGAGTGCGGAGAGATCGAAATGGTCGAGACAGTCATAGAGGCGCGCTACAACGGCCTGGGCGTCGGGTGCCGCGGCCGCGAACTTCTCTATTTCAGCCTCGATCCCACGAACGTGGCCGATGCGCAGAAGGTCCCCCAGGCGCGCGACATGCAGCAGAGCGGCATCCGACAGCATCAATGGCTGATCGGACGCGGTGTCGGTATGTGGCGCGCTTTCATCTGGAACGTCGCGAAGCCAGTGCAGATCGAGCTGCGCCCCGATCGCGTCGATCACCTCCTCGATCTCGAACGGTTTCGCGATGAACAGGTCGTGCGCCCGTGTTCCGACATCCGGCTGGCGAGCTTCCAGCGCATTGGCGGAGAGCATGACGATATGCAGCGACGATCCCCATTGCGATCTCAAGCGTCCCGCGGTTTCCCAACCCGAGAGACCCGGCATCGAAACGTCCAGAATTACAAGGTCGAACGGCGCCGCTCTGCACAGGTCGATCGCGGTTTCACCGTTCGGCGCTGTCGCAATATCGAATCCGAGCGATTCGAGCAGGTGGCGCATGAGCGCCAGTTGCTGAATGTCGTCATCGACGACGAGGATCGAGCGACGTTGACCTTCATAACCGGTCACGCGACAGGCTGGCGCCGCTTCCATCATTTGGCCGGCAACGTGGCTCAACATCATGGTCACGCGAAAGCGGGTTCCGCTGCCGACCTCGCTCTCCATTTCCAGATTGCCGCCTAGGATCTGGACAAGAGCCCGCGTTATCGACAGCCCCAGGCCAAAACCCGGCTGGACGTGCGCCTTGGCATCCCCGCCGCGCTCGAAGCGCTCGAAGACTGCATCGCGATCTTCCGGTGCTATTCCCGGCCCAGTGTCGGTGACTTCGAATACGGCGATTTGCGCGGCATAGGAAACCCGCAGGGTGACCGAACCGACAGCGGTGAACTTGATGGCGTTGGACAGCAGGTTGATCAGTATCTGCCGCACCCGTTTTTGGTCCATGCGAACGGACTCGGGCAGTCTGCCCGTTAATTCATAATTGAATTTCAATCCCTTGGCTATAGCGCTGGGGCGAAACATGCTCGCTATCTGATCGAGAAACGCGACCAGACGAACGGTGTCGCTTTCGAGGCTAAGGACGCCGTTTTCGACCAGCGATATATCGAGCAGGCCTTCGACCAGGCTGGTCAGATGCTCGGTGCTTCTCCGGATGACCCGGGCAGCCTCTTTGGGACTTACCCCGTCCCCGCGTTCCACCAGCTGCGCGTAACCGTATATCGCGTTGAGCGGTGACAGTATCTCGTGGCTGACACTCACCAGATGGCGGCTCTTGGCGGCATTGGCAGCCTCTGCGGACTCCTTGTCGCGCAGCAATTGCAGAAACGGGGAGGGGTCGTCGAACGCCAATTCGGCAGTCGCGCCTTCTGGCTTCCCACGCTCGCGAAACCGATGCGCCACGACGGAAACCACAGCAATAGCTAACAACGCAACGGCCGCGGCGAAATGCAGTGGCGTGTCGCCATCAGAAGAGCTTTCGGCGCCGATGACCAGCGCAAGGGCGGTCGCCGCGAGGCAGCATATCAACACCGGCAGGGCCAGTAGACGCCAGCCTTCGGCCGCCAGTTTCAGTCCGCGTAAACGCGCGCCGAATTGTACTCGCCGCGGGGGCTGAATCCGGCGAACGTGCACGCTCACTGCGCGCCCAATCCATTGGAGCGCGTGTGCAAACTACAAAAATGCAAAGGACCGTCGCGTGAAGCGCCGGACCCATCCCTGTCGCGATGCGTCATCGTCTTGTTTCGACCCCCGGCAGCGCGCGACTCATGGCCGTACGCTACGAGTTTATTGTGCACTGCAGCGAAACGAAACGCAAGGCGTGTGATTCAGCGCGTTGAATCCTCGCGGATTATGTCCAAAACGCTTGAGCCATTTGATCCGCGGAAACACCTCTGCTGTGCAGAATAGTGTTGTTTCACAATATCTTATATCACAGATCCGCAATGACTCCGAAGTGATTCCCGACTCGACGAGCCGGGCTTATTATAAGTGATAGCTGCTGTTCCCTGGATCAAAATGGGATTTGAACAGCGTAAGATTCTGAAACTCTGTCTGGACTCGACGCACTCCAGCCAACGGAACGTTATTTAATGGCGCAATAAAATTACGCGCAAATTTCGGGTCTCATTCCGTGAGGTAGGGCCGGGTGACAGCGCTGACCAGACGCGCGCGGATATGACGCCGGAAGGTGGGGATACGCCAAATAGCGTATCGACGCACCGCTCGGATCGACCACCAATGGCCGTACAAAGAATGAAGGCGATTTCCTCGTCTGGACGCGCACCCAGTGGAATGGGACCGGGTCGAGCCGTTCGGGAAATGGTCGAGATGGGGGCGCCGCGCATGAGAAACGGATTATGACAGGCAACATCATTCCACCGATGAGCAAGCGCGATCTTCTCGCCTTCATCGGCAAGACCGCCGGGGCTTCGGCCATGTACATGGCGATGAACAGCTTTGGGCAGGCCCAGGCGTCGACGTTCAAGGGGCCAGTCAAGCTCAGCGGCGATGCCAAGGGCAAGTCGGTCCTGATTCTCGGTGCGGGTGTCGCCGGCGCGACTGCGGCCCTGGAGCTTAGTCGCGCGGGCTACAAGGTGAAGGTGCTCGAATATAACGACCATGTCGGCGGCCGATCCTGGACGCTGCAGGGCGGCGACACCTTTACCGAGCTCGGCGGCGCGACGCAGCACTGCCAGTTCGCGCCCGGCAATTACATCAACCCCGGTCCATGGCGCATCCCGTGGCACCATCACGGCCTGATCCATTACTGCCATGAACTGGGCGTCGGGCTCGAACCGTTCATGCAGGTGAACTACAACGCCTATGTCCACGACACCAAGAAGTTCGGCGGCAAGCCGCAGCGCTATCGCCATATCCAGGCCGATTACTACGGCCATGTCGGCGAATTGCTGGCCAAGGCGGTAAACAAGGGCGCGCTCACTGACACGCTTGCCAAGGAAGATGGCGAGATCCTGCTCGAGTCACTCAGAAGCTGGGGCGCGCTCGACAAGAATTTTCGCTATGTGAAGGGGCGCGATTCAAGCAACCGTCGCGGCTGGGACAAGGAACCGGGCGGCGGCCTGAGCGCGGTGCCAATCCCTTCCGACCCGATGTCGGTGGAGACGGTGCTCCAGTCGGGCATGTGGCGCGCCATCGGCGGCAACCTGCAGTGGGATCATGAATTCACCATCTTCCAGCCGGTCGGCGGGATGATCCAGGTCGGCAGGGGCTTCGAGCGGGCAATGGGCCATCTCGTGCGGTTCAATAGCAAGGTGACCGCGATCAAGCAGGGTGAGCAGGGTGTTACTGTCGACTATGTCGACACTAAGACCGGCGCCAGGATGACGGCCAGCGCTGACTATTGCATCTGTACTATCCCGCTGCCGGTGCTTGCGCAGATCGACATGAACGTCGGCCCTGAGCTGGCGGCCGCGATCCGCGCGGTGCCCTATTCGACGAGCGTCAAGGTCGGGCTGGAGTTCAAGCGGCGTTTCTGGGAGCAGGACGAACAAATCTATGGCGGCATCACCGCCACCGATTTGCCGATCGGCTCAATCAGCTACCCAAGCAGCCGATATGGTGACAAGGGACCGGGCGTGTTGCTCGGCGCCTATACCGGCGGCGCCGCCGGCTTCGAGCTTACCGCGCTGCCGCCGGAGGAACGCGTGGCGCGGGCGCTGGAATGGGGCTCGCAGATCCACCCGCAATACAGGGCGGAGTTCATGAACGGTGTTGCCGTTGGCTGGCATCGCGTACCGTGGGTACTTGGGTGTTTCGGCACATGGACTGAGGAAAGCCGCGCCAAGCACTACACGAACCTGTGTACGATGGACGGGCGGATCATGCTGGCCGGTGAACATGCCTCTTATTATGGCGGCTGGCAGGAAGGCGGCATCACCTCCGCAATCGACGCGATCACACGGCTCCATCAACGTGTTCAGGCGAGCTAAGACCATGAAAATCCAGATCTTCACGTTCATGGCCATAGCCGCCGTCGCGCTTAGTGCGGTGACGGTCGCCGTTGCCCAGTCGTCTCCCGCGGTGCCCAGCGTTGATCCGGACGGCGCCTTCACCGGGCGTCAGTTCGGTGAACCAACCGGCGAGAAAATGTACCGGCGCGTATGCACCGCCTGCCACATGTCCGATGCCAAGGGTGCCGTCGGTGCCGGCGCCTACCCGGCACTCGCCGGCAACAAGAAGCTCGCAGTCAAAACCTATCCTGCCTATGTCGTCTTGCACGGTCTCAATGGCATGCCGCCGATCGGCAGCATGATGACCGACCAGCAGGTTGCCGACGTCGTCAACCATGTGCGGACCCATTTCGGCAACAAATACAAAGATGTGCTGACTGCGGACGAGGTCAAGGCGATGCGCTGACGGGGACCCTGCCCTCATGTTCGATGCGCCTGTTTCGCTCCCTTGGGATAGGCCTGAAAGTGGCCTCGAACGAGTTCGGGATCATATCGTCACGGATGTCGCGGAAGATGCGACCGGCAGCGCCTGAACCGGAAAGACGCTAAACCCTGGCCTCGTGGAGGCGCGTGTCGATCGCCGCGACCTAGGGACGGACGGACAGTACGCCTCTCCTGCCAGTCGGAATGGGTGAGCCGCCCATTCGCGAAATAGAACAGGCTGTCAGCCTTGCTCATCACATTATAGAGGGGATCATTCCCCGTCAGCCAAACCTTGTTGCCAGGACTATGGGATGTTTGCCCTAGTTGGCGACCACGGGCTTGCCCAATTCCTTTCCATGATCTGGGAATCGCGCCAATTTGGCTATGAAGCCGATCATTGGAGCCGCGTGGATCCGTTGGCGCCATCCGCACAGCTTACCAGTCTATGCGCAGTTTGGCGTATTCCCCGGCCGGAAATGGCGTGCTCTGAAATCGGTGGCGTTCAAAGCCAGTTTCGGAGTGACCCATGGACCAACCGATCCCCCAGCGTCGCCAATTCCTGGCGGCTATAGGTAGCCTGGCCAGCGCCAGCTGGATTGCCATGAATTGGCCGGAGATCGCGGCTGCCGCCGAGCATGCGGGCCATGCCGGTCACGCCGGCCATAACATGGCTGACATGACAGCGCCGCCCACCACACTCACCACGCTGAGCCCCGCCGAAGCGGCCGAAGTCGACGCCATCGCAAACCGGATCGTGCCCGGCGGCGCCACGCCAGGCGCTCGGGACGCCCGCGTCATCTATTTCATCGATAACGCGCTTGGCAGTTTCTTCGCGGCGCAGCTGCCATCCTTCCGCAAGGGCCTGGCCGAATTCGCGGGCGCCTATGCCACGCGCTATGGTGCCGACAAGCCATTCTCCGAAGCACCCGAGGCGCAGCAGACCGCCTGGCTGCAAGAGGTCGAGAAGACGCCCTTTTTCACCGCGGTACGGCGACTCACCGTGCTCGGCCTGATCGCCTTGCCGAAATATGGCGGCAACCGCGACAACCTTGGCTGGAAGCTGCTCGGCGTGGAGGACAACCATTATTGGGAGCCCCCCTTCGGCTATTACGACAAGGATTACCCTGGGTTCGAGCCCTATCCCGGTACCAAGCCTTACACCGCCTGACGGAGCCGCCCCATGCCGCGCAAGACATATAAGACCAGTGAAACAGTCGATTTCATCGTCGTAGGCTCTGGCGCCTCGGGCGGCATCATGGCGCGGGAGCTATCGCGCGCCGGCTACAGCGTCGTCGTGATGGAGCAGGGCCCGCGCATGGCGCCCGAAGACTTCGAGCACGATGAATTGAAGTACCGCAATCTTTCCGGGATTACCAACAACCCGGCCACCAATCCCCAGACCTTCCGCAGCGATCCGAGCCAGAAGGCCCAACGCGTGGCCGGCAGGAACCCGCTGACGTACGCGCGCATCGTCGGTGGCAGCAGTGCGCACTTCAATGCCAACTTCTGGCGTCTGCACGAGATCGACTTCATCGAGGGCAGCCGGCTCGGACCCATCGCGGGCGCGAGCCTAGTTGACTGGCCCATCACCTACGCCGAACTCGAGCCATATTACACCAAGGTGGAATGGGAAGTCGGCGTCTCGGGGCTCGCCGGCTCGAGCCCCTTCGATCCGCCGCGTAGCAAGCCCTACCCGATGCCGCCACTGCCAGTGAAATCGTCCGGCGTGCTGTTCGAGCGCGGCGCGCGCAAGCTCGGCTTGCACCCGTATCCTGCGCCAATGGCGATCAATTCGGTGATGTACAAAGGCCGCCCGCCCTGCGCGCAGTGCGGTTTGTGTGGCGGTTTTGGCTGCGAGGTGATGGCCAAATCGTCATCCGTATGGACCGTCATCCCCGAAGCGGAGGCCACCGGCCGCTGCGAGGTGCGCTCCGAAAGCTATGTGTTCCGCATCGGCATGAATCGCGCCGGCCGTGCCACCGGCGTCCATTACTTCGACCGCAACCGCACGGAGCAGTTCCAGAACGCGCGCGCCGTGGTGGTGTGCGCCAACGGCTCCGAGACCCCGAAACTGCTGCTCAATTCGGGCACCAACGCAGATGGCCTCGCCAATTCCAGTGGGGCGGTGGGTCGCTATCTGATGTTCAACAAGGGTGGCGGCGCGGCGGCGCGGTTCGAGAACCCGCTCAACGAGTATAAGGGCGCCAACGTCACGCGTGTCCTTCACGATTTCTACGATTCCGATCCCAAGCGCGGCTTCTACGGTGGCGGTGGCTTCGACGCGCGCTCCGGCGGCCCGCTGACCTGGGGCCAGAGCGTGCCCGAGGGGACGCCGACCTGGGGCCCTGCGTTCAAGGAATATCTCGAATCCTACACATACTGGATGAACTGCTCGGGGCATGGCACGTCGCTGGCGCAGGAGACCAATCGCATCGATATCGATCCGGAGCTGAAGGACGCCTGGGGCGTGCCGGCGATGCGGGTCACCTACAAGGACCATGAAGACGATATCAAGCACGCGAAATGGCTGGTCCAGCGCGCCGTGGAGATCATGGACGCGGCCGGCGCCAAGCAGATCGATGCCGGCGATGTCGGCGCGGCCACTGGCGGCGTCCACCTGCTCGGCACCTGCCGCATGGGCAACGATCCGTCCACGTCAGTGATCGACAAATATCATCGCACCCACGACGTGCGTAACCTCTTCCTCTGCGACGGTTCGAGCATGGTGACGTCCGGCCGCGGTCAGCCGACGCAGACCATCGAAGCGCTGGCTTTCCGCGCCGCGGATCACATCGCCAAATTCGCGCGTGCCGGCGAAATTTGAGATCGTTTCAACAACGCGGTTCAGCGGCAGTGACGACAGATTGATTGACAGTCGCCGTGGGTTTCGGATGCGCGATCGGACACGCTGCTTCCGATCACCCGTGAGAATCATGTCCGACAGCGTGGGTTCTACTCATGCCTGGGGCAGCTATGATATTCTGGACGTGTCGGAATTCAATCAAATGGAGATCAACTACTCGAAGCTGTTCGCCGACCAGCGAACGACATCAACGGCATCGAAAACTTCTCGAACCAGCCAAAGCGACACCCGTGCTCCCATAATGGCATCCCCGGACGGCACTCTGTTCATCGGACGCGAGTGACGCTTCAGTTATCGGCCCATCGCTAATATGCACAATGCGCTGACCCGCTGGTGGTCCAGCTAAACATTATCTCTGTCAACTCCTCGAGTTAACCTTACCTTGCGTTGCGCAATCGCAGGCGTCGAATCTGTCGCGGCGCCAGGAGCCGCCGCGCGCCACTCGCCCGAAATTCCTGCCGCAAGAGAGATTTGTCCCGGCCAGGCACGCACATTCATATTGCTGCGCTGCACAAATTATTTTAGGCTGCTTTTGCATCAGGGGTGTCTGAATGAACGTTAAGCCGCTTCGCAAAGCCGTTTTCCCAGTTGGAGGCCTTGGCACGCGCTTTCTGCCTGCGACCAAGGCGCTTCCCAAGGAAATGCTGCCGGTCGTCGACCGTCCGCTGATCCAGTACGCGGTGGACGAGGCGCTGGAAGCCGGCATTGAGCAGATGATCTTCGTGACCGGCCGCGGCAAATCCGCGATCGAGGACCATTTCGACATTGCCTATGAGCTTGAGGCGACGATGCGGCAGCGCGGCAAGTCGATGGAACTGCTCCACCAGACGCGTCTCAAGCCCGGTGCCGTGGCTTATGTCCGCCAGCAGGAGCCGGTCGGCCTCGGCCATGCGATATGGTGCGCGCGCGACATCGTGGGCGACGAGCCGTTCGCCATTTTCCTCGCGGACGAGCTGATGATCGGTCAGCCGGGCTGCATGAAACAGATGGTCGATGCTTATAATCAGGTAGGCGGAAACCTGGTCTGTGGTTTTGAAGTGCCGAGCGCCGAAACGGATCGCTATGGGATCATATCGCCGGGCAAACAGACCGGCCCTTTGGTCGAGGTAACAGCCCTTGTTGAAAAGCCACCTCTCGGAACGGCGCCGTCGAATCTGATGATACCGGGTCGGTACATTCTCCAGCCCGATGTCATGCGGGTTTTAGAGACACAGGAAAAAGGTGCGGGAGGCGAGATCCAGCTGACGGATGCGATGGCCAAAATGATCGGCGTTCAACCCTTCCATGCCTATAAGTTTGGCGGCCAGCGCTTCGATTGCGGCGATAAAGCCGGGTACATCCAGGCGAACATCGCGCTCGCCTTATCGCGACCCGACGTGGGACCCGCTGTCCGCGATTTTATTCGGACCCAAAGTATCTGATTTCGCGAAGCCGCATGTGCTCCCTCGAGCCGTGACGTGTGGAGTGCTCCACCGAAGAACCCCAGCCTGCCGGGAGGCGAATAGATCCTCGATGTCACTGTCAGTTCCAGATCGAGCGCAGCAAAATCCCGACGCAGTGGCACTCGACCGCAGCGGTCGTGGGGCGCCAAGTGATGTGCGAGGGCGAACCCAATGCTGACGGAAGGCATTGCCGGCCTTAGAGAGACGGTTGCGGATGTGATCGTCGTTGGCAGCGGCCCTGTCGGGCTCGCGCTGGCGACCGACCTTGCGCGGCGCGGCATAAAGGTTCTCGTGCTCGAATCAGGGTCGGTCGGTGGCAATGCCTCGATACAGGCGCTGTCTGACGCTTCGCTTTCCGACCCGAGCAGGCATGACGACATGAGCATTGCGGTCGCTCGGCGCCTGGGCGGCACTTCGAATCTTTGGGGTGCGCGCTGCTTGCCGTTCGACCCCGTGGATTTCGAAGCACGCCCTTTCGTCGCAGCGCGCTGGCCCCTCGCCTATGAAGATGTCGCGCCCTATTGGGCGCCCGCGTTACGCGCGGCATGCGCGGGCGAGGCGGTCTTCAAATCCGAACCAACGCTGAATCCGACAGGCGATTCCACCTTCTCGGCCGACACGCTTGAGCGTTGGGCGAATATTCAAAGTGCGCAGGTCATCCACAAAGAGGCGATCCGCTCGGAACCGACGCTGGAGGTTCGCTCTCTGACCACGGTTACCGGGTTCCGTTTTGCCGAAAATGGCCGTGTTGCTGTTTTGGAGGTATCCCACTCGCTCAGTGGGGAGCGGGTGGAGGTTCCGGTCAAATCTCTGGTGCTCGCCTCGGGCGGGCTCGAAACCGCGCGCCTTTTGCTTAGCGCTCAGTGTCAGTCAGCGAACCGATTCGGCGGCGCAGACGGCCCGCTGGGGCGCTATTATATGGGGCATGTTCTGGGCGAAATCGCCGATATCGTGTTCAGTTCGCCCGCCCTGTCCAGGGCATTCGATTTCCAGATCGACGGCGGATCTTATGTCCGGCGACGCCTGGTCCCGAGTGCCGAGACCCAGCGCGAGCACCAGTTGCTCAATGCTGCTTTCTGGCCGGTGGTGGCGCCGGTTGCCGATCCGCGGCATCGCAGTTCGATCCTGTCGATGGTGTTCCTCGCTTTGAGCTACGGTCCTTTGGGCCGCCTCATTACGGCCGAAGCTATCCGGCGCCGTCACATCCCCGACACGCCCGATCAGTTTCTCGCGCACATAGCAAACGTGCTGACCGGCGTGCCGAGTGCAGTTAGCTTTGCCGCACGGTTCCTGCAAAGGCGGTACTTCAGCAAATATCGCCAGCCTGGTTTCTTTGTGTTGAACAGGGCTAACCGATACGGTTTGTCTTACCATTCCGAACACGCACCCGCTCCGACGAGCCGCGTTTGCCTCAATGGTCGCGCTGATCGCCTCGGCGTTCCCTCCCTGGAGATCGACCTGCGCTTCAGCGAGCAGGACGTCGATTCAGTTGTCAGGACACATGACCTGCTCGAAGCGTGGCTTGTGCGAAGCGGCATCGGACGGCTCGAATTTCGTATGCCGAAGGCGGAGCGACATGCGGCCGTGCTTGCTCAAGCCATGCACGGGACGCACCAGATCGGCCTGACGCGCATGGGTGCGGATAGGCGAAGCGGTGTGGTCGATGGCGATTTGCGCAGTTTCGACGCATCCAACCTCTATGTCGCGAGTACGTCAGTCCTGCCAACCTCGAGCCAGGCCAACCCGACACTGACCGCGATAGCGCTTGCCTTGCGCCTTGCCGATCATCTCGCAGCTGAGCTTCAGCAGCCGGCGCAGGTTTCGATACTCACGACCGCAGGAGCGGCGGAATGAACTATGTGAGCACACCGCAGCTGGCGTCTCCCAGCGAGATCCGGGTTCTCGGATACCGCGTCCATCCACTGACCGGTGATGAGGTGATCGAACAGATCGCCGCGGCAGTCGCAGGAAAACGTCGCCTCGTCATGGCGAACCTCAATGTGCACGCGATGGCGGTCATGTTTGAGAACTCCGCCATGGCCCGGCTGCTCAAGCAGCCCGATGCGCAGGTGATGATCGACGGTATGCCGATCGTCATGATGGCCAACCTGTTTGGCCATCGCCTGACGCGTGACAAAAGGGTGACGTCGCTCGATTTCTATGACCGCCTGTTCCATCTCGGCCAGTCGGCTGGCTGGAAGTTTGGCTATGTCGGCACGACACCCGAAACCCTCGAAAAAGGGTTGGCGACGTTGCGGGCGCGAATCCCCGGTCTCGATATCGATGGGGTTGATGGTTTTTTCGACATTTCGGATGACACGCCTGGGTCGCGACAGACGGCAATTCTGGAGTGGATGAACGAGCGTGCCCATGATGTCGTCATTGTCGGCATGGGCATGCCGCGCCAGGAGGAGTGGATCGAGCGGATCCAGTCGCGGGTGAAGACCACGGTGCTTGTGCCGACGGGTGCCTATCTTGAGTATCAGGTCGGCGTGCAGAAGCTGCCGCCGCGCTGGATGGGGCGAATGGGGTTGGAATGGGCGCACCGGCTGGCCAGTTCGCCGCGGCGGCTTGGCTACCGCTATCTTGTCGAGCCGGCCGTGCTTGCCTTCAAGCTCGTAACCCGACGCCACCCTCAGGCCGACGGGGACCCCGGGTCATGACATCGCCGGCGCTTGGTTTGGGATGCGCGTCCATGGGATCGCGCAAATCCGTCAAGGCCAGTGGCGAAGCGTTGCGGCGTGCCTACGCGGCGGGCGTTCGCTGGTTCGATGTCGCGCCGTCCTATGGCGATGGCGCGGCTGAAGCGGTGCTTGGCGAGTTCGCGCGTGCCGACCTTCCCGGCATTACGATCTGCACCAAGGTGGGAATCCTGCCGGGCCATGTATCGCCGTTGAAGCGCATGCTGCGCCCGGCACTCCGCTTCGCGATCGAGATAGCGCCGGGGCTCCGCTCTGCCGTCAAGGCACGCCGCCCCGCCGCGATGAAGCAGCCGCTGTCGGCGGAACTGATCCGCCAAAGCGTCGACGCCAGCTTGATCCGCCTTGGCGTCGACCGGATCGATGTGCTCGCGCTCCACGACGCGACGCCTGCCGAAGTGACTGACCTGACGATCATCGCCGCGCTCGACACGTTGCGGACGGCGGGCAAGGTGGAACGATTCTCCATTGCTTCGTCGCCTGAAGCCGCGCTGGCCGGACTTGGCGCATCGCCGCTCTACACGGTCGTGCAGGTCGCCAATAACCCGTTCGAGCGGGGTGTCGCGAGGTTGCGGGCAGGGGGGGCGCTGCCTTCGGATCCAAGGATCGTGACACACAGCGTCTTCGGTGCACAGGGCATGGCTGACATCATCGCGCGACAGATCGATACCCGCGCCGATGTGGCGGCCGCGATGGATGACGGCGGCTATGCGGGAACCTCCCGCCAAAAGGCGCAAGCGTTTCTCGCCGATTTCGCCTTTGTCGAATCGGGCGTCGACGTGGTGTTGATGTCTATGTTCGATCCGCATCATCTTGAATCAAACATGGCCCGGCTGGCGAAAACGCGCGACGGTGCTGCGATTGCCCGCATCGCGGCGCTGGTCTCGCGCCGGGGCGATATGGACGCGGCCGATGCATAATCATGCCTTGATCATGTCCGGGCAAGACTGCTCTATGGGCGACGGAAACCCGGGGGGGGAGCGCCGCGAATTGGTTGGGAGCAAAGAGAAAGTGGAGGGGCCGTCGGCTCCGAGGAAAGTCCTGGTCGTCGGGGGATCGCTTGATCATCTCGGCGGCGTCGAGGCGTTCTGCGATCGTGCGGCCGAGGCGCTGCGGGCTGCCGGCGGGGCATGGCAGAGCGAGCGCATCGCGGCGAGCACTGCCTATCTCACGATGCGCCGGCTGCCAGCGCTTTTCCACGGCCTGGCGCAGCTCGCCGCGCACCGGCGTGTAAACCGGCCCGACATCGTCTGGCTGCAATATGTGAACCTTCCCGATCTCCTTTATCTCATCACTGCCCGCCTCCTGGGCATGCGGGTGATGGTGACGCCGCATCTCGGGAGTAACTGGCGCTCGCAATCCAACCGCTTTCTGCGCCGCATCAGTGAACGCACCTTGCGGCTCGCCGAGCGCCTGGCGCTGATTTCCTGGACTCAGGAAGTCGAGATCGGCCTGCCGCGGCTGCTTCCACGCTCGCTGATCCGGAACTTCCTGCCGCTCGAGGTGCTGACAGCGCCGCTCGCCGACACCGCGGCCATGCCTCCGGAGCTCCAGCTCATCCATTCGAGCCGGCTCTCCGAAGGGAAGGGCACGTTCATGGTGGTCGAGGTGTGCGGCCGGCTGCGCGACATGGGAGTGCCGTTCACCGCCCGGATCACGGGAATCGGGGATGCCGCGACGATGGACCGGCTGCACGCGATGATCGCGGAACGCGATCTGGGTGATCAGGTGCTGGTGCTGGGGAGGGTGCCCGAAGCCGAGCTTCTCGATCATCTGCGCCAGTCGGACGTCCTCGTGCATCTGTCCCGTATCGATTCCTATCCACTCATCGTCCTCGAGGCGATGGCGTGCTCGGCGACGCCGATCGCGCTGGAACTGCCGGGCGTTCGGGACATGGTCGAAACCTATTGCGGCAAGGTCGTGGGCGCCGCCAACACAGTCGAGGAAACGGTCGAGTGGCTGCGCGCCTGCGACCTCGTTGCGCTCCGGGCCTCTCGCACCGAAACAGCCGCGCGTGTCCGCGCCGATTATGACTGGAGCCGCTGTGCCTCCGCGCTGGCAGCCGCGCTGAACGCCTGCATCAAGCGAGACCGTCATACAACGACCCAGCCGGCCCTCGTCGACGAGGGGCCGTCGCGTTCCGCTTGACGCCGAATGGTAAAGGCGCCGCGAACCAAATTCGTGCCGCAGTGCAACATATTTTGTCGTGAAGCGCTTGCACTGCAGCAAAGTCTATTTAAACGAGATGGCTTCTTGAGATTGGGGATTTCCGTATGCGCATTGCGATGATTGGAACGGGTTATGTCGGCCTGGTGTCGGGAGCTTGCTTCTCCGATTTCGGCCACGACGTCGTGTGCGTCGACAAGGATGTCCGGAAGATCGAGCTGCTGCACCAGAATGTCATGCCCATTTATGAGCCGGGCCTGGCTGAACTGGTCGCCTCGAACGTGCGCGCGGGCCGGCTGACCTTCACGACCGACCTGGCCGAAGGCGTGCGGGATGCGGACGCTGTCTTCATCGCTGTCGGAACGCCGAGCCGGCGCGGCGACGGCCACGCCGACCTTTCCTATGTGTTCGCGGCCGCAGAAGAGATTGCCGGCGTGCTGACCAAGAACTCGGTCATCGTCACCAAATCGACGGTTCCGGTCGGCACCGGTGACGAAGTCGAGCGCATCATTGCGGCGAAGGCGCCGAACAGCGGGGCCAAGGTGGTTTCGAACCCCGAATTCCTGCGTGAAGGCGCGGCGATCGCCGATTTCAAGCGGCCGGACCGGGTCGTCGTCGGGACCGACGATGCCGAGGCAACGCAGGTGATGCGCGACATTTATCGCCCGCTCTCGTTGAACCAGTCGGCGCCACTCCTGTTCACCGGACGGCGCACGGCCGAGCTGATCAAATATGCGGCGAACGCGTTCCTGGCCGTGAAGATCACCTTCATCAACGAGATCGCTGACCTGTGCGAGCAGGTCGGCGCGGACGTCCAGCAGGTGTCGAAGGGCATCGGGCTCGACAACCGCATCGGCGGCAAGTTCCTCCATGCCGGACCGGGCTATGGCGGCTCGTGCTTCCCCAAGGACACGCTGGCGCTGCTCAAGACGGCGGCCGACAACGAGACGCCGCTGCGCATCGTCGAGGCGACGGTGCAGGTCAACGACGCCCGGAAGCGCGCCATGGGGCGCAAGGTAATCAAGGCGATGGGTGGCGACGTGCGCGGCAAGACCGTGGGCGTGCTTGGGCTGACCTTCAAACCCAATACCGACGACATGCGCGACGCGCCGAGCCTCTCGGTCATCGCGGCACTGCAGGACGCGGGCGCCAAGGTGAAGGCCTATGATCCCGAGGGCGTCGAGCAGGCCGAGAAGATGCTGACCGGCGTCGAGTTCTCAGAAAGCGCCTATGCCGCGGCCGACGGCGCCGATGCGCTGGTGATCGTGACGGAATGGGACGAGTTCCGTGCGCTCGACCTCAACCGCATCGCGAGCCTTCTCAAGAGCCCGTTGCTTGTCGATCTGCGCAATGTCTACCCCGCGAGCGAAGTGCAGCGCGCCGGTCTGACGCTGGTCGGCATCGGTATGCCAGCCAACTGAACGATATCGCCGGAGCGGGCGCCGTATGGATGCGGCGCTCGGTCCGGCGGAGTCGTATTCGGCAGTGAATTGAAAGGCTTGATGTCTCGCATTATTCGCTGCCGAAAACCGGCTGCGATATGCAAGTATATCAGAACTAAAATTTCGGTTGCGCCGGGTTGCTAAGGCTAGTGATGGTATCCCCTGTGTCGGACACCAAGTAGAGCGAGTCGCGAGACGGCATTTATGCGAGTCGACGTCTATACTCGCATTTTCAAACTGCCGGCAGTCGAGTCGGCGATTTAGGCTCGAGCGAGGCGATTTTCCAACTTTTCTTGGTGAATGACTCTTGCAAGGCCGCGAGGCAGAGCTGTCGCTATGCTTTTCAGTCAAGTATAGGGTTATGAGAATCACGTTTTTATAGTTCCTTTTTCGCGCCGCGCCGATTGCGCTGCGGTGAGGGAGCTCGCCGGTGGCTGAGCGGCGGTATCTCGCTTGCGCTGACAACGTAGTGGGGCCGGCCGTATCCCGGCAGGACCATAGCAAGGCCTAGACAGGGTTGAATCCACCCGGCACCCGGCCTGATTCGCGGCTTCGCGTGGTCGTGCCGTGCTTCGATTCAGATGATATCATCGCCGTCGTCAGGCGGGGCATAAAAGGCTGGAACCAATCCGTGACGCCGGGGTTCAGGGTTAACGCTCCACTCGATCTACCCGAATGTGTCCTCAGGAAACTGGCGCCCAAGCAAGAACACAAGTCTGGGGTGGCAGCCGATTGCGTGGGGGTAGACCAGCATGAGGAAAGCCTATGTGGGTTAAGACGCAAATCGGTCGTGTCTTGAATGCCCTAGCGCCTGGCATCACAAATTCCCGCTATCTGAATCGCTACACGAATGGCGAACCTGAAATCCGACTTCTCCCCGCCCTGGTGCCAGCTGGAAAAATCGCGATCGATGTCGGAGCAAATCGCGGCCTGTATGTTCACCATTTGCTGAAGATCACGCGCGATGTCGTCGCTTTCGAGCCGTTGCCCCCGATGCAGCGGTGGTTGCGCCGAAACTATGGCGGCAGGATTCGCCTCGAGCATGTCGCGCTTTCCGACGCGGAAGGGGCCGCAGTCATCCGCTTTCCCCGCGGCAATTACTCCTGGGCAACCATCGCGCCGACTAATAGATTGGACCTTTCAAGCGGCACCGACGCGACAATCGAAGAGATCGAAGTTCCGCTGAAAACCCTCGACAGCTATGAGTTCAAGAATGTGGGCTTCCTGAAAATCGACGTCGAAGGCCATGAGGAAGACGTTCTGAAGGGTGCGAGCAAGCTGCTGGAGAGCAGGCCGAACCTACTGATCGAGACCGAGGAGCGCCACAATCCCGGCTCCACTTCCAGGATACCAGCGTATCTTGCGTCCAAGGGGTTCAGCGGCTTCTATCTTTCGGACGGTGAATTGCGTCCGCTGGAAGAGTTTTCTCCAGCCCGCGACCAGCCGATCGAGAGCGTTGGCTATTCGGGCAAGTCCGGGCGCTACATCAACAATTTTCTGTTCGTTCCGACGGAATCAGTGGCGACACTAAAAACCACGATTGGCAAATTGGCCGCCTAGGCTGGGCTGAGCGGCGGCTTTTCGACTGTGCCGACTATGGGCGAGAGCGCCCACCGAATCCGGCCGGGCCATGGCAAAGCCCGATAGGGTTGAATCGAGTCGGTACTTCGGACGATTGCGCGGATTAACGTTGCGCCAGCATCGGAATCGATGGTTCAGTGCGGAGTGCAGGTTTCGATCAACGAGAACTGGTATTCACCGCGTTTGATCGCCAATCTGGTCCAACCCCTCCGCTATGGTATCCCACTGATGACGATCCGCACCAAGGCTGATTATCGACACTATCTCGCCGAAGACATGCGGGCCTTTGATCCGGCGCTTGTCTCGTGGCGACCATGGCACGCGATAAAATATCCGACATTGGCCTGGCAGAGAAAGTTGCGGCGCGCTGAATTCATGATCAATCGCGCCAGGGGACCGCTATCACGCGTGACTGCGCTCTTTTTCCGCCATCGCGCCCGAAGTGCCGGCATCCGGCTGGGCTTCTCGATTCCACCCAATGTTTTTGGGCCCGGTCTGTGCATCGTGCACTGGGGCACGATCGTCGTAAACGACAAGGCGCGGGTAGGCGCACGCTGCCGGCTCCATCCGTGCACCGTTATCGGGGCCAAGGCGACGGGCGTTCCGCAACTGGGTGACGATTGTTATATCGGGCCGGGCGCGAAGCTGATCGGCGCCATTGCGCTTGGTGATCGTGTCCGCATCGGTGCAAATGCAGTGGTGAGCAAATCATTCCCCGCCGATGCGATCCTGGCCGGCGTCCCGGCGCGGGAGCTTCGGCCGAGCGAACAATCCGACCTTAGCGGTGAGGCGGGTTAAGCCAAGCGCGAATTCATGTCTTTGGCCTGGGGGCGGCCTGGTCGAGCGCGCCCGCCATCGCCTGCCACAGAGGCTTGGGTTGGTAGTTGTCGTCTCGCGGGGTCGGCCGGAGCGGTGAGCCGTCCTTGCGCTGCCGGTCAGCCATCTTGCGCAGCCAGCTATAGCGATCCGCCGGACCMCAGGTGACGACGCCAAGGCACGCCGGATAGCTGAACATGATGTCGAGCACGTCCTTTGCCAGCGCGGCGGTCCGGGCGTCTCGGGCGGGCACGCCTCCGAGCGTGCCCTTATCGTTGACGTCGAGCTCCGTGATCATGAGCTTCAACCCCATGCCGGTCACTTCGTCGAGGAAGCGGCGCCAGTTGATCTCCGAAAGACCGAACGAGGTGGTCAGATGCGCCTCGAAACCGAGGCATTGGACTTTAGCGCCCCGCTTCATCATCCGCTCGAGGAGTCGCAACGTCGAATCGCGCTGACGCGTCTCATAAGACCAATCCTGCGCGATCAGATCCTGATTGAGTACGCGCAGGGCGGATGGATCAGCGGCGGCGGTCGCTTCGAAGGCGAGATCCATATATTGCTCGCCGAGCTTGGGGCCGAACATCTTGTCGAGAATGACATCGTTGGCGCCGATCGGCTCGTTGACTACGTCCCACTGAATCAGCCTGCCGCGCCAATGGCTGACGACCTCAGTGATATATTTGGTCAGGAAATCACCGGTCTGTTTTGATGACATCGCGGCAACGCGTTCGGCCGCCCATGGCGGCTTGGATTCCCACCAGACGAGATTGTGGCCGCGCATCGCCATCTGGTTCTTGACGGCGAAATCGTAGATTTTCTCGGCCTGCGTGAAGTCGAGCGGCCGATCCGGCGTTGGCTGGATCCGACCCCATTTCAACTCGTTCTCGCTGACCAGAACATTGGCATCGGCGAGCAGCGTCGCGCGCAGCCGCGGATCATTTTCCAGCTGGTCCGCAGCGACGGCTGTTCCACACAACAGGCCCTTGCGATCGGCGCGCTCGCGCAACGTGCCCGACACCGGCGGCAGGGGCGAATCCGAGCCTCCCACATTCGACAAGAAGGGGACGGTCACGCCTGCCGCGCACGCCGCAGCCGCGGCAGCCATAAAATCCCGCCGCCCGATTTGGTCGTACATAAACTTCTCCATCCTGGACCGCGGCGATGGTGTAATAGCCGAGCGAACGGGAAAAGGTTCCAAAGCGCTCAGGCCGCAATCGGAGCGCTGATTGGTGCGGGGCGGCGGCGGCGAAACAGGGCGGTCAGCGGACGTTCCACGAGGAAGTAGCAGGCGATACCGCCAGTCACCGCGACCAGAACGTCCAGTATGGAGAATAGCAGCGTTGCACCTGGCAGTGCAGTCAGGTGCAGCCGCTTCCACACAAAAAAGAACGCTGCCATCGTCATCAGCTGCGACAGGTAGATCGAGTAGGACGCGTCGCCGATGAGGCGGGCCAAACGCCACCCTGGCAGTTTGCCCTGGAGCTCTATCGCCAATGCACCAAGGACAATGGCGACGCTCGCAAGCCCAAAGCAAATGGCACGCGTAAGTTCGGGCGGAATCGGATTCCACAACAGAACCGCGAGGCCGCCCACAAGAAGCGATAGAGCGAGCGGCATCGGGATGCCCGATACGGCAGCTCCGTCGCGACGAAGGGTCAGCTCACCGATGAGCATACCGGCCGCGAATTCCAGCAATATATCGGACGTGTAGAAGCCGAAGGCCGACAGTTTCGGTACGCCCGCCAAGGATCCTATCGCAACGAGACCGGCAAGCACGGCGATGGTCCCCCACAGCCGCACCGTCGGTCGGGCCATCAGGAAGATGCCAAATATGGCGTAGAAGAGCATTTCATAGTTGAGCGTCCATCCCGCGAACAGGAGCGGCTCCATCGCTTCCTTGCCCGGGTTCTTCACCGGGAAGAAAAGATATGACGCAACGACATGGCGCAATTGAAAGACAGAGGTTTGCATGACGGTGGGCGCAATCAGCAGGATTGCGAGCATGACGCTGGTCATGATCCAGTATAGCGGCACAATCCGGACCAGGCGTTTGATATAGAATTGCGAGGTGCTGAGGGGGCGCGCGCGCGTGGTCACCCACATCACGAAGCCGCTGATCACGAAAAATATGTCTACGCCAGCTGACAAGCCCGAGGGCCAGCCGCCTGAATAGCCCATCCTCGCAAGCGGTTGGCCGAGATGGTAGATCACGACCATCGTCGCAGCGAGGCCGCGAAGATATTGAATGCTCCAAAATTCCCTGGCCATCACACCAGCTGCATTCCGTGGCTGCATTGTGTGTCGTCCCGCCTCAAAAACCGCTCCGGCGGGCGGATGCGGATCGAACTTTGCCGTAGCGCCGCGTCGCGCTTTCGCATAGTGAACCACCTTATGCTGCGCTGCAATATCATTTTGCCGCGACTGCGCGGAGATCAATCGGGACGCCATGCTTTTCCGGCACACTATGCTCTACCTGCCGGCGCAATTGCTTCCAGCGTTGTGCCAGTTTGCCCAGTTGATCGTCTGGTCTCATCTGGCCTCGCCCGAAGTGATCGGCGTGGTGACGCTGTTCATATCGATCCAGGAATTCCTCGGCATCGCGTTCATCGCCTTCTGGAATCAGTACACACAGCGCTTTTCGATGAAGCTCTCCGAAACCGAGGCGGACCGACTGCGGCTCCGCTATACCTCTACAGCAATCGTCGCGGCGTCGCTCTGCCTCCAGGTCCTGATTGCCCTGACCATCTATGCCGTGGCGATCGACCCGCACATGTCCCTCGCCACGGGGCTGGTGCTGGCCGGCTCGACGTGCGGCAGGGCGCTCAACCTCTACGAAGGCGAGCGCGCGCGCGCTCGGCATGATGTGCTGGGGTATTCGTTCGTATCGATGAGCGGTCCCCTGCTCGGCCTGGCCATTGGCCTCGGCCTACTTGCGCATTTCGGCAGCAGTGCGTTCGTTATCTTTCTGGGTTTCGCGATCGCGCAGCTTGCGGGCGTGGCATTGGGGTTGGTGCGCGACGCCAGCTGGGTCGGCCTTGGGGTGCCCGATCTAAAGCTGATCCGTCACGCTGCCGCCTATGGTAGCCCGTTGATTGTGAGCGGGGTTTTGTCCTGGGTCACGCAGAACGCATCCCGAATTGCTGTGAGCTATTTCCTTGGGCTGGGGGCTGCGGGCGTTTACTCGCTCGGCTTTGGCCTTGGCTATCGCGCGGCGGTTGTCTCCACGATGATCGTGACCGCTGCCGCTTTTCCGCTTGTCGTACGACTGGCCAATGCTGGTGACATGGATGCAGCCCGGCGCCAGATCGCCGCCAACGGTGCGCTGCTGTTCGCGATCCTTGCGGCATCGCTGGTCGGGCTCGCCGTGATCTCCTATGATGTGCTGCACCTGCTGGTCTCCCGGCAAATGAGCGGCCCCGTGGGACCGATCATGCTCTGGTCCCTCCTGGCGGGCGGGTTCATCTGCTTTCGCCAGCATTTCCTGAATCAGTTCTTCCTGCTTGACGGCCAAACGCACCCCATCGCCACCGTCGCGGTAATCGAGGCCGTGATTGCTGTGGTTCTCGTGGTGGTCATCGTGCCGCTCGTGGGGCCGGTCGGCGGCGCAATTGCGCTCGCCGGCACCTCCGCCACAAGCATGCTGGCTACTTTTGTTATGGCGCGGGGTGTCGGATTGATCATGCCGTGGTCAGCGATGGCCCGTGTCAGCCTGGCCGCGGCTGCGATGGCCTTGGCGGTTTTGGCGGTACGGGTCGATCACGACATATGGGGATTGGCGTTGCGCATCGCGGTGGGTGGCGTGACCTATGTTATTGTACTTGGGCTCTGTTATGCTCGCGAAATCAATAATTTGCTGCAATCACGGCGGCTGCGGGCAGGAGGTTCGGCGAGCCAAACCTAGGCCGCCAATCTGGCTTTTTACTTGCTGACGTGGACGCATTTGAGGATAGGGCCGGCGCGACCGGCATAGGTACAAAATTGGGGATTTTGGCTTTGCTGACAAATGGCTCGAACAAAACCGGCAGATACAATGTTGCGCTTTTCAACAGCGCCGATCCGCGCGGCTCAAAGGTCGGCGGGATCGAGACCTATTTTCGCGACTATATCTTCTACCATCCCGACGACATGGACATCCTGTTCATCGGCGCCGATGAGATCGGCGATCTGACAATCGGCGAAATCACGGAAATCGAATTCCGGGGCCGGCGGGTCAAATTCCTCCCGCTGTATTTCCTCGAAAACTCGGTGAACAATTATACCGGAACGATAACCCGTTCTGAAACCATGACATTTGCACGCCTGTTGATGAAGAACTGGGGCAAAATCCGCAAAATCCTGCGCGACGGCAATTATTCCGCCGAAGTGCATCGCTCCGAATATGCGCCGATCATCTGGACCATGGGCGTGCCGGTTATTCCCATGCTTCATGTCTGGGGCGGCAAGGGCCAGCAGCAGAGCAGCGTGCTCGGCAAATATTGGTATATCCGTGACGCGGCCGATCTCGCCGCCGCACTGACCGGCAAGAAATTCTACGCGGTCAACCCGGACCTGACCGCGATGTTCAAACGGCGTTATCCGATGCTCCGGAAGAAATTCGATACGCTGACGACCTGGGCGAACACCGAGACCTTCGCGCCGACACCGCTCAAGGCGGGCGACACGCTCGATATTCTCTATGCGGGCCGGATGGACAGGTTCAAACGACCCGACATCATGTTCTCCGTCGTCGCCGCAGCGCAGCAGCTCAGCGGGAATGTCCGGTTCCATTATGTCGGGGATGGGGACGTCGAGCAGTTCCCCGAATTCGCCGCGATCCGCGACATCACGACCTGCCATGGCAGCAAATCAAGCGCCGAGGTGGCCGCGTTGATGCGGGACGTGCATGTCGGCATCCTGACCTCCGAATTCGAGGGCATGCCCCGCTTCGTCATGGAGATGCTGAGCTCCGGCCGGCCCGTCGTTGCGCTGCACCTGCCGCAGCTGGAGCCGGTCGTACTCGACAGTGTGAGCGGCTATCTGGTGCCGCGCGGAACCGATCAGATTGAGGAACTGGCCAAGCGGCTGGTGGACGTTCGCGCGTTGATTGCCGACGGTACGATCAAGCCCGACGTGGTGCGCAAGGTTGTCGAGCCGTTCAGCCCGCAAGCGCTGCTGGGCAAAATCTGGGGTGATCACCGCGAGCTGCACGGGCTGCAGCGCTAGTCACCTGGAACTGAAGTAAGTTACATTGTAGACTGATCCTGTCTGAACGACGGGAGCGAACGGGATGGCGCGTGGTCGGGCTGTTGAACCACTGATTTTGACGGCAGATGAGCGTAGCTATTTGGAGCGGCAGGTTCGGCGCCATCGGGTAGCGCGCTCACTGTCGGAGCGCTGCCGTATCGTCTTGCGTTGCGCCGATGGCCTGCAAAGCAAGGAGGTGGCGGCCGAGCTCGGCGTCGGTGA